>JAAEPT010000020.1 GCA_024232295.1 Cytophagales bacterium
ATGAAGTAAAAATTGATTCGCAAGATGCTATTGCCAAGGTGATTAGTATCAAAGGAAATCAAGTAGAAGTAATGGTGGGCGAATTACGTATTCATGTAAAAAAATCTCGCTTACAAAAACTTCACATTGCTCCATCTTATAGCAAAAAGAAAGTGAAAAAATCAAGTTCTACAGTAGGAAGTAGCATGATAAAAAGCACTGCCAACTTTTCTAGTGAACTAGATGTAAGAGGTATGAGAACGATTGAAGCATTGGGTGCTGTAGATGCTTTTATTGATAAAGCAATTATTTCGGGTACACAAGCTGTGAATATCTTACATGGTAAAGGGAATGGAATTTTGAGACCAATGATTCGTCAGCATCTCAAGGGACTTTCTTATATACAATCAATGGAAGATGCTCACGAAGACCGAGGAGGTGCAGGAATTACTGTCATCAACCTTAAATAAAATTAGGAGGTAAATAAAAAAAGAGACTGCTCAACAATGAACAGTCTCTTTTTACTTTTAGAATGAAAATGATTCATTTTTCATTGCTAATATCTCTTCTTTAAAATCTGAATCAGAAACTGAAATATACTCTTTGAGTTTCAAATCCAAATCAATTGTCAAATCACGTAAATCTAAATGCTGATTGATAAAGATAAACTCTAATTCTGGATAGACTTCTTTGAATACATCAACCAAATCCAAAATCTGTAAATTTTTATCAGCAAAATTATAAATACCATTTGGCACTTTATCATTGCGTAAATCTTCCAACAAAGTCATTAACTTAGAAACATGGATAAATGAACGAGACTGTTTACCATTTCCATGAATCGAAATACGATTATTGAAATTGGAATCAAAAGCAAAACGATTGATTACAGAGTCAAAACGAATTGAAGGAGTGTAACCATAAACATTTCCACAACGAATAATTGCACCATCAATCTTTTCTAATAAACGAGCAACTTGCTCCTCTCCTCTCATCTTAGAAATACCATAGAACGAACGAGGATTTAAGCGAGAATCTTCTGTTAAGAACTCTCCTTTTGCAGAAAACCCATAAACTGCTGTACTACTCAAATAATAGAATTTTTTAACAGTTTCTGTTTCTTCTACCAAAGCCACAACCTCTGCTGTCCCCCAATGATTCACTTGTTCAAAAACATTAGTATCCACTGTTTCAAAAGGATTAGTTACTTTGGCAGCCAAATGATAAACTACATCAATTCCTTTAATTGCAGACTTTAATGTTCTGCTATCCAACAAATCACCGTATACAAAACGAACCTTGTCATTTGTGATTCGATTACGATTACTGATAAACAAGTTGTAATTTCCTCTATTGAGGTTATCATATACTACAACTTCCTCTACATCATCATGGTTGGCTAATTGATATGTTAATTCACCACCAATATATCCAGCACCACCAGTTATTAATATTTTCATGTATTCAGCAATTTTATTTTTCAATCAACTGAGTATGTAAACCACACTCTGTTTTATTCATACCAAACCAACGAGCTTCTCGCTCTTGCATCTCAAAGTCAAATTTACGAGTACATGGTTCACAACCAATGCTCAAATATCCTTTGGATTCCATTGGATGACTTGGTAAATCAAATTCTTTACGATAGTCATAAATCGTTTTACTTGTCCAATCTAACATTGGGTGAAAACGCATAGTATCATGTGGAGCAGGTTGTTCAACAAGCATTGCTTTTCTAGTTGCACTCTGATCTCCTCTTACTCCATTAATCCAAATATCATACTCTCTCATAACAGCATCAAGAGGAGTGACTTTATTTAAGTGGCAACAGTAATCAGGCTCCGAAGTATATAAGAAATTACCAGCACTATTTCTCTGTAACAGCTTTGGTGTCTCTGATTTTACATCCACCATATTTAACCCAAATCGATCTACAATTTCATCTCTAAAACGCAATGTATCTGGAAAATGAAAACCTGTATTAATAAAATGAACAGGAATTGTTTTATCAATTCTACTTAATATATGTAACAATACAATACTATGAGATTGAAAAGAAGAAGTTGTAAATAAAGTCTTACCTTCATCCTTATACTTCTCTATTTGTTTTTGTATATCTTCAAAATTCATAAGCTTTCCTTATTTTACCAAATATTATTTTGCTAAAACAATATTTAGTGCAAATGTCTTGAAATTTTCTTTTGCAAAAAAGCATTTTCACCAAATATTATTTCTTTTATGACCACAAAACGAGCATTTGGATAGATAAGTTCAAAATTAAACCAATTAGATTTTAAATTTATCTGCTTTTTCAACTAATTTAGTGAAATTACTGTTAGTACATATACGTACAATTTTACAATCAATAACTTATGCGAATAACTGTTTGCAGAAAAGAGCATTTTAATGCTGCACATCGCTTATACAGACCTGACTGGAGTGATGAAAAAAATGACCAAGTATTTGGGTTATGTAATAATCCTAACTTTCACGGTCACAACTATGAACTTATTGTTAGAGTAACAGGAGAAGTAGATCCTGAAACAGGTTTTGTAATTGACCTAAAGTATTTAGGTAATATCATTAAGGAAAAAGTAGCCAATAAATTTGACCACAAGAACCTTAATTTAGATACAGAGGAATTTAAAAACCTTAATCCAACAGCTGAAAATATTGCAGTAGTAATCTGGGATATTTTAAGGGCTGAACTTGATACAAAATATGATTTAAAAGTAGTTTTATATGAAACAGAAAGAAACTTTGTCGAATACCCAGCTGACTGATCTTCTATCGATAGAGGAAATCGGAAATGAGCATATTGCTACTTCTATTAACACTCCCCTTAGATCAGATGCTTTTGAAAGAAGCAACGGGGAAAAAATTGAATTGATACAGGAAAAATTCCAAGAGATAATGGAGATCTTGGGATTAGATTTAACAGATGATAGTTTAAAAGGAACACCTCTTCGTGTTGCAAAAATGTACGTAGAAGAAATTTTCAGTGGTTTAGATCCTGAAAATAGACCTGAAACAAAATTGTTTGAAAATAAATTTCAATACAAAGAATTGTTAGTAGAAAAAGATATTTCATTTTATTCTAACTGTGAGCATCACTTTGTACCATTCTTTGGAAAAGCACATGTTGCTTACATGCCAAACAAAAAAGTAGTTGGACTTTCCAAAATCAATAGAATTGTACAATATTATGCTAGACGTCCTCAAGTACAAGAACGTTTAACAATGCAAATTGCAGAGGATTTAAAAGAAGCTTTGGGTACAGAAGACATTGCTGTAGTTGTTGATTCTTCGCATTTGTGTGTCTCATCAAGAGGAGTCAAAGACACTCATAGTAGTACTGTAACTGGTCACTATTCTGGAAGACTGCAAGAAGAAGAATATAAGCGTGAGTTTCTGGCTTATATCAAAAAATAACAATCCAATTTCACAACAATACTCTTGTTCAGTTGATTTTTCAGAAAATTAAAGCCATATTGATATTAAAACATTATCGTTTTTTTTGAAGTTTGTAACTAACAAGAGTATTGAATTTCCAAATACTCTTTTTTATTTTTTAGGAAAAAAGAATTTAAGGTTACCTATTTTTAATATTTCGTATTACTTATTAAATACATCTTCTTTATGAAAGACACCGAAGTCATAACTAAAATTGAAGAGGGAGATGAGAAAGCAATAGATTTTCTGTATACCAAAAATTACCGAATGATTGTAAATATGATCATTAAGAATAGTGGTACAGAAGAAGAAGCTAGAGACATTTTCCAAGATGCACTAATTGTTTTTTGGCAAAAAGTGCGAGGCAAAAAACTTGTTTTGACTTCAAAAATCAGTACTTATCTTTATAGTATTTGTCGAAACCTTTGGCTTAAGGAATTAGATCAAAAGCGTAGACTTAGTTATGAAGAAAAAGATGGTATTCAAAATTTAACTATTGAAGAAGATGAACGCAAAAGGCTAGTTCATGAATGTATTTCAGAGTTAGGAGAAACTTGTAAAAAAGTTTTGACACTCTACTACTTTGATGGACTTTCTATGAAAGAAATTGCAAAAGAGATGAACTTCTCCAATGCTGACACAGCCAAAACAAAGAAATATAAATGCAAAAAAGCATTAGATAAGTTAGTGAAAGAGAAGTACTCAATAGAAGACTTCATGGACTAAGAAACTTATGGAAATACAAAATAAAATAGACGCCTACTTGATGGGAGGAATGTCTGATGCAGAAAGCTTACAATTTGAAAGCGAAATGGCTCAGAATCCCGACTTGAAAAGCGAAGTTAGCTTACAACAAGGTATTATTTCCGCTTTACAAGAATCAAGACATTCTGAACTTAAAAGCAGATTGAATTCACTTAATGTTTCTGCTACAAACACATTCAATATTAAACCATGGTTGATTGGAGCATCTGTAGTAGTTGGAACATCTGTGGCAGGATTATTATTGTGGAATGCTAATTCTACAGAAAATATCCCAACACAACACCTTGAACAAACACAAAATCAAATACTTGATCACAAAGTAGATGAAGTGATTGAGACAACAAATGAAACAATTGTAAGTGAACCTGAAACATTTGTGACACAAAATACTAACATTGAAACAGTAGTAAAAGAAAAAGTAGAGCATACTTCACTCTCTACTCCTGCCACTAATGAAGTAGTAGCAAGTCCAGCGATTCCAACAATACCAACAGAAATTGATGATAATTCTCATGAAGACATTACACATAGTAGTGGTGATCATCATGAACACAATAATATTGTCTCTCAAGATGATTTAGAGATTAATTCTAGTTTGGTACCAATAGTAGAGCATAAGAAAAATATGTTCCACTACCAATATGATGGAGAAAGCTTAAAATTAATTGGAAACTTTTCTGGAGATACTTATACAGTATATGACTTACAAGAAGGTAAAGACTCTCCACTCTATTTAAAATTTGAAAATAGGTTCTACACCATTAAAAATTCTCAAGGAAAAACAGAAAAACTAGTTGAAGTAGTAGATAAGGGTATCTTGTCTGAATTAAAAACTAAATAATTCTTCCTTTTTAAACGCAGTTTGTGTAAAATTGATTTAATTTTATACAAACTGCTTTTGTTTTGACATCATCTCAAAAACATAATAAGAAAAAAGTCTTAGGAAGCTACCCTTTTACTGTGGTACTTTTTAGCATATTTCTATCACTTACAGTATTAGGACTTTTTGGGTCTCTTCTTATTTTGGTGAATAGCTCTACTGATTTTATCAAAAAAAATATTGAGCTGCATGTTTACCTCCAACAAAGTATTTCAGAGAATCAACGCATTAAGGTAATTAAACTTCTCTCTTCTAAGCCTTATGTAAACAAACAAAATAATAAAGCTGAAATCACATACATCTCTCAACAAGAAGCAAAAAATAAATACATCAATGATACTGGTGAGGATTTTTCAGGAATTCTATCTGTAAGCCCTATCCCATCTTCTATTAAATTTAAAGTTCATCCAGAATATTCAAAACTAAATCAATTACAGATTATTAAGACTGAAATTGAAAAAATGCAAGGTGTCTTTGAAGTAGATTTGAATGAACATTTGGAATCATTGATTGTTAAGATTCATAATAATATCCAAACAATTAGTATTGTTATGATATTACTTACTGCACTATCAAGTCTCACAATTATTATCTTGATCAATAACACAATTAAGTTAGCGTTATTTTCACAACGTTTCTTAATTAGAAGTATGCAACTAGTAGGTGCAACAGCAGGTTTTATACAAGCTCCATTCTTAAAAAGAGCAGGATTGCATGGTCTTCTTGCAGGTCTCATTAGCTCTTCGGTTATCTATGGTTTATTGATGCTTGCACAACAGAATTTTTATGGAGGATTTCAACAAATCTATACAAATAGCTCTCTTTATATTTTAATTCTTTTAGGAGCTTTACCTTTGTTAGGAATGTTTATCGGTTTATTAAGCTCTTTTAGGGCTGTGAAAAAATATTTACAAATGTCTTTAGACGATCTATACTAAATTATAAAATGGAAAATAAGAATAGCAAATTAGCATTTGGTGCAATCAACTATATCATTATGGGAATAGGTATATTGGTTTTAGCAATTGGGTTTATCACAATGGCATCAGGAACAGAAAAAGATGTTTTTGGAGATAAACAATTAACAACAGGACCTATTATCTTATTCATTGGTTTTATGATCCAATTTGTAGCGATCTTATACAAACCCAAAAAGAAAGAAGAGTAAATATTTATTGGTATGGAAGAAATTATTGAAAGTATCATTTTAGGGATTGTGCAAGGACTTACTGAATTCTTACCAGTAAGTAGTAGTGGTCATCTAGAAATTGCAAAAGCACTATTGAAGGATGAAAAAATGATTCCACAAGAAAGTATTACAATGACAGTGGTTTTACATCTAGCTACTGCTCTAAGTACTCTTGTAATTTTCAGAAAAGATATTCTGGATATCTTCAAAGGTTTGTTCAGTAAAGGGATGAATGAAGAAAAAGCATTCTCTCTAAAGATCATTATCTCTATGATTCCAGCAGCTATTGTTGGAGTTGTTTTCAAGGATCAAATAGATTCTTTCTTTGAAGGACAGATTTTATTGGTTGGTTTTATGCTGCTACTCACTGGAGTGCTACTATTATTGGCCGAAAGAGCAAAAGCTACTGATAAACCTGTGAGTTATCTTAATTCATTTATCATCGGAATTTCACAAGCAATTGCTATTTTGCCTGGAATTTCTCGTTCGGGAGCTACAATATCTACTTCTGTATTATTAGGAATTGACAAAGAAAGAGCTGCTCGTTTTTCTTTTTTAATGGTTGTTCCTCTTATTTTTGCCAAAATTGCAAAATCCATTTTAGATGGAGAGATTGACATACACAGCAATGGTTTTAGTAGTTTAGTAATTGGATTTATTGCAGCTTTCATTACTGGTTTGGTTGCTTGTCAATGGATGATCAAACTCGTAAAAAAAGGAAAATTAAGCTATTTTGCGATTTATTGTTTTGTGGTAGGTGCAATCGCCATATATGCAAGTTGGTAATAAAATACTTCTATGAAATTTGATTTTCAGACAGGCGAATGCCTTCTTATTAATAAACCTTACGAATGGACATCTTTTGATGTGGTAAAAAAACTAAAATATAGTTTACGCATCAAAAAAATTGGACATGCAGGAACACTAGACCCTTTGGCCACAGGATTACTTATTTTGTGTACAGGAAAGATGACTAAACAGATTGATAGTTATCAAGCACAAGAAAAAGAATATACTGGACAATTGGTTTTGGGAGAAACTACTCCTTCTTACGATTTAGAAACAGAAGTAAATCAAACATTTGATATTTCTCACATTACTCCAGAGCTTATTCAAGAGAAGGTACAAGATTTTCTTGGGGAAATAGAACAAGTTCCTCCTATGCATTCTGCTATCAAAGTGAACGGAGAGCGAGTTTACAAAAAAGCGAGAAAAGGAGAAGAAGTAATTATCAAAGCAAGAAAAGTTACAATTACCACTTTTGAAATTACAAACATTGATTTGCCAAAAGTTGATTTTAGAGTGGTTTGTAGTAAAGGAACTTATATTAGAAGCTTAGTGAGAGATTTGGGAGAAGCTTTGGGAGCTGGAGCTTATATGTCTGCACTTACTCGTACTCGTATAGGTGAATTTTTATTAGAAAATGCTTATGAAGTAGAAGATTTTGTAAATTTGGTAAAAGATTCAAGAGACGAAGAAGAAGTGTAGTATGCAGGTACATCATGGTTTAGATAATTTACCTAAGTTCACAAATCCAGTGGTCACAAGTGGTACTTTTGATGGAGTACACAAAGGACATCAAGTGATTTTGCAACATCTCAAAGAAGCCTCAAAAAGGCATAAAGGAGAAAGTATTGTACTAACATTTTGGCCTCATCCTCGTTTCGTTATTTCTTCTTCTAGTCAAAATCTAAAACTACTTAATACATTAGATGAGAAAATTAGCTTATTAACTCAGCAAAATATTGATCATCTTATCATTATTCCTTTCACCAAAGATTTTGCTCAACAAAGTTCATTAGAATTTATCGAAAATATCTTAATCCAAAAAATAGGAACACATCATCTTATTATTGGATATGATCATCGTTTTGGAAGAAATAGAGAAGGTAGCTTTGAATACTTAATGAATCATCCTCAAAATTTTCCTTTTAGTCTAGAAGAAATCCCAAGACAAGATGTAGATAATATAGGGGTGAGTTCTACAAAAATCAGAGAATCACTCAAAAAAGGAGATATTCTGACAACAAATAACTACCTAGGGACTAAATATTCTCTGAGTGGAAAAGTAGTAGCTGGAGAACAAAATGGTCGAAAAATTGGTTTTCCAACTGCAAATATTGAATTGATAGATGATTTTAAACTAATTCCACAAAAAGGAGTTTATGCTGTAGAAATCATCTTCGAAAATAAAATTTATCAAGGTATGCTCAATATTGGAAATAGACCTACACTCAATGGTAAGTCTGAGAGTATTGAAGTTAATATTTTTGATTTCACACAAGATATTTATCATCAAGAAATGATGATAAAATTCCTTGCATATATTCGAAATGAACAACGTTTTTCGTCTCTAGAAGAACTACAACAACAACTCGAAAAAGACAAACAGTCTGTATTATCTATTATTGCATAATAACATTATGAAAAAGTCAGAAATTAATTTTAACATCTCATTAGATGATAATAATGTTCCAGAAAAAATTACTTGGGATGCTACGGATAAACCAAGTGATAGCCCTAGCGTAACAGACGCAATTTTATTATCATTATGGGATCCTGAACAAAAAAACACACTTCGTATCGATTTATGGAGCAAGGATATGAGTGTAGACGAAATGAAGCGTTTGTGTGTAGATTCTTTGGGGGGAATGGCACAAACAATTAGAAGTGCTACTGGTGATGACTTTATGGCTGATGAAATGGAGGCTTTATGTCAAAAATTAGTAGATCATATCGTAAAAAAACAACAAAAATAAAAAAATAAAGACAGTGCTAATTTAGTACTGTCTTTTGCCTTCTACAGGATTTATGAAAAAAACTTTATTTATCATCAACCCAATTGCAGGAGTCGAAAAGAAAAAGAATATTCCTGAACTCATCAAACAATATTTAGACACTAACTTGTTTGAATATGAAATTACTTCTACAAAATATGCTGGTCATGGAAAAGAATTAGCTCAACAAGCAATTAACAAATATGAGCTAATTGTTGCTGTAGGAGGAGATGGAACAATTAATGAAATTGCAGGAGCTTTGGTTGGTTCTAAAACAATTTTAGGAATTATTCCTATGGGTTCTGGAAATGGTCTGGCAAGACACTTAAAAATTCCTTTAAACACTGTAAAAGCTATAAAATACCTTAATGATCAAAGAGAAAGTATTATAGATACTTGTACTCTTAATGGACAAGCTTTCTTTTGTACAGCAGGTGTTGGTTTTGATGGATATATTGCCAAAGTTTTTGATGAGCAAAGCTCAAGAGGTTTATGGACTTATGTAAAATGTACAATTAAAGCACTCAAAGATTATAAACCAAAAACATATAAATTGAAAAACAAAACTGTTGTAGCTAATCTTGTGACAGTTGCCAATGCAAATCAATTTGGAAATGATGTATTAATCTCTCCCTTATCTAATATTCAAGATGGAAAGTTAGAAGTTTGTATTATCAGAAGAGTACCTTCTTGGAGTCTTGTTTCTCTCTGCTTTAAAATCATCACCAAAAAAATTCATACTTTCAAATACTATGAAGCAATTCCTGTAGAAGAAGTTACAATTGAAAACCCTTCTCAAGAATTTGTCCATTTGGATGGAGAGCCAATTGAAACCACATCTCAGTTACACTTCAAAGTAATTCCTGATAGCTTACATGTTTCAACTTAAAAAGCAGACGTAGCAGACAAGAAAAAACCATGTTCATTCACATTATTGAATGAATATTCTAATCTCATCACAAAATCATAAAAAGAAAAAATATCAATTCCAGCTCCATATCCTATTAATATCCGATTGGCAAGACGTTCATTGAGAGGATTATAAGCATTATCAACAACATAACCAATGTCAAAATAGGTTTTGAAATACCAAGAATAAGGAATGACATTGAATTGCTTAATGGGTACCCAACCTTTTAAATTGTGTTTATAAGAGAAAAGATGTCTTTTAATTTCATGACGACTTATTATTGTATGCTGTCCATCTACAACATTCAGCTCATAGCCTCTTACTAGGGTTTCTCCATAACCTAGACCTAAACCTTGTACTTGAAAATACCCTTGATTTCTAGGGCTTGTTATTTGTGCTTGGAGAGAGTGGGCAGAAAAAAACTGATGAGTCAAGTCAAAGAACTTTGTATATTTTCCTCGAAGAAGAGTCATATTTACATCTCCAAATATTCCTAAACCTGTCTGTTCTGCAACTGCTTGTATAAAATATCCTTTGAGTGGATATACAGAAACATCTCTTTTGTCATAAGTATATCGATAGTATAACCTAAAGTACTTTTGTTTATTAGAATTATTCAAAAAAAATCGATCATTCAAAACCAATAATGAATCATGTACACGATTAGCATGATAAATTAAGCTACAATAATGGTTTCCATAAAACTTATTTCTTTTAGAAAGAGAGATACCTGTATAAAAACGTTCTCTTAATATTTTTTCACTTTTATAGTAATCTAATTTATGGTCATTTGTCTGAAAAGCTACTTGCTTATTTTGAGAATAAGAAATAGAGAACTTTAGACCTGTAGTTTGTTTTTTGTTAATGTAAGGAATCGTATAAGACAGCTCATATTTATTGGTAAATCCACCTTGTAAAACCAAACGTAATTGTTCTTTTCTTCCTCTAAAATTCTCATGAGTAAAACGAATGCCATATTCAAGCCTTGAATAATCTCGATTTTGATCTGCCCACCACTCATTAAAATTTCTATCTGCAAGTTCTAGTATAGGAGAAGGAAAAATATACCACCTTTCTTTTACTTGTATGACCAAATCACACTTAGTGCTATCATTAGGGTAAGGTGTAAGTTTTATTGTAGACTCCACAAACAACTGAGTATTAAACACTTTATTTCTGTTGCGTTCTTCTACTTCTTTTTGCCTAGTCCAAAGAATTGTATCCCCTTCATGAATATCTAACTCTCTAAGAATAATTTTATCCTTTGTTTTTTTATTACCAACCAGTGTAATATTTTCAACAACTGCAGAACCTTTGTGACCTAAAACCGAAAAAAAAATCGAAATGCAAAAAATAAATAAAAGGTTGGCTTTCATTCTGTGAAGTTTTGTATTTATCTGATAAATCACTAATTTAAAAGAATTAATTGAAAAGAATTACCAAAATACGAACACTTTTTATAAACATTTAAGATAATTATGGCTAGCAGAATTACAACTTTTGAAGAGTATAAAGCGGAATATGCTAAAAGCGTAGAAAATCCAGAAGGATTTTGGGCTGAGCAAGCTGAAAACTTTACTTGGAAGAAAAAATGGGACAAAGTTTTAGACTGGGAATTTGAGACTCCAAATGTAAAATGGTTTGATGGAGCAACATTAAACATTACTGAAAACTGCTTAGACCGTCATTTAGAAACTCGTGGTGATCAAGCTGCCATTGTATGGGAACCAAACGAACCAAACGAAGAAGGTGTAACTTACACTTATAAGGAATTACATGAAGCTGTTTGTAAGTTTGCAAACGTTTTATTGTCAAAAGGCATTACAAAAGGAGATAGAGTATGTATGTACATGCCTATGATTCCTGAATTAGCAATTGCTTGTTTGGCTTGTGCTAGAATTGGAGCTATCCACTCTGTGGTTTTTGCTGGTTTCTCTTCTACTGCCTTAGCTGACAGAATCAATGCTGCTTCTGCAAAAGCTGTTATCACTTCTGATGGTAACTTCCGTGGAGCAAAAAATATCCCTGTAAAAAAGGTTGTTGATGAAGCATTAGAAAACTGTACTTCTATTGAAACTGTATTTGTGAAAGAAAGAACAAAAGCAGAAGTTACAATGGTAGAAGGTAGAGATTTCTGGTGGGATGCTGAAGTAGCTAATGCAAGTGCAGAAAATGAGGCTGCTGAAGTAGGTGCAGAAGATGAGTTATTCATTCTTTATACATCTGGTTCTACTGGAGCTCCAAAAGGAGTTGTTCATACAACAGGTGGATATATGGTATATACTGATTATACTTTCAGAAATGCATTCCAATATGAGGAAGGTGAAGTATATTGGTGTACTGCTGATATTGGTTGGATTACAGGTCACTCTTATATCATCTACGGTCCATTATTAGCAGGTGCTACTTCATTAATGTTTGAAGGAGTTCCGACTTATCCAGATGCAGGTCGTTTCTGGCAAGTATGTGAAAAATACAAAGTAAATATCTTCTATACTGCTCCTACTGCAATTAGAGCACTACAAGGATTCGGTACTGAAGTTGTTGACAAATATGACTTAAGTTCTATCAGAGCATTAGGTTCTGTAGGTGAGCCTATCAATGAGGAAGCTTGGCAATGGTATTACAAAAACATTGGTAAGGAAAAATGTCCTATTGTTGATACTTACTGGCAAACAGAAACTGCTGGTTTCTTGATTTCTCCTATGGCTGGTATTACTCCAGAAAAACCAACTTTTGCTACTTTACCAATGCCTGGTATTCAGTTAGAGTTAGTTGATAATGATGGAAATGTTGTTGAAGGTAATGATGTAGAAGGTAACTTATGTATTAGTTTCCCTTGGCCGTCAATTATCCGCACAACTTATGGAGACCATGATAGATGTAAGTCTGCTTACTTCTCTACTTACCCAGGAAAATACTTCACTGGTGATGGAGCAAAAAGAGATGCTGATGGATATTACAGAATTACAGGACGTGTTGATGATGTATTAAATGTATCAGGACACAGAATGGGTACTGCTGAAATTGAAGATGCTATTAATACTCATAAAAATGTAATTGAATCTGCTGTTGTTGGTTTCCCACACGATATCAAGGGACAAGGAGTTTATGCTTATGTTATTTGTGATGAGGCTCCTGCTGATGAAGCTGCATTCAAAAAAGAGGTATTAGGTGAGATTATTAGAGAAATCGGACCAATTGCTAAGCCTGACCATATCCAAGTTGTTCCTGGTTTACCAAAAACTCGTTCTGGTAAAATCATGAGAAGAATCTTAAGAAAAGTTGCTGAGGGTGATGTTTCTTCTTTAGGAGATACTTCTACTTTATTAGATCCATCAGTAGTTGATAAAATTATTGAAGGTGCATTAGTTGACTTAAAGAAATAAGAACAAACTAATTATTATTATAAAGAAAATCCCCACCTGTTTAGAACAAGTGGGGATTTTTTCTTGTAAAAAATATAGATTTTGAATCTTCTTTAAGAGTTGTTTTTAATCAAATCATCAATAGCATCCCAAAGAGCAATTCTTTTCAGCAAAGCTTCTTTGGCAACTGCTAATGTTTCATTCCACTTTGTTTCATCTTCACCACAAAGCTCTGAAATCATTTTGAGAGAAAGAGGACCATGTTCGTCTCCATCAAGCTCTATATGACGTTCTAAATAGTATCTAAGTTTATTATAAGTTTTATTCTCAGAATCAGCAGAATTAAGAATTTCAATAAACATATCTGGAATCACATCTTCTCTTCCAAAAGTAAATGCTGAAGCTACCAAATGAGCTTTATTAGTGCTAATAATATCAAATGAATACCTAACAAAATCTGCTACTCTTTTGTCCAATGAAATGTCATTCAATGCATTTTCAATAAAAGTACCTTCTTGAATAAGTTTTATAAATGTATCTATTTGACTTGTATTTGCTCCCACTTGTATCATGGCATCCAAATACATTTCGAAATGACTTTTAGGCTCTCCTAACTCATTAATATCACTTTCTTCTCCATGTACAATCTCATTTATAAATCTTGATAAAACTGGATTTTGAACAGGAGTCCAAGGAATCGTAATACTTGTTAAACTTAATTGTAAGCTTTTTAAAAGTGACATAAAGTCCCAGACAGCAAATACATGATTTTCCATAAAAACCTTAACATCATCAATTTCATTAAGATTTTTATACAACTGGTGAGTTTGGAGTTGGCTTCTTAGTTGAGAAATTTCTTCTTCTATGTGTTGAATTTTATTCATCTAATTAGTGTGTGGTATTATGTTCAAATAACCATTCAAAATGACATTTGTTATTGTTTATTTTTCCAACGTAAACTTATCTGTTCCCAGTAAAGTAGTATCTAAATCATACCAAGATCTTTTTGTAGGAGTAATGATTCCATTCCAGTTCGAAACACCTTCATGTCTTACAATTTCTCCTCCCCCTTTTTCTCCTTTCATTTCAAAGCGAAAGCCTGCTAAATAATAAGTATCTTTTTTGAAATAGTATTCCCAATCTTCTTTCTCATAAGAAACCTTCAATATATGACAAGAATCTCCAAAAAACTTAACTAGTTTAGCTTCTGTCACTATAGTACCTTCGTCTTTCAACTTCATAGGCAAACCCCAAATATATGTATAGAAGTTTTTTGTCCATGAAGCATAAGAAGAACAATCACAAGAATCAATTAAAGCAGTTGTTTCATCTCCAGTAAACTGACAAGCAATATTTCTTTCTTCGTTTTTATAAGTCAAAGAGTTTTGAGCTACATCTATATGAATTGTCAAATGTTCATCTTTCCAATCAGACCACTTTGAATTACTGATCAATTGGAAACTATCTTTTAAGGTAGCCCATTTTGCTTGTGAATCATGATATTTTATTGCTTTGTCAAGTGTCGTTTCTTGAACTTGGTTAGCACTTACCAAAAGTACTGCTAGAAATGAATAAATAATGTATTTCATATTTTTAACCTTTCTTTTTAAATCTGTGAATTAACATGCAAGTTTCTTCGTCTGGTTCATACTCTACAGTTGAGACTTCATAAGAACCTTTGATAACACTAAAAGAGATAAAATCTCCAGCATCATCTAATTCTGGGATATCTATCCCACAAATAGCTGAATCCATTAAGGAAAACTCAGCATCAATATTAACATGAAAGTCTTCTTGCCATGTATCTATTTTATTAAAATTATCAAAAGACATATACCCTTCAAACTCCTCTTCAGATTCTCCATAAACCCATCTAACCAAATAAAAAGTACCTTGTTCATCAGTATCTGTAAACTTCATTTGAGAAGGCTCTCCTCCTATGATCAAAGGAGTATATTCAAAGTCATCAATTTCCACTTTTACAATATCTTCGAAACCTTCGCAAGCTAATCCATAATGTGCTTGAGAAGCATCCATAAAATCGTCTGCTTCTTCATACTTACCATCTTTGATTGCATCAATTTTTCCTGTCCCACTCCACTTTGATAAATCATTTGAACTAATAATGATGCAAGGACCTCCAGCAGACCCTATCCATCTATTTTCTTGATTTGAGTTAATTTTCATAGATTAGTTAGTTTTCATTGTAAAATTTGGTTGCCTCTTACCTAGTAATGTGATTTATATTTATTTTCAGTAATAAGAATTTATCCCAAAACTAACAATAGCACTCCAAGCAAAACACCTGAAAGTGGAAGTAATTTTTGTCGTTTATTTTTCTCTCTAAAAATTAAACCACCAATAAGTACTGTAAAAAGAATTTGACTACGTTTAATGGCAGACATCAACATAATCATAGTATCTGGCTCTTGGAGTCCTCTAAAATAAGTAAAATCAGCTAATGCCATTAATAAACCAATCGCAGGAATTGTCCATGACCATTTGAATGCCCCATATTTTTCTCGATTAGGAAGCCAAACGATACTTACAATTACTCCCATAAAAAGCACTACATAAAAGAAAAACCACCATTGGACAGTTTGAGCTTCATAACCTCTTGATTGAATTAAAAACTTATCATATAAACCACTACTTGAACCAAAAAAAGTAGCTGCTACAATTGCCCAAATCCATCGATTATTTTTAAAGTTAATTCCTTCCTTTTTACCAACATTGGCATATAACAACATAGAAAGAATAATGAAAACAAAACCTAGCCATTGTAATGTATTTGGTGATTCATGATAAATGGTTAATGCACCAATTACTGTAAAAAATGGCCCTGCTGAACGAATAGGACTTACAATAGTAAGTGGTAAATGTTTTAAGGCAAAATAAGCTAACACCCATGAACAAGTCATTAAAAGTGACTTAATAGCAATAAAAAAATGGTCTTCTAGGTGTAAGGATGGAATGTATAAATGAAGAGATTTGACAGCTTCTGGAGCAAATTGAGAACCTATAAAAATAGGACTTAATAGTAATAAAGAACTTAAATTAGTAACTAATAAGAGTGGAAAAACTGCATTATCTTTGACACTATACTTCTTACAAATGTTATTTAAACTCAAAAAAAGAGCTGTTGCTAAGCCATAATAAATCCACATTTGGCAAAGGTAGGAATAGTTTATTGGTTATGCCAAGCTTTGTAAAACAGAAAAATATTAAAAAAATTATTGGTTATCGCTTTCTTCATCTTTTGGAGCTTTCACTCTCAATACCATACGAGGAGATAAAACAAAATTGGGTAGATTATTCAACATTCTCAATTCTTCAAAACCCATATTAAAAGCTTTGCATACTGAATAAAAAGTATCTCCCTCTTTCACTACATAACGTAATTCTTTACCAATCGAAAAAACTTCCCCTGCTTGTTCAGATACATTAACTCCTGCATCTGCTAAAGTTGTACGATTTGTATACTCTTCTTTTGTTTCGACAACATGAGCATTTACTTTCAATACCTGCCCTGGATAAATTGTGGAAGCAGCAGTAAGATTATTCAACTTACGCAATTCATCTAGTGATATATTACAAACTTTGGCAATCGAAAAAAGAGTATTTTTTGGTAACACCATATAATAACCAGAACCATCATATTTATTGTATACTACACCTTGATTATATTGATTATTGAAAGTAACAGTATTACCAGAAGAAGGACGGACAGGGTTTCCTGTCCCCTGTCCTGCTATCATTAATGGTGCATTTGAAAAACTATTCTTACGCACTCTTATAGGCTTGTATGCATCTAAAATATCAGAATTTAGATTATTTACTTTCTTGATTTCTTCCACTGTCATTCCATACTGATTTGCCAAATCATCCAAAGATGTTTTAGGAGGAATGATATGAATCATGGCTTTGGCACTATACTCTCCACCACCAATTACAAAAACTTCTACTCTTCTATTCAGTCTTCTTCCTTCTACTGTTGCATTAGAAGCAGCTGGATTTTTCTCTCCAATAGCATTCACAACAATCATACTTTTGTCAACACCTTTTTTCACCAAGTATTTGTAAGTTGACTTTGCTCTTCTATTACCTAGCTTCACATTATATCCTTCTTCACCAACACTATCAGTATAACCATTGATTTCTATTTTCAACTTAATACTACTACTTTGTAAATAAGATACTAACTTGTCAAGTACTTGTTTTGACTCATCTGTTAATCTATACTTATCAGTGGCAAAGTAAATACTTTCAAAAGATACTCTTGAAGCAACTTCTCCTGTAGAAGCAACATCCAAAGAAGTTGTATTGACATCATTCTTATTAACTTTAGAAACTAAGACATTATTAACTTGTGCATCATCATCATTTTTAACTCTACCTCTTTTATCTTTCACCACAGTAGAATAATTAATACCTGGTTCTAGATCAGCAAATACAAATAATCCATCTTTATCTGTTGTTGTTGTCTTTAGTTCTTTTAATTCTCCATCAAGTAATGCAACTGTAACTCCTTCTCTTGGTAATCCTTTTTCATCCAAAATACGTCCTTTTACAGCAATTCTTTTTTCAATTTCAGATGAGTCAGTTGGAGCAATGTTACTATTGTTTCCTTCAATTCTTAAATCACCCACACGATAAACAATATGATTTAATAATGTAGCATTTTCATCATCTACAGTGATTTTATAATTTTTATTTGGGTCTAACTCATTGAATTCAAAATAACCATCTTTCTTTGTTACAATTCTTGTCAACTCCATACCAGCGCTATCTTTTAACATTACAATAGCTCCCTTTGCCAATACTCCTTGTGACAAAATTGTTCCTTTCACATTTACAGTCTCTGCTCCCTCTTCCAAAAGTTCTTTAGAATCAATTTTAGCAATTAATGCTTCCTTACTCTTGATATTAAACTTAAACAAATCATCATTTCCTTGTCCAGTTTCTCTATTTGAAGTTAAGTATCCTTTCTTATCTCCTAACACAAAAGCAAAATCATCCTTATTAGAGTTAAAAGGAAGTCCAAGGTTTTGAATAGTATCATTATTACCTCCTTTTCTTACCATAAAAATATCTAATCCTCCAAACCCAAGATGACCATTAGATGCAAAGAATAAAACATTCTCCTTACGATAATAACTTGGAGAAAGCTCAACATATGGAGTATTAATACGCTCTCCCATATTCACAGCTTCACCCCAATTGTCTGCAATACCGTCATCAATCAAAACACTATACCAAATATCATGCTCTCCATAACCCCCATCACGCTTTGAAACAAAAAATAAAGTATCATCATTTGGGCTTAAAGCAGGTTGTGCATTCCAAGTTCCTGCCAAGTTAATGTTATTATTTAAGGGCACAGGATCAGACCATTTTTCACCTTGTAAATCTCTTGTTACATAAATTGCACACTCGTACTTTTTGGTCTTTGGTATTTTTATATCACATCTTGTGAAATAGTATCTATCTCTTTCTTTTGAGAAAACCCCTGCTCCATCATTGAATTCAGAGTTAATAACTTCTAGTTTCTCGTTTTTATGTGTTCTTTCTACCCAACCATCTTCTGTTTTTTCGAACCAAAAATTATCAACAAAACCTTCTCCAAAATGCCCATGAATATCATCATTTTTCTCTGTAAGTCGAGAAGAAGCAAAAATAATCGAACTATCATTTTGGTAAATAGCAGGTGAAAATTCAGAATAACTTGTATTTACT
Source organism: Cytophagales bacterium (assembly GCA_024232295.1). Taxonomy (GTDB): domain Bacteria; phylum Bacteroidota; class Bacteroidia; order Cytophagales; family JAAEPT01; genus JAAEPT01. The sequence goes on from JAAEPT010000020.1 coordinate 19,058, forward strand.
CCCATTTCCACATTATGAAACTCAAAATCCCTAATTGGTTTTTGTAATTCATCCAATGCCAAAGCTGCACCATCATATTCAAGTTGAGCCAACTCTTTGTAGCGATCAGAGGAGTCTGTTGGTTCATAAGTATTCATAAACTCCAACAAAGCCTCTTCTGCCTTCTGATACTCTCCTTCTACCTTTAGCATGACACCATAATAATACCTTGCTAATGGATAATTATCTGCATCTAGCTCAAGACATCTTGCATACCATTTTTTTGCCATTTCATAATCAAAAAAGTGACGGTGACACTCTCCTAATTGATACACAGCATAGGCATTATTAATATCATTTTCTAGTTCTTTCTTATAGAAGTCTGTTGCTAAATAATAATCTTCTACTTCAAAATATTTATCGGCTATCCTTACAGCTTTGCTTTTTTTCTGAGCAAAACTTGTCATGCTTAAACCTGTACACAACAAAGCAACCAATAGAAAGTGAATGTACTTTTTCATCATTTCAATTAAATTCTTGGTGTTGAAATTTGTGTTAATGAATGTTTCTTGAGTCTTCTTAATGTTAGAGAAATTTCATAAGCTCCTCTACCCCTTGTCGCATAACGCAAACTAGAAGTATTCCAATCATAAGAAAAACCAATTGTATATGCTTTGTGGGTAAAACCAACCAAGAAAATAAAAGCATCTTGGTTTCTATACCACCCACCCAAAGTAATTTCAGAACCTTCCAAAGCAGCATAACTATGTGAGTCATACAATAAATAACTTAGATACAAACCTCCATTTAAATGACTTAATCCATTTTGTTGTGCATACAAAAAGTTAGGAGAAATAAAAAAACGTTTTGCTAGAGGAATGTTTACTCCACCATGCAATTTGTATAACATAGGTAACTTGCTTTGAGCACTTTCAACTAATGACTCATTTGGTCTATTTAAATGATAACCAGAAAGACCAATAAAACCATTAAATTTTCGATCTCTGATACCATCCATGTTATAGTAATACATCAATCCAGCACTAATGTCTGTATAAATATTGCTTGGTTCAATCTCTGCTTCAGAAAGTGTTTGGTTTACATCAAATCCAATGAATGGGTTGTATTGTTCACCCCATTGCATATTTGACATATCAAGCGATTTTTGTACAACCCCAATTTGTGCACCCAATACTAATTTATGTGCAGTAAATACACCAAATGGTAATTGATAACCTCCATTAACATTGAAACCTGTTGTTCTAAAATTTCCAGAACCAGCTCTATCTGTATAAAATGAACCACCTAAACCTCCTGCTTGTGTTTCCTTAAAAGCATCACTATAAAGTGGATAAATGAATGACACTTGTGTTGTTACATAAGGTTCTACAATACTACTCCATTGTGAACGATAATTTGAACTTAGTGTCATATTAGGTTCTAACCCTGAAAAAGCAGGGTTTAAATACAATGATGATGAATAATATTGAGAGAAGGTGGCATCTTGTGCCCAACCTTGTCCCCAAACCAAAAGCGATAAAACAATTAATATTTTTTTCACGACTTCTAATATTTATCGAACAATTGTTACTGTTCCTACTTTTTCGAATGTTTGTCCGTCCTCTTTATAATTTCCTTTGATAATATAGGTATATGCTCCAGCAGGTTGGTCTGTGTCTTTTTCATAATGTACACCTGTCCATCCTGTACCTCTCATCAGTGTTAGATCTTCGGTATAGAAGACTAATTCTCCCCATCGGTTATATACCTCCACAGAGAATTCTTCTGGAGAGAAGTTTTTACCATATATTTTCCAAACTTGGTTTTCTTCATTTTGAGCAGCTGGCGAGAATACATTTGGAATATAAAGTTGATTTAGTTTATTGATTGTAATCTCAATACTATCTCTTGCAGAACACTCTATTGATGGATCATAAGCAGTAACTTTTGCTTCATATACTCCTTCTTCCTCATAAGAAGTTTGTACAAAAGCTCCTGTTGCATCTTCATCCACAGCACCTTCTAGTTCCCATGTATAAACAAGATTATCTTTATCTCCTGTCACTGTATATTCTATAGGGTCTTCAATATTTGCTTCAGCTAATGAAACATTAACTTCTAGCACAGGACCACGAGATACTTCTGTTGTGAAAGTATCTACTACAGTTGGACAACTGCTTTCATAAATCGCTCTTACAATCAATTCAGTTTCATCTTTCAATGATAAATAACTTGATTTAATACTATTAGTATCTACTAATGTTCCAGTACCTGTAAGCACTTCCCAAGTAAATAATGTATTTGTTGTATCATCCGAAACTAGTATTGCATCTAAACTAATTGTTCCATTATTACAAAGACCTAAAACTGTATCAATGGTTACAGATGGCTCTCTCCATCTATCTACTATGAAAGACTCACCGTCTATTGCTCTACAACCAAAAGTATCGATTGCAACTACTTTATAAGTTCCTTCCTCAGAAGTTTCCAAACTATCTTGTGTTATTTCTAATCCACTTGGTAATGTCCATGTAAAGTTTGTTCCATCTGCATGAGGTGTATTTTGAGCTTTCAAGACAATAGAGTCAAGCCCACAAGTGAAAGTATCAATCACACCAACAACAGGGATAGATTTTGTATAAATGATTTTCTCATCTATTGCATAACATTGTGGAGCATTATCATCTGTAATTTTAAGTTCTACTTTATACTCATTGTCAAGAGTACCAGAAGTAGAGAATTCAAAATTGCCTTCATTTGAAGTAATTACTCCATCCTCACCACTAGTAATTGACCAAGTAGTTGTTAAGTCTGTAGAAACTCCATTTTTAATTCCTGTAGGATCTCCACCTAACAATGTTAAAGTTTCATTCACACACAATGTATCATCAATACCTGCATCTGCTAAGATCTCATGATTCTTAAATAATTCAAGACTAACACTATCTTGACAACCCGTTACATCTTCAACAATTACATTAATAAGTCTTCCTGTTGTTAAGCCTGTTGGTTGAATATCCAATTCAACACATTTTGTAGTATCAGTAGTATTTACACCATCTATTTGCCAAGTATATTTATTGATAGTAGCTCCACCAACTGCATCTACACAAAGTCTTGCTGTATCTTCAAAACAAATGATAGAATTAGCAGGAGTAATAGTAGCAGTGATATCTTGTGCAATCACATCATCACTTAATGTAATCTGACAAGTAGAGATACTATCTCTTATGATCACTTGAATTGTTGTATCTTGTTGAATTGTATTTTGATAAATTGTATCAGTTTCAAATGTAGCTCCATTGTCCCAGCTATATAAAATCGTAGTTCCAGCAATTGAGCTTTGTGCACTTGCTTCTGCTACAATCTCAGAACCAACACAAACAGTATCATAAGTCAATGTCAATGATGTTGGAGTCAATTCATGAGAAACTAACTGGATACGATCAGTAGCTTGACATTGTTTCTCATCAGTAATTACTACTTCTATTGTAGAACTAAGACCTGCTGTACCACCTGTTAGCATCAAAGTATTTGAAGAAGTGTCTCCCGCAATGATTGCATCTCCATTCACGACATTCCAATCATAAGTAATTGTACCTGTACCTCCATTTGATACTAAACTTACTGTTCTATTTTCATCCTTACACAAATACTCTTGTTCGTTAATGGCAACATTTACCAAAGGATTCCATTCAATTCTAGCAGAATCAGTGGCAATACAACCAATAGCATCTTCTATCACTAAATTGACTTGAGTATAAGCTGGTCTAGCTAAGTCACTTTCTGTAGCAATTAATAATACTGATGATTGATCTGTGTTTGTTAATGTTTGTCCAACCGAAGTACTAGACCAAGTATATTGATAACCTCCTGCTCCTCCAGAAACAACTGTCGAATTTACAGTAAATAAAGTATCACAAGATGATAATGTATCTGCACCAATTCCATTACCTGCTTGAATAACCATTGGAATGATGTTAATGGTTACAGAATCTCTAGCCACACATGAAGTAATACTATCAACTACCTCAACAATATAAGTTGTTGTTTCTTCTGGATTTACAACCACTGTTTGAGCATCTGTTCTATTAATTGTAATGGATGGTTCCCAAGTATATCCATAAGTTCCTCTACCATCTTCTAATGAAACAGAAAGTGTATTCTCTATATTTTCACAAATATTCAAATAGTCTGCTGTAATATTTACTTGAAAATCTAAACCAATTACAGTAGTTGTATCATAATTAACACAACCTAAACTATCTGTTACAGCTAAAACAAGTTGAGTACTATTTCCGGCAGTTGTATTCACAAATATAGTATCTGCTCCTGTATCTCCATCCAATGTAATTGTTGTATCAACACGAGACCAAACATAAGTATAACTTGTAGACAGTGGATTGATAATACTATCAATTTCAACTAATGTAGGATTTGGAGTACAAACATAAATAGAGTCTAAAAGTTGTGGCTCAAAATCACTATGCCAATATACTTTTACAGAATCCTTACTAACACAATTTGCTTGGTCAGTAACATCTACAAAAAGTGTAGTTGTACTTGGTCTTGCAATGCCTGTATTTAAGATATTAACTACAGTTGGAAGAGAATCTTCAATCTGCATTGCAGGGTTATCTGTTGTCCAACTATAAGTATAATCAAGAGTACCACCTGTAGAATTCACTTCAAAAGTTAGTGGACTTTCATCATCAGCACAACGTATTAGCGTATCTGATAAATTATTGATTGTAGAAACAAAGTCAATTGTTCTAACAGTTACATCTGTAGTTGCAATACAAGCTGTTTTCTCATCCGTCACTTCTACAGTATAAGTAGTTGTACTTGATGGAGTCACTGTAATAATTGCAGTTGTATCTCCACCTGGAGTCCAATTATATGAATAATCACCATTACCATCATTTGTAACAGTTACTGTTAGTTCATTATCTACATTTGGACAAATTGTATCAAATTGAGCACTTGCATCTATTTGGAAATTAATTCCAGCAACAACAGTAGTATCATACCCTACACAACTTGCACTATCTTCTACTGTAAGTACAACTTCAAAAAGATCATTGTCATTCACTCTACTAATTGCAGATATTGCTGTTAATGGACTTTCAATTAAGGCATCATTACTTGTTCCAATTTTCTCCCATAAATAAGAACTTACAGGATCAAGAGCATCAATACTATCTACTGCTAAAAACCCTCCATTTGGAGTACAAACATAATTAGTATCTGCTAAATAAGGTTTTACTGGTCTATTCCAATACACAGTAATAGAATCTATTTCATTACATGTTGCTTCATCTGTAATGGTCAAGGCAACAGTAGTATATTCTCCAATTGTTCCTCCATTTATTGTCACTTGTTCATCTGCACTATTTGAGAAAGAACCAGAGCCTTTGAATTCCCACTGATATTGATAAGCTTCTCCTACATTGAATGGGTCTCCTCCTCTTGATAAACTAGCATCTAATGTTAATTCATTTTCTGAACAAACTACCACTATATCCAATGATGATATCACATCTACATTTCCATTATCTCTTCTTACAATGATTGGAAATAATTTATTGAATGGTATTGCTTCTACATCAGAAAAAGAACAACCACTTACTGTATCAGTCACTACTACAGAATATTGAACAGATTCCAATGGAATACCGAAAGATGTCTTAGCAGTTTGGTTGGCAAAAGCTCCATTTGTAGCCTGCCATAAATATGTTAAGAAAGCACTTTCTCCAATGTCTACATTTACAGTTAAATCAATTCGTTCATTTGGACAAGTAGCACTACTAAGCACTTCTATTGCTCCCTCTAAAGGTGAGCTGATAATAACTAATGTATCAACAACATCACAACCAGCACTATCTATTGCAACTAACTGAACCAAAGAAGTGTCAATTCTCACATTTTCATCAAAAGAGAATGAAGGGGTAGCTGAACTTGTATCACTGATACTTACTTGACCTGAAAGAATATTCCAATCATATGTCACATTCCCAGAACCTCCTGTAATGTTTGGATTTACTGTAACAGGTCTACTTCCTGTACAAATATAAGAAGTGTCTAAGCCATTGTATACCAATGGAGGATTCCAATAAACTAATGCAGTTGAGCCTCCTTTACAACCTAGTGAATCTATTAAGTTTAATGAAATCTCAGAATATTCACCAAATACACCACCTTCTAAGAAAGCTTCTTGATCATCTTCTGTTCCTGCTTGAATATTACCAGGCCCATCAAGAATTTCCCAAGTAAATAAATAAGGATTTCCTACTTTATAAGGAATTACTCCATTTGAATTAATACTTGTTGAAATGTATAAACCCTCTTCACAAGAAACCAATGTATCTGCTCCAAAATCAATCACAGCTTCAACTTCTCTTACCAAGAAACTATCTGTTACTGCAGTAGCTTGACATTGTCGTTGATTATCAAAAATAGATAAGTTATAAACATAGTACCCTGTAGTTGTAGGCTCTACATACACTTGTCTTCCACTTGTGCTAGAAAGTTCTTGACCAAACCATAAATAAGTATAATCTCCAGAACCTCCATTTAAAATTTCAGCTTCTAATGAATCTCTTAATCCTGTACACACTGAATCATATTGCTTGTTGATTCTGTATCTAAACAATTCTAAACGAAGAGCAGCAGTATCTTCTGCAACACAACCCAGAGCATCTGTCACTTCAAATGTTAATGTTACATTTGTAGGTACTGGTGTTTGAGATAAGACCCCTACTTGTAAACTATCTTCATTGGCTAATTTAACTGCTACATTATTTGAAGTTGTCCATAAATATTGATAAGGAGCTACTCCATTATTTACTTCTGCATCAATTAAATTTACTACTGTTTCATCACCACATATATAGATTAAACTATCTATTACATTAGCCTGTACCGAATCATTTTGAAATATGATTAGAGAATCTGTAAAAGTACAATTGTTATCATCTTCAATTGTCACAAAAAATTTGTTAACAGCACCTAAACTGTCTACATCAGTTGTGATGTTTGGAATTGATGAAGAAGTAGTTCCTAAATCTTTTTTAGTAGCATTGTTTACTTGGTATTCCCAAGTGAAATCATAGTTACCCAAAGCAAACTGAGGAGTGGCAATCAAGTTTACTTGCTCACCATAACAAACAGAATCTTTTACTGCTGTTAAATCTACAGTAATGGCATCTACAATAATTCTTGCTGTATCTCTTATCGGACAATTATTAGCATCAATACCTATCAACTCTACAAAACCAGCTTCTTTGGCATAAGCTGTAGTTTCTGTAGCTCCATCTTTTATCTGAACATTTGCAGTTACATCATTCCAAGTGAAATTACTGAAATCTGCAACATTTCCTTCAAATGATAATAAAATTGAATCCCCCTTACAAATGATGTATTCTTCTGTTGTACCAATATCTAATAATGGTTCATCATAATAGTTGATGAAAATTGTATCTAAATTTGTACAACCATTTTTTACAATCGATAATACATATCTACCAGAATCAACTGCTGTAATAGATGAAGTACTTACTGTAGAACCATTTGGGAATGTCCATGTATATGAATCAGCATTAGAACATGTACCATCCACTAGAACATCTTCTGTACTACAAACCTCAATTGTTTTATTAATAGTAGAAGTTAAAGCATCTAAGTCTCCATACTTTGTATTATTTTCATTTGTATAAGAGTCATCCACTTCAATACACACATCTAATAATGGCTTAATAAGATTATCATAAGAAACAGTATCCCAACAACCCTCTGTATCATAAGCTCTCATTACATATTCTTGATTAGCATCAGCAGTAATGTTCTGAGTTGTTTCTCCTGTGTTCCACTCAAAACTAACCAAAGCACCAGTACCTGTTCCTGTTACTTTTTCAATTCTTATGGTTCTGTTCTCTCCAAAACACAAACTATCTCTTGTGTCAGACAAAGAATAATCTATCTCTAGATCTGGATATGTTGAAATTTCTACTGTATCACTTGCTACACAACCATTTTCTGTTTCAATCTCTACTGTATAAAATCCTCTATCTCTCACTGAGCTTTTTGATAAAGTATCTGCTGCACCATAAACAAAAGTATTACTCAAATCGTCTGTGTATCCCCATTGATAATTTGCATAAGTATCATCAACCTCAATAGAATCAATTCCAAAATTGGCAGTACAGAAAGTAGTACCTGAAACAAAGTTTACTACTGGGTTCTCATATACATTAATTTCATCACAAATTTCTCCTGAACAAGGTCCTAATTCATGATGATAACAAATTTCATAATTGCCTAAAGTATTAGGGCTAAACAACCAATAACCACCTGCTGAATCTAATAAATTCCCATTATTTGTATAATAACCAGATACTGTTGTTGGATTAATTGTATCTGTTTGTGTAGAAGAAATACAATAACTTCCTTCAAAAGCATCTAATGGATTGTTTAAGTAATCATCAATTGCAATTCTCTTGATTTCATCACAACCAATATCTGTCACATCAATAAATCCATTTACATATACAGAAATATAAGTAGGTTCTGTAAAACGAGCATCTGCACCCACACCATCAACACAACCTTTTTCAAAAGACAAATTACTACCTGCTAAAACTGTGACTTCAAAATCACCATTATCTTGCTTAGTAAATTTCTTTAGTGTGGCATTTCCTTGATCCACTACATATAGATTTCCATCACCATCTGCAGCAATACCATAAGGAGCACTAAAACGAGCAGTTGTGCTTGCATCCCCTAAATCAGTTCCAGTATTTCCTAAACTACCAGAAACATGATATACCAAATCATCTTCTAAATCATACACATAAATTGTATGTGCATCTTTGTCTGTCATAAAAATCTGACCTTGGCTATATACAATATCAGATAAGCCCTGTGTTGTTAAACGTAAGTCAGTTGGACTTGTAGGGTTTCCTTGAGTTGGAAAAACAGTTCCTCCACCTGCTACAAAAAATACATCTCCACTGATTAAACTAATTCCTTTGATTTTTTGGTTATAAGCATCTGCTACATATAAAGTATCTTCTGTATCATTAATTGCCAAACCAGAAGGATTATCAAACACTAAATTCAATGCCTTATCTGCTGGAATATCACTATCACCATTCAAGGTTCCTGTTTTATTTCCTCCTCCTGCTATAGTTGTGACAACTCCGCCAGAAAGCCTACGTACTGCATGATTCTGTCCATCTACAAAATAAAGATCACCTGCACTTGTTAAGACCATTCCAAAAGGTCTTCTGATTTGAGCTGTTAATGCTGGACCATCTGCAAAACCAGCAGGTTTAGTAGTATCTCCTGCTATAATTGTTGCGACTCCAAAAGTATCAATTAAAGTAATGACATTTAGAGCACTACTGGAAGTATAAATTTGTCCATCACAATCTGTTACAATGCCAATAGGATCTGCAATAAAAGCACTTGTTTCATCATTTACCACTGTACTTGCACAAGGAGCTTCATTCACAGTTGTAGTTAATGAATATTCATCTCCAGAAAGAGCGATTCGTGTAATTGTATGTGTACCTGGTCCTGCTTCTTCTGGATCAAAATACCAACTATCATCATCTGCTTGATTCATTCCTACTCCCTCAAAAGTTCCTTCTTCTGAAGCTACTTCAATAGGTGCTAAATAACTTGATGTACAATATTCTGATGCTAAACCAGTGAATGTAGGGTCATTTAAAGGGATACTAACTACAAAATCTGAACTTGGAGATAAATCTGTTATATTATCTATGTTTTGTAAACGTACTGGGAATGGTGTAGGATGTACCCTAAAAATAGCATCTATTTGGTCAAAACCTACTTCAACCAATTCTGGAGAAGGTAGAAGAGGAACTCTAATCGTTCCTAAAAAAATAGTATCTGATGTAGTCACTCTTGGATGAGCAATGCGATTATTAGATTCTAATCTATTGCTCTTACTAGTATCTACTGAGGCAATGGATTCACTTCCATCATAAACATCCAAGTCTGGTAAATCTCCAAAATTCTCATAACCTTCTATGCGTAATTGATTCATACTTACTCTCATACCTAGTAAGCTTTCTCCATTTTCGCCCTCAAATTCTGTAATTCTAACTGCTCGATAATCAGGATCATACTGATTACTTAACTCTCCTTGTTCTGAAATTTCAGCCTGTGTAACATCAACATCACCATCTAAGAAAAATGACACATCAATACGAGCAAATTCTGTATGATTGACTGGTACTTTAGCAGCTACATCAATAAACAAAGCATCATCTTCTATGTACTCTGTAAAACATAGCTCATAATCAACTTGTGCATAAGACACTAATGAAACCAAAAGTGTACAAACACCCAATAGTATTTTTTTCATTACTTTTTAAGTTTTTTTACCACCTCATTCCGAACACCATTGGAGTGAGATACTTTTACTTATGAAAATATTTTTCAAAATTATGTTTTTATTCCTTCTGTAACAATGAAAAAATAATATTATGTAGTCAAACACATACGGTTATCATAAATCATAACATTTTTTATCCACTATTTTTGAAAAAATAACAAATCATTTTTAGTAATTTTAGCTGCTCAAAATCAAAATAGAATAAGTAATGACCTTTGAAGAGATCATCAACTATAATATCATTAATTATCGAGTAACTGATTCTTGGTTAATTGATATAAATGTCTTAATACTACTAGGCCTTATTATTACCATTTTTGTTGGTCAATCACTTGTATGGACACTACATAAATTGATTAATAGAAAAACCTTTTTTAAGTGGTTAGAACCCAATCAACGAAAATCGACCGAGAGGTACACAAAGTATGCCATTTATTCAATTATTGTACTTATCATCCTAAATTTCATTGGGTTAGACATAAAAAAGTTTTTGGAGTTTAAAATTGTAGATGATTATGGAATCACACTAACCCCTTACCTCATTTTGGGGATTATTTCCTTAATTCTCTTTTCTCAGTTATTTGTTTGGGGATTTCATAAATTAATTAATCAGCAAAAATTCTTTGAATGGTTGGAGGATAATCAACGTGTTTTAATTGAAAAATACACAAAATACACAATCTACGTTATCACAGGTTTAATCATCCTAAACCTTACAGGCTTACAAATAAAAGAACTGTTTGAATTTAAGATCATTGATCTTTACAATATCAAATTAACTCCTTACCATATTTTGGGAGTAATCTTCTTAATTTACCTTTCTCGTTTGCTCTTATGGACATTCGAAAAAGTGATCATGCAACAAGAACGCTCCAAAAAGATTGATGCAGGTAAAGGGTTTGCGATTTATAAGATTAGTAAGTATATCATTATCATCATTACCATTTCCTTAGTTTTGGAAACTGTTGGTATTAAAATTACAATTCTACTAGCGGGTTCTGCTGCTCTTTTAGTAGGTTTGGGATTGGGTATCCAGCAAATATTCAATGATGTGATTTCGGGTATTTTTCTCCTTTTTGAAGGGACAGTTTCTGTTCATGACATTGTTCAAATTGATGATTTGGTGGGGGAAGTAACACATATTGACATTCGTACTTCTAAGATAAAATCACGTGATAATATTACCATCATTGTCCCCAATTCAAAGCTAATTAGTGATAATGTAATTAACTGGACATTGAACAAGCAATCAACAAGATTTCAAGTAAAAGTAGGTGTAGCTTATGGTTCAGATACAGAAAAAGTACGTCAAATTTTACTAGATGTAGCAAATGATAATCCTGATGTGACAACTAGTTTCGAAGACCCTTATGTTCGTTTTGATGAATTTGGAGACAGCTCTTTGAATTTCACTTTGTTATTTTGGAGTAAAAAAATGTTTCGTGCTGATATTGTTCAAAGTGATATTCGCTTCGAAATTGACAAACGCTTTAGAAAAGAAGGAATCACTATTCCATTCCCTCAAAGAGATTTACATATTAAAACAAACGACACAAACATTAAGCTTTAAATAAAAATATTTCATGTTTTTTATACTATCCAAAACATTACACTTTTTAGCCAAACCAATTATTTGGATGACAATTCTTCTTTTGATGGCTTTCTTTACAAGAAAAGATAAAAGAAGAAAAAAGTTATTATCCTATGTGCTCATTATCTTCTTCATTTTTTCCAATCCTTTGGGAATGACTATGGTTTTCAAATTATGGGAAAAGAAGCCTGTTCCTTTGGAAGAAGTCAAGGAGTATGATATTGGTATTGTATTATCTGGAGTTGTTCAAATCAGTCAAAAACCTCATGATCGTGTCTTCTTTGCAAAAGGAGCTGATAGACTTTTACATACTGTTGATTTGTATAAAAGAGGAAAGATTAAAAAAGTATTGATTACAGGAGGAGATAATTCACTCATTGAAAAAAGAAGAAGCGAAGCCTTACTATTAGCACAAAGTTTTGAAATGTGTGGAGTCAAAAAAGAAGACATTATTGTCGAAGAAAACTCTCGTAATACTTATGAAAACGCTGTAGAATCTTGTAAAATCATCAAAGAAAAATACCCTAACTCTTCTTTCTTACTAATCACCTCTGCCTTTCACATGAGAAGAGCTGAAGCTTGTTTTAGAAAGCAAGGATTAATTTTTGATTCATTTCCTGTTGACTACTATACATCTGGAATCAGTTACAGTCCCAAAGGCTTTATTCCCTCTGTGGGAGCAATGTCTCATTGGGATTTAATTTTGCATGAGTGGCTAGGCTATGTTTCTTACCTAACTTTTGGAAAAAGTAGTTGGTCTCTTCCTGAGAATACCATTGGGAGAAAAGCCGATGAAATAGTAGAGCCTCAAATTGAAATTGGTCAAAGTACTGTCTTTACTGACTCAACGTTCACAGGAGGTATTGAAGGGCCAGCAGTTGATAGTTTAGGTGATTTATATGTTGTTAATTACCAAAAACAAGGGACAATCGGAAAGGTTGATACACAAACAGGAAAGGTTGAGTTGTTTGTAGAACTTCCCAATGGAAGTATTGGTAATGGAATTCGTTTTGATAAAAAAGGTAATTTATTGGTAGCTGATTATATAAATCATAATGTATTGTACATCGAAAAATCCACTAAGAAAATAAGTGTATATGCACACCACGATTCCCTAAACCAACCGAATGACATTGCCATTATGGACAATGGAATTCTGTTTGCCTCTGACCCAAATTGGAAAGAAGGAACTGGAAACCTTTGGAGAGTGGATACTACAGGAACTTTTGTATTACTTGAAGATAGTATGGGTACTACAAATGGTGTAGAAGTGAATCCAGCAAATAATAAATTATATGTGAATGAGAGTATTCAGAAAAAAGTATGGAGCTATGACTTAAATGAAAAAGGAGAAATCAGCAATAAGCAATTATTTCATGAATTTCCTGATGGAGGAATGGATGGAATGAGATGTGATGAAAAAGGGAATCTCTACATTGCTCGATATGATAAAGGCGAAATTGCAGTACTATCTCCTCAAGGAGAAGTGATCCAAAAAATCACTTTACAAGGAGCTAAACCAACCAATATTGCTTTTGGAGGAAAAGAAGGAAAAACATGCTATGTGACTATGCAAGGTAAAAAATGGATAGAAACATTCAAAGCAGGATACAAAGGAAGGAGTAGATAATCTACTCCTCTTTTTATTTGATAAAAATTGTCTTTTGATTCATAAATTCTCTCATTCCCAAAACGGAAAGTTCTCTACCATATCCTGATAGCTTCACACCCCCAAAAGGCAAACGAGGATCTGATTTTACCATTTCATTGACAAACACACAACCTACATCGACTTTTCTTGCTAATTCTTCTCCTTTCTGTAAATCTTCTGTCCAAATAGAGGCTCCCAGACCATAAACAGAATCATTTGCTAAACGAATGGCTTCTTCCTCTGTGTCAAAAGATAAAACAACTGCTACAGGACCAAATAATTCTTGTTCATAAGCCACCATTCCTTTTTCAACATTTGTCAAAATTGTGGCTTCATAAAAACTTGGGTTATTAACATCAACCTTTCCTCCCATTACAATTTCAGCTCCTTGCTTCACAGAAGTTTGTACCTGCTCATCTAGTTCTATGACCAAATCTCTTCTTGACATTGGAGCTAATGTAGTAGATTCTTCTAGAGGGTTTCCAATCTTTAGTGCTGCTACCTTTTCCTTGAACTTTTCTAAAAAAGTAGGCAAAACTTTATTGGAAACAATAAAACGTTTGGCAGCAATACAAACTTGTCCTGCATTCATATAGCGAGAAATAATTGCTGTTTCTACTGCCTTCTCAACATTTGCATCTTCTAACACAATGAAAGGATCGCTCCCTCCTAGTTCCAAAACAGTTTTTTTGATGGATTTTCCTGCCAATTCGGCCACTTTTGCTCCTGCATATTCACTCCCTGTAAGTGTAATTCCTTTGACTACATCATGTTCTATTACCTCTTTGACTTGAGAAGAACTAATCAATAAAGTTTGAAATACATTTTCTGGGAAACCAGCTTTCTCCACCACTTCTTGAATCAACAAAGCACATTGAGGTACATTAGAAGCATGTTTGAGTAAACCCACATTTCCAGCCAACAAAGCAGGAATTGCAAATCGGAAAACTTGCCAAAAAGGAAAGTTCCAAGGCATTACTGCGAGAACAACTCCCATTGGTTCATAAGCAACAAAACTTTTGTATGCTTCTGTACTCACCAAAGTATCTTCTAGAAATTGATCAGCATGCTCTACATAATACTCACAAGTTGAAGCACATTTTTCAACCTCAGACAAGGCTTCTATTTTTCGCTTTCCCATTTCCAAGGAAATCATTTCAGCATATTCATTCTTTCCTTCTCTTAATACCTTTGCCATTGCTAGCAAGTATTTTTTACGATCTACAACACTCGTTTTTCTATATTCTACAAAAGTATGAGAAGCCAATTCAATTTTCTCATTCAATTCTATCGAACTTAATGTATCAAAAGAAGCTAGTAGTTCTTGATTGTAAGGGTTTCGTGATTCAATTTGTGCCATTTTCTAATCGAAATAAAGATTCTTTTTGTACCTTTAAATTTCATAAAATAATGATAATTATAAAAACAAGATGAACACATTCCTTGACTTTATAGTATGGACACCAAGTCCAGAAATTTTTGATTTTGGTTCAATTAAGCTTCGTTGGTATGGACTTTTATTCGCTTCAGGCTTTATTATTGGGCAAAAAATCATTTCAAATATCTTCAAAAAAGTAGGAAGAACAGAAAAAGATGTAGAGACATTAGCAATCTATATGGTGGTAGGAACTGTGTTAGGAGCAAGACTCGGACACTGTTTATTTTATGACCCCACACACTATTTAAGCAATCCACTCGAAATTATAAAAGTATGGGAAGGTGGTCTTGCCAGTCATGGTGGAGGAATAGGAATGTTGCTTGCCTGTTTTTTATATGCTAGAAAGTATGAAGTTAAAAATTACATTTGGCTAATTGATCGAATTGTTTTGACAGTGGCGATTGGAGGTTGTTTGATTCGCTTTGGTAATTTAATGAACTCAGAAATTATTGGAAAAGCAACAAATGCAGGTCATGGTTTTGTCTTTGTTCATAATACACATCAAAGTTTATCTTATGCAAGTCATGGTAATATTCAAGAAACTACTTTTGAAAAAATTGCAGGAGATACAACCATTAACAAACAGCAATATCAAGCCCTTAAAATGAATGTTCGTTTTGATAAAAACATGAACCAAGAACAAATCAAAGGTTATCTTTTGGGAGATATTAAAAAATTATTGAATACACAAATTCGTCCAGACAATCGTCATGTTTTCATTTATGGAAACCCAGCAATTGATGTGAAACGAAATGAAGATGGTTTCTTAGTTGCTTCACTTACTGCTTATGGCTTGCCAAGACACCCAGCTCAATTATATGAATCATTAAGTTGTTTATTTATTGCCATTCTTTTGTTGGGCTTGTATAAGAAATATGGTGAGGATATCCCAGATGGATTATTATTCGGATTATTTGCTACATTGGTATTCTCTCTTCGCTTTTCATACGAGTTTATCAAAGAAAACCAAGTAAGTATGGAAGATGGTTGGGCATTGAATATGGGACAAATCCTAAGTATTCCATTAGTGTTGTTTGGTCTTTTCTTATTGTTTAGAGCAATTAGCCAAAAGAACGAACCGCAAAAGCTTTCAGAATAACCATGAAAAATCTAGTTGCCGTATTTTTTAGTTTATGTTTGACTTTTATTGCTTTTGGACAACGTTCATCAGTTTATCCAAAGCATGAAGTCAGAGGTTTGTGGGTTACTACAGCCTATAATCTTGATTGGCCAAGTTCTTCTTCTCTTTCTGCCAAGGAGCAGAAAGAGGAGTTTATTGAACTACTAGAAAGTCATCAAGACAAACATATTAATACTATTTTTTTGCAAATACGTATAGCTGGAGATGCTCTTTATAAAAGTAAATATGAGCCTTGGTCTAAGGTACTAACAGGTAAACAAGGGGAAAAACCAGAGTATGATCCCTTACAATTTGCCATTGAAGAATGTCATAAACGCAACATAGAATTACATGCTTGGCTGAATATCTTTCGTGCAAATAATGGTAAAAAGTCTGGCAGAAGAAGTCGTAAAAGCCTTGTAAAAAAACAACCTAAATGGTTTATCAAAACACCCAAAGGTCCTTTCTTTAACCCAGGGGTTCCAGAAGTTCATGATTATCTTACAAAAGTAGTATTGGATGTTGTTCAAAACTATGATATTGATGCCATTCACTTTGATGATTATTTTTATCCTCAAGAAATACATGGGGTAGAAATCAAAGACCATAAACTATGGAAAAAATCAAATAGCTCTTTGTCTTTGGAAGATTGGAGAAGGAATAATGTAGATGAATTCATTCATAAAATTAGCAAAGCTATTAAAAAAGAGAAACCTTATGTAAAGTTTGGAATCAGTCCTGCTGCTATTTGGAGACACAAAAGTAAAGACACATTAGGTTCCAAAACATCTCGAGCTATTTCTTCTTATGATGATCTATATGGAGACTCTCGTAAGTGGTTACAAAAAGGATGGATAGACTATTTGGCTCCCCAACTTTATCAAAGTACAAAATATCAATATGCAGACTTTAACACAGTACTAGAATGGTGGGACGAACAAGAGTTTGATCATCATTTGTACATTGGGCATGCAATTTATAAAGTTGGAACAAAACAAGCTGGTTGGGAAAATATGCAAGAAATCCCCAATCAAGTAGAAAGTTCTAGAGAGTACGAAAAGGTATTTGGTAATGCCTTTTTCAGAGCAGCTAATTTCAACAAAGACACAAAGGAAATTGAAGAGGAATTAATTGATCAATTTTTCACATACAAAGCCCTTGTTCCTCCTATGCCTTGGATTGATAGCATTCCTCCAAATGCACCCAGAAACTTGTATATCAAAAGTACTGAAAAGGGAAATTTTTTAACTTGGACAGCTCCCAAACCAGCCAAAGATGACCAAAAAGCTTATCGTTATTTGGTCTATCGAACAGAGCTCAACTATGAAATTGATTTCGAACATCCCAAATACATTATTTCTCACCAAGAAGGGACTTCTTTCTTAGATACAACAGCACTAAAGAATATCAACTATTTATATTTTGTGACAGCTGTGGATCGATTGGGAAATGAAAGCCTTGAGTTTATTAGTGGTGGGGTTGGGACAAAGAAGCCTAAAAAATAAAAAACATGAAAAAAATATTTTTAATACTATTCCTCAGTATTTGGGGAATGGGAAATGCTCTTGCTCAAAACTTTTTGGATGAGCGTGTACAAAAAGCCATAGAAAATACTGATTTACCAAAACTAAAGGCATTGGTTAAGGAAGGGGTAGACATCAACTTACCGAACCTTAATGAAATGACTCCTCTAGCTTCTTCTCTTTATTCTGGGCGAGTTGATATTGCAAAATATCTGATTGAAAATGGTGCAAATGTCAATTATGTAAATCGTCATGGAATGAGTATTCTTGCTCTTGGAATTTCTAGTAAAAATATGGAAATGATAAAACTGGTTGTCAAAAATGGAGCTGATGTCAATTATATCAATTTTGCTGGGATGAGTATCTTAACCAATTGTATTTCTTTTTTCCAGACAGATCAAGTTTTTTATACCGAATGCCTTACCTATCTCCTATCTTTATCCAAATTAGATAAGGAAGCAAAACTTCCTCACTTAACATCTGCCCTACACTTTGCCGTAATGACAAATAATAATGTGGCTGTTGATATTCTGTTGGAAGAAAAAGCAAAAGCAAACGTTCAAAATAGTTGGGGGGAGACACCGCTAACAGTAGCAGTAACGACAAACAAAGCTGAAATTGTTCAACTATTTGTAAAACACAAAAAGGGACTAAAAGCCAAAAACAAAAATGGTAAAACAGCTTTAGAATTGGCAAAGTCACTGAATAGAACTGAATTGATTACTATTCTTGAAAAGAAATCTGAATATATTCCTCTAGAAAAGAAAGATCAATTGACTGTTGATGAATTTATTCAATTATCAATCAAAAACCTACAAGAAGCCATCGAGCAATTGGATAAAGTACAAGACCTTAATCAACAAGATAAAAATGGCTATACTTTACTTACTTGGGCATGTCAATTAAATTCAGAAGAATTGATCGAAATACTACTCAAGAAAGGAGTTGATCCCAATATTTCTTCAAAATATTTGGGTACAGGATTGCATGTTCTGTCAAGTTATGAGAATCCTAATTTTAAATTGATTAATCTTTTCTTCCAATACAAGATTAATCCAAATGCAAAAGATCATGAAGGGAATACTGCTTTGCATTATTGTGCAAAATCAGGTAGTCTTGCTCTTGCACAATTCTTAGTTGCCAAAGGAACAAAGTTTGATACTCGGAATAAAGATGGTGAAACTGCTGAAGAAATTGCAAAGGCAAATCATCACCTCGTGACACATCATTACCTAAAAAACCCTAAAGTTTTTCAAAACAACATTGTTTGGCAAATCAAAAACATCTTCTTAAAATCTGAACAGAGTAACTTTATAAAGGAAGAAAAAAAAGCACTTGCACAAAAAGTTAGTCAAACAGCTTTTGATGCAAAAAATGTAATTGAAGTACAAGAACATTTTCAAAACTTAGGACAACTCCAAGAAGGGTTCAACTATTTACAGCAATATAAAAACCACAACATTGGAAAGTTATTAGCAGTAGAAAACCGCTTATTAGCAGGTGAGTTCATTGATGCAAAAAAACTATTCTCTCAAATACGTATTGCTCAGTTGAACAAGGAAGAACAAGCATGGTATCATTATATCAATGCTTACCTTTCTCTTGAAAAAGGAAAATTTCAAAAAGCTCGTCAAGAAGCAAATAGAAGTTTGGCACTAGCTCAAGATCGATTACTAAAGTTTAAAGCACAAGAAACGCTAGGACTTTCGTGTTTAGCAACTGAAGATTTTGACACAAGTAATAAGCATCTTACAGGCACTTTTAATCATGCTCGTAGTCTTGCAGAAATGGGAAAAGCATACCATAGTCTAGCAAAACAATATTGGCAATATCGTTTCCATTCTATGTCACAGAAATTCACGGAAAAGGTATTGGGTATGTACCATCAAAGTCTGGGGGTAAAACATCCGATCTATTTAGATGCACTACGAATGTATGCGAATATCTTACGAGAAACAAATGAGTATATTGGAGCTGATTTCATTTATCGACATATCCTAAAGAGTATTGAAAAAGAGGCAGGCAAAACCAATATTCGATACCTTGTCATTCGATATGAACAGGCACAATTATATGAACAATTAGGAAACTTCCAGCAAGCCATTGACTTACTAGAAGAAAGTCATGAAATTGCCACGAAAAATCAATTAACTCAATATTCTATTTACATTGACAACACTCTTAAATTAGCTTCTTTTTACCGAAGCATTGATGATTTTGATAAATCACTTGCTTATACCAATGAAGCAATTGGATTGATTGAAAAAATGTATGGAAAAAGGAATAAAAGATATGCAGAAGCTCTTCATAACTTGGGTTTAATACACATCTTCAATGGAAAATATGCAGAAGCAGAAAAAGCATTATTGACTGTTCGCAAAGCAACCAAAAACAAATTTCACCTACAGGATGAAGCTTCATTGATGCTTCACTTGGGGGTATTATATCAAGTACAGAAACAATACTCAAATGCCGAAACAGCCTATTTACAGGCTTTTGGAAATAAGGATATTGATGTGTATGCAGGAAAATATAAGCTAAAAGCATTAACTAATTTATCAAAAGTCTACTTGACAACTCAACAATATAATAAGGCTCAAAAACGACTACTTGAATTGGAAAAGATTGAAGAAGAACGCATTCAGAATACTTTCCCTATTTTGAGCGAAAAAGAAAAAGAGTTATTCTATTATCAAATCAAAGAAGAGTTTAACCTACTCAATGCCTTATTAGTTTTTCATCACCAAAAAAACGATTCTCTAAAAGGACTCATTTACAATCATCAGCTGAACTACAAAGCATTATTGCTACACCAAAGTATTAAGGTAAAAAACAAAATCATGAGTAGTAAGGATTCTGTATTGATTGGAAAATACCAACAATGGCAAAAGCAAAAAAGAATCCTTAGTAAAGTTACTAATATTGATAACTTGGGGGAAAAGGAAAAGAAACAATTAATCGCTCTCGAAAAAAACACAAATCAGCTTGAAAAAGAGCTTTCTTTGGCTACTCACGACTTTCAAGAACAAAGTAAAAACACAAAGTGGCAAGAGGTCAGAAATAAATTGAAGGAAGGAGAGGCAGCAGTTGAAATGGTTCGATGTACATTCCAAGACTCTATTTTCTATTATGCTTTGGTCATTCACAAAAATAGTACAACGCCAGAATTTGTACCCTTAGAAAATGGTACACTCCTGGAAAATGATGATTATTTTTATTATAAAAACTGTATTCAATACCAAATCACAGATGAGCGTTCGTTTATGAGGTATTTCCAAAAAATCTATGAACACTTACCCAAAGGAACGAAACACATTTACTTCTCTCCTGATGGTGTTTTCAATAAAATTAGTTTGAATACACTTTATGATAATACTCAGAAAAAGTTTTTGGTAGATTTCCTTCAAATACAACTGGTAACAAATACAAAAGAAGTTTTAAGTAATAAGAAGTATAATAAGAGTAATACACCTGTTCTCTTTGGTAGACCCAAATATGAGGGAGTCCCTGACGATGAAAATCAACAACGTAGCTTTGCAAGAAATACTCGTCTACAAGATATTTTCGGAGAAATGAGCTTCACAGATTTGCCAGGAACAGAAACGGAAGTAAATGCTATTTCTAAACTTTTTGCACAAAACAAGCAAGATGTTCAACTATTCTTACAAGAAAAAGCAACTGAACAAAACTTAAAAAATATTCAAAGCCCAAGTATTTTACATTTGGCAACCCATGGTTTCTTCTTCTCAGATCATGAGAATGAAGGAGAAGTAGAGTCTGAAAATAATCGTTCATTTAGTGAATTACATGAGCTTCTAGAAGATTTAAAAATACAAGCACAAGGAACCAATCCAATGACTCGTTCAGGAATTATCCTTACAGGGGCAGGTACTTACTTGAATACCAAACAAGACAGTACCAATTATCAAGAAGATGGAATTTTCACAGCTTTTGAAGCGCTTAGTTTATCTCTTGACGAAACACAGTTGGTTGTACTTTCTGCTTGTGAAACAGGTTTGGGAGATGTGGTAAATGGTGAAGGAGTTTATGGTTTGCAAAGAGCCTTAAAAATAGCGGGAACCCAAAACATTTTGATGAGTTTGTGGAAAGTAGATGATGAAGCAACTCAAAAATTGATGCGTTATTTTTATCAATATTGGTTAGAATCTCATGATAAACGCAAAGCTTTTACCATGGCACAACAAAGTCTCAAGAAAGAATATCCTCTACCCTACTATTGGGGAGCATTTGTATTAATTGGAAATTAGAGAATTATGGGAATAGAAATAGAACGCAAGTTTTTGGTCAATAATGAGGATTGGAAAAAAGAAGGAGAAGCTATTATCTACAAACAAGGATATCTTTCTTCTCAAAAAGAAAAAGTAGTGCGTGTGCGTATTGCAGGAACTCAAGCTTTTTTGACCATCAAAGGAAAAAGTGAAGGAATTGAACGCTTGGAGTTTGAATACAAGATTCCTGTGGAAGAAGCAGAACAACTATTAAAAACACTTTGTGAAAGACCAATTATTGAAAAAACTCGTACAAAAATAGAATACCACGGTTTTGTGTGGGAAGTGGATGAGTTTGCAGGAGAAAACCAAGGGCTTGTGGTTGCTGAAATTGAATTACCAACAAGTGATACTCCCTTCAAAAAGCCATTATGGATTGGGGAAGAAGTAAGTGGTGATAGTCGATATTATAACTCAAACTTAATCAAAATGCCTTTTACGAGGTGGTAAAATATCTTATCTTTGTTGACAACTCAAAAAAATTATGTTTGTATGGATTTTAAAGGAGTAACTTACACTTGTACACAAATCGAAGATGTACAGTTATTTGATAGCTTACCGAGTATTTTACAGGATTTCTATTCAGACCTTAATGGTTTGGTTGCTTTTAATGGTGGTTTGCACATTAGAGGTTGTGTGATCAACCCAAAATGGCATTCACTATATGATGCTTGGAAAGGAAAAAATGCTTTGCACAAGTCTTACCACTCTCTAAAACCATCAGACATTCCTTTTGCACAAGATTTCGCAGGAGAACAATACATTTTGAGAGGTGACTATGTTTATTCTTTGGATACAGAATTAGATGAGTTGAGTGACCTAGAAATTGATTTTGAAAACTTTATTGAGAACTGTATTGAAGATCCATTAGAGTTTTTGAGCCTTCACCCATTGGTTCAATTTATTGAAGAAGAAAATGGAGAATTGCAACCTGGGGAACTACTAAATACGTATCCTCCATATTGTATCGAGAATCCAACTGATGAATATGAACTAAAGGCTGTGCCTGCTCATGCTCAATTAAAATTCTTGGCTGGTGTTGCAAAACAAACACAAGAAGTACTGGATTTTCGAAACTTAGTTGTTCCAAAAATTAACTTTTAAATTAAAAATATTATGACTCCATTACTTGTTATTTCTACATTTGGTTGGATTATTAAAATCATTGCAGTTGTTCTATTATTAGGATTAGCTTATAAACCTTTCCGTGAGGCAGGTAGATACCGTTTCCAAGGGCAGACTAAATTACTATTAGAAGCTCTATTCTATGTAGGTTGTGCTGTTTTAGTATTTGCTTTAAGTAATTGGTTTGTATTCTTTGTTGCCTTAGCTGGGTTAGCATTTTATTTCTATAAGAACAAATCATAAGTAGGACTAGACTACAAAAAATAATGTATAAAAGCAGTTTCAAGTAATTGGGACTGCTTTTTTTATGGTTATAATTCTAAAAATAAAATGATCGAAAAACTGACAAGTGTTTTCAAAAGCTTTGAAGAACTAACAGAAGAAGATATTAATAAAGGAATAGCTTTATTTATTCATAAGTCTTACAAAAAAGGAGAAACAATAATAGAAGCAGGAACAACTTGTGATTGGATTGCATTTGTTTGTTCTGGAATACTTAGAAACTATTATATTTCAAGCAAAGATGAAGAAGTGACTTATTGCATGACTTTTCCTAATAAGTTTATCACAGCTTATTCATCATTTATTTCTGGACAAAAAACCTTTGAAAATATTCATGCTCTAGTAGATACTGAGGTATTAATTATCAAAAAGCATCATTTTCTTGAGCTTACTCAGTCCAATCATAGATGGTTAAATTTTGCCAAGTTTTTTGCAGAACAATCTTATATTTTGATGGAACATCGTTTATTAAGTCTTCAAATGGAGTCAGCAGAAAAACGCTATAATGATTTGATATCAACTCACCCAGAATACATTCAACAAGTCCCTCTAAAGTACATTGCATCTTATCTTGGAATCACACAAAGACATTTAAGTCGTTTGCGTAAAAACTTATTGTAATTGGACATTTGTCCTTTCTGGTTGAATGGCTTGTCCATACATTTGTAAAAAACAATGGGCAATATGGCACAAAATAAAATTCTTATCATCAATGGACATCCAGACCAAGAAAGTTTTAATGTTGGTTTGGCAGAAGCTTATCAACAAGGAGCAACAACATCAAATGCTGAGGTATCGATCATCAACATTCGAGAATTGGACTTTAATCCAAACCTTGAATTTGGCTACCGAAAAAGAACAGAATTAGAACCAGATTTATTAGCTGCAATTGAAAAGATAAAACAGACAAATCACATTGTTTGGGTTTTTCCTATGTGGTGGTATGGTTATCCTGCTATTATGAAGGGTTTTATTGACCGAACATTTCTACCAGGAATTACCTTTGATTATGAGCCTAACAAAGCATTCCAAAAAAAACTATTAAAAGGAAAAAGTGCAAGAATTATTGTAACGGCAGATACTCCCAAATGGTACAATAATCTGTTTATGAGAAATCCTGCTATCAATCAACTAAAAAGAGGAACACTACAGTTTTGTGGAATCAACCCTGTTAAAGTTACTTACATTACTCCTATCAAAGATTCTACAGAAGAATTTAGAAATAAATGGTTGATGAAAATTAAAAAATTGGGAGAACAAAATAAGTAAATATGAGTTTAGTTTCTTGAAGTAGTTTAATAATAAAACTACTTCTTTATCTAATGTATCCAATAAAAACGATTATATGAATAAACTACAAGCATACATAAATAAACTGGTACATTTGGAAGAACATGAAGCAAAAGCAATGCTTTCTTTATTCTCAAATATGACCCTCCAAAAGAATGAGTATCTGGCAAAAGAGGAAGAATATTCTACAAAAATTGCCTTTATCCAACATGGAGTAATGCGGGCTTTTTATAGAAACAATACAGGGCATGAATACAATAAAACATTTTTTACAGATGCCAATTTTGTAGCTGCTTACTCTTCCATTGTAACAGGACAAAAAAGTCTAATCAATATACAATGTCTAACAAACTGTGAAATTCATATTGCAAACTTTGGAGAAATCACCAAACTATATGATAAATACCCAAAGATTGAACGTCTTGCAAGAAAATTAGCAGAAAATAAATTCGTGATAAAGGAAAAACGAGAGATCGAATTAGTAACATTGGATGCACAAGAACGATACAAAATCTTCCAAAAAGAACATCCCAACCTAGAAAATTTAATCCCACAATATCATATTGCTTCTTATTTGGGAGTTACCCCTACTCAGTTAAGCAGAATTAGAGCAAAAAAGTAAAATCTTTACTTATGTAAATGCACCATACTTCTATTTTTATAAAATTTGTAATACAAATAAACTGATAAGTTATGCGAATTCATAAAAATAAAGTATTGATAACAGGTGCGACAGCAGGTATTGGTAAAGCACTCACAGAGACATTTCTCAAACTAGATAATCAAGTAATTGCAATTGGTAGAAACCAAGAAAAGCTGAACGAATTAGCAAGGGGAGACTCAAAAATTATCCCATTTCAATGTGATGTTTCCAATCAAAATGAACTAGATAAACTAACTTTATTTATAGAACAACATCATCAAAACTTAAATATCATCATCAATAATGCAGAGATACAATACAATTATGATTTTATGAAGGAATCACAATTGCTACACAAAGTAGAACATGAAATCAATGTGAATCTTCTTGCACCACTTAAATTAATTACACTGCTCCTCCCCACACTACAGAATAATCAAAATACTGCGATTGTAAATGTTTCATCTGGACTGGCACTTGTACCCAAAATGGATGCTCCAGTTTACTGTGGAACCAAAGCAGGAATTCATATTTTTTCCAAATCACTACGATATCAACTAGAAGCATACAATATCAAAGTATTTGAAATAATCCCTCCACTTGTAGATACAGCAATGGTTGCTGGGAGAGGAAAAGGAAAAATATCTCCTCAAGCCTTAGCAAATGAATTCATTATTGCATTCAAAAAGAATAAGTATGAAGTTAACATTGGTAAAGTAAAATTATTGAGATTTATCAATCGACTTTTTCCATCATTAGCCGAGAAATTAATGAAAGGAGGAAAATAGTATTATGATGTTTTGAAAAAGCAGTTTCAAGTAATTGAGACTGTTTTTTTATTTCTATTTTTTTATTCATGAAAAAAACAACAGTTGAATTAAACATTATAGTATCTCTTCTGTTACACGATAATAATACTAAATTATTTTACTTTTTATTTTATTAAAAAAAACCGAAATAATAAATAAAACTAGCTATTTAAATTTATTAATCTTTTAAAATTATGAGCATGGAAACTAAATCAAACTTGCTTAATTACATTTCGCATCTAATGCATAATGATGATGCTTTACAAAAATTTATCATTGATCCTATCACAACTTCTGAAAAAGAACATGGTCTTACAAAAGCTGAAAGATCGGTATTAAGAAGAACAGTGAGTGGATTGAGTAATAATTCTTTAAATGGGTACTCAATACAACGTAATTTAGATTCTTATCGAAGATCATTGAGGTTGTTACAAAATGTATTAGTCAATACAGGACACAAAATGGTCATGGATAATACCGAAACACCTGAAGGACATTATAAATTTTCTGTCCAAGTATTTTTTCCTCTACATATCAATAAAACAAATTCAAATTTCACATGTCAAACAAATGAGTATGTGAAAAATAATTTTGGTAACCCTTATGCGGCATATGGATCTGTATATACAGCTACATTAGATAAGCCTAACCCAACAATTGAAGAAGTGATGGATGCCTCTGGTATATCTTATGAAAAAGGAGGAAATCCTAGAGATAGAAATGTATTTGTTTCTGGATTTAATATCTATGATTTCACTGTTTCTGCAGATTTAAGCAATGAATGTTATGATTTACACAAAAACCCTAATGCAAATTATGTTTTTTGGTTCTATAGTGTCAATGGAAAAGCAAATCCTCAAAACTCTGGTCAAGTTGGTGAAAGTTTCAGAACAAAAACACTAAACCCTAATGATACTGTATTTTGGCAATTAATTGCACCAGATGCAAGTTATGGTTTCCACCCTTGTGCACCTAATGAAGGGAATACTTATGCAGAAGAATTAAAGAAGAATAATCAAAAGTAATTTTTTGTAAAACACTGATATTTTAAAAAGTAAAATAATTGTAAAGAAGGAGCTAGTGAAGATTAGCTCCTTTTTTATTCCCCCTGCCTGATACAACCAATATACATTATTCTGAAATATTTTTTATTCAAAATGACCAGAGTAGTCACTCATCATTAACATAGAGTTTCCTTTTTTTGTGGCAACTCTTTTTTTTTGTCTTTTTCTTATCTAACTTTTAGTAACATTTAATTTTTATAGCCCTATATCTATGCAAAATTTCATTCCTTTAAATTTTACTACAGGTAAAATATTTGATTTAAGTAATGATGAATACCCTGCCAATCTTTATGCTTTTGATAGTACAAGTGAAGTAACTCTTTCAAGTCCTAAGGGGAGTTTTTTTGGATTTGTATTTGAGAACGAAATTCATTTACAAACTACTTTAGGAACATTTACCTTAAAAGAGGGAATGTATTTTTCAATTGCAGAAGAAGCAGTTATTACTGGAGATGGAAAGGCTATTATTATTGAACAAAAAGATCATAATGCCTTCTTTCATATTGGAGGACCTATCGAAAATAAAGGACGCCTTACTTATATTGATGGTTGTACTGATTCTTTGCTTATCTCCCCTCCTGTGATGGGTAATCCTTGCTTGAATTTATTGCAAATTCCCAAAGGTACTTTTCAGTCTCAGCATACTCATCCTTCTTTTCGAATTGGGATCGTTGTAAAAGGCTATGGAACATGTGTCACACCTACAGAAACATTTCCACTAACAGCAGGGCAAATTTTTGTCATTCCTAAAGATGCTTATCATAGTTTCACCACAGAAAATGATGATTTATTGGTGGTAGCCTATCACCCAGATTCTGACTTTGGACCAACACACGAAAATCACCCAATGATTAATCGTACAGTAAATGTAATTCAGAATACTCAATAATTGATAAAGTTATGAGATGCCCTAAATGTGACTATAACCATAGAACAGGAAGATATGGATCATCATGTTCTCGCTGTGAACATAAATTCACAATTGTTTCTGATGAGAATATTAATGACTACTTATTCCATAAAGCTTCCATGAAGGCAAGTAAAGACCTTAGTTTCTTCTTTACAAAAAGAAATTTGTACCTTGCTTATTTACAAGACTTCGAAAAAAAGATAACTCGTAAGCAATGGATATATGGAGGAATTGCAGGCTTATTTTTGATTGGGCTTTTGGGTAGCTATTACATTTTTGCCATTGCCATTATTGTCTTTTGCCTTATTAAGTTTTCTCAATACACATTTTTCAATAAGCCGATAAGTTTTGAAAAACTCATGAGTTATATCCCTGATTGGCAAAAAAATAATCGTTTATCTACCTTAGATAATTTGGTAGATGAGGATAAACTTCAACTTTCAAAAGTACCCAAACATACTTCTGAGAATGATGTTTTTGAGTATGGAGTTGAGGGAATTGTATTGGTTGACCAAAATTATTATGTTGATTGGTTGGTGTTAAATAACTTTCATTTTACCAATCGTGTAGTTGTTTTATCTGTCAATCAATACCCTAAATACCTAGCTCCACAAGTGCAAAAACTATTAGACTCTTCAGAGAATCTTCCCATTTACTTTTTGCATGATGGTATCAATGATAAAGATAAAATGCTTGCAAAAGCAAAAGAATTTCTATCTTTTAAAAAACAAGAAATATTGATCGATTTAGGTTTATTTCCACAGCATTTTCATGAACAACAGATTCTTAGAAAACGAAGAAAGAATGCTGTCTTTTCTCAAAACCTTGCATTAGACACATTATATTATCAACAATTATCTCTTGTTTTCATACAAGCAAAAACACAAATTGATGAAACAAAATACCTTGATGGTGAAGGATTAGCCATTGATGGTAATTTCACAAATATTGATTTCTCAGAAAACACAAATTTTAATCTAGATTTTGGCTAAAAATAAAAACCATGAAATGTTCTAAATGTGGATATAATCACAAAAAAAAGTATGGATTCAAATGCTCAAATTGTGGGCATAACTTCACATTTGATCCTTCTAATGGTATCAGTGATTTCCTATTCAAAAAAGTAATTACCAAAACAAGTAAAGAAAATACAATTTACTTCACAAAAAGAAACTTATTTTCTACTTATAAAGGGATACTCATAAATAAGGGAAAGAGTAGACAAAAAATCTATTTAATTTTCTTTATCATTTCATTTATTATTTTGATTTGTAACGTTTTTCCATTTGTCTTTATCTTAATCTCAACAATCATCTGTTTGGGAAAACTTATCCAATACACATTTTTTAACAAGGGAGTTAGTTACAAACAGTTTTATGAATGTATTAGGACTTGGCCTAAAAATAATCCACAAGACTTAAAACTTATGATTAATGACAAAGTTCGATTAAATACTATTTCTCAAAGCCAAGCACCAGAAAAGGATGTTTATAATTATGGATTGGAAGGAATTGTATTAGTTGATGAAGAACAATATGTAGATTGGTTAATTATGAATAACTTTCACTTTACCAATCGTGTAGCCATTATTTCAACTTCTGGTTATCCTCAAAACCTAGTAAGTATTGTTCAAGACTTGGTCAAAGAAAACAATCGCTTGCCTATTTACTTTTTACATAATGGAAATATCTCTGTTAATGAGATGCTCAATAATACATCTTTTCTCAATGTAGAAAATCAAAAGTATAGAATTGATATTGGTATTTCTAAAGACCTATTTGATAAAGTTCCAGCATTAAAAAATAAGAAAGAAGTAGTTCCTTTTGACTCTATTTACCCATTAGATACACTTGCATATTCACAAATTGCCAATTTATTTGGTCAGTTCAAAAATAATATTGATGAGAGACGTAGACAACTAGATGATAATGATACTGAAATGGATATGATTATTATGGATAGTGGTATGATGGATATGGGAACATTTGGTAGTACAGAGGGAATAGATATGGATTTAGATTTCGGTTAAGAATTATTTATGGCAAATTTATTTGGCGGAAAGCAACTTACAGAGCAAGAGTTAGCCTCAATGGAAAAGCAACTTTTGCATCGAGGTTCTGAAAAAAACAGTACTATTTTTTTGAATAATTATGCTATTCAAGTAAACCAACAAAGCTTTAATGATACTCTTCACAAAGTAAGTACAGGTTCTCATCAAGGAGAAAATCAAGCAATTGCAGTGGCAGGGTATATTCATAATGAACAATATAAATTATTGAGCCCTTCTTCTCTTTTTAAGTCTTTTCAACAAAAAGGATTAGACTTTTTACAAGAAATTAGAGGTTCTTTTGTGATGGTCATTATTGATGGTGAAACAATTCATTTGGTAAGAGATGGTGCAGGAAGGAAAACAATATTTTATGCAAAACAGGGTAATTTATTCAACTTTGCTATTGAACCCAAAGCACTTTCTCAATTCAATCGTTTTGAACGAAAAATCAATCATGCTTCTATCGTCAAATATTTTTCTTTCTCTTTTATCCCTGAAAGAGACACAATGCTTGAAGATATTTTTGAGCTAAAACCCAATACAATTGTTTCTTATCACCCTCAAAAAGGAATTTCAGAACAACACTATCTCAACTTAGATAATGTAGAAAAACATCACATAGATGATTTGGAATATTGGAAACAAGACCTTTCCACAGAAATGCAAAAAGATGTTCAATTTCTTCTCAAAAACACAAATGATAAGGTAGGTGTATTTTTGTCAGGTGGTTTGGACTCTAGTATTATTTCAGCAATTGTAGCACAAGAATCACAAAAAACAATTCCAACTTATTCTATTCATTTTGGTGAAGAATATCGAAACGAATTAGATTTTGCTCGTATGGTAGCTGATCGCTATCAAACTGACCATCATGAAGTAAAGGTAGACCCTAACAATTTTTTACCTAAGTTATTCAAAACCATTTGGCATTTAGACGACCCTATTGGTGACCCAATCACAGTTCCTAATTTTGAATTGGCACAATTTGCTTCAAAAAAGTGTAATTACATCTTTAATGGTGAAGGTGGTGACCCTTGTTTTGGAGGACCCAAAAATATTCCAATGATGGTGCAAGAGTGGTATGGGACATCCAAAGAAGAGAACTATAGAGAAAAGGCATATTTGAATTCCTATCAACGTGGATATGCTTATATGGATAAATTCCTACAGCCAAAAGTCTTGAACTCGCTAAATCATTCTACAGAACTGGAAGGTATTTTAACCCCTTTCTTCAATACTGACCAACCTAGTAATTACTTGGATAAGCTGATGAATATCAACATTCAACTGAAAGGTGCTCATTTGATTTTACCAAAAGTTGAACGTATGCTAGGTGCTTCTCAAATTACTCCTCTTTCACCAATGTTTACTGAAAATGTTATTCGAAAGAGTATGGAAATGCCTTCTTTGTACAAATTAAATCAAGGGGTTGAAAAGTATATTTTGAAAAAAGCTTATTGGGAGGATATTCCCAGAGAAATTATTAATCGTCCTAAAAGTGGAATGCGTGTACCTGTGCAATATTGGTTTCAGAAAGAAATGAAAAAGTATGCAAAAAAGGTATTATTAAACAAAAGCTTTAAAGAAACAGGACTCTTTAACCAAGAAACAATTCGAGAAATTTTAGCCTATGATTTTGAAAGAGGAATTAGACGTCATGGTCTTTTGCTATGGATGATTCTAACCTTTGAAATTTGGCGAAAAATTTTCATTGAAAATGAAGAATTCTAAGAAACGTAAAGTTTGGCTTTAAATAAAAAAGACACCTATAATCAAGATATAGGTGTCTTTTTGGTTATCATTCTGTTTATTATTTGGATGAAATTAGACGAACAGATACATCATCTACCCATGCTTCTTTATAAGCTGTTGAATCATTAACTATTCCATCCGAATGATAGAAATAAATTTTCAATTGTAACTCACTAAACTTGTCTGGAATTTTAACTGATTTTGTTACTTTATTCCACTGATTTGTTTCTTGATCACCCACAGATTCACTTGCCCATACAACAATTGGTTTTTCTTCTTGAGATCTATCACGTAATTCAACAGCCATAGATAAATCATTCTTCTCTTTGATAAATGCCCACCCAGTGCATTCAATTACATCACCACCTTTTACAATCGCTGATATCCCATTACTATACAACTGACTATCCTTATTAGGATAATTTGCTGTATGTTGTGAAGTTTTCCCTGACTTTACATACTCTGCTGTCAAGAAGTTTAAGGCTTTACTTTCAAAATTTTGAGTTGCCACCTTATCATCTTCCAGTGTTATAAGAACCGCTTTTCGGTAATACATTCTAAATCCTCCCTCTTGTTTAACAAGGGTCATCTTAGGGTTATTCTCCAGCTTTGTATTGATTGTTTTAGTCACGATATAGACATCCTTATCTACATCCTCACCATTCATCAACCAACCTTTATCTGTTCTTCTTTTTTCCTTCATTGGTTGAAGGTTAGAATAGAAAGATCTTCCATATGATTTATACCCATCAACATGCAAATAAACATCTTTGCCAATCACGGATTCATAAAAACTAATTGCTGGACCTTGTACATACTGTTCTACTTTAGGTAAAAGGGTATAAGACAAGAAAATAAAGAAAAGACTTAATCCAAAAGCATTCACGGTGAAGGCCTCTGTTATTTTCCTCTTTAACAATAGAATAAAACCTCCTATTATTGTAATCATGTACAACAATCCTCCTAAAAACTCATATCCTCCCCACTGAACATCCTGTAAGAAACTATCTTGAGAAAACTGATCTTTGGATAATAATTCTGACATGATTTCTTTATTAGGCAATATATTCATAATCACCATAACAGCTATTGAAATAATCAAGCCCATACCCAAGTATAAGTAGATCATCCAAGGTGCTATTTTCTCTTGGTTTCTATAGATATAATAAGTTGCCAAAAATGACAATGGAATATATGTCATTGAAGAATAGTGAATGATCTTGGTAGTTACAATGGTGAATAAGATTAATACTACCCATAATAAAATATTCATCCAACGATTTAAGTTCACAACATCAGTCTCTTCTGACTTAGCAAATAATTGCTTCAAAGCAAAAAAGGACATTGGAAAACACCCCAACAAAACAACTACAAAGTGATAATACCATGGTTGTTTATGTCCTGCAACTGGTTTACCAAACAAACTAATTTGATAATCGATAAAGTCTTTAACTACATCAAAACCATTATTGATGATATCAAAAATCCACCAACTCATAATTACAAGTACAAAGCTAATGAGCCAAACCAATATATATTTGATGTGTGGGAAATTCTTAAATTTAGTGACAACGAGGTACACAAAGACTGTTAATAAGAAAAGTAGTAGACCTACAGGCCCTTTAGTAAGCATTGCTAGACCAATGACAATGCCTGAATACAATGAGAATTTGTATTTATTCTTCACTTCATCAGCATTAAAAAAGCGAATGAAGAAGTAAATTGAAATAAATATAAAATAATTAAATACAGGATCAATAATCCCTGATTTGAAGTAAAAGAGGGGAAAAATAGATCCAGCATAAATAAGACTCCATAATAATCCCATTTTGCGATCAAAATGCTTTTTCCCAATAAAATAAAAGCTAAAAAGCGTTATTCCTCCAAACAAAGCATTGGGAAAGCGAGCAGAAAACTCTCCTATTCCAAAAAGCTTCATAAAAATAACTTGAAGCCAGAAAAAGAATGGTGGTTTCTCCCAAAAAGGCTGAAAATCCATTTGTACCTTCACATAATCACCAGAAACGATCATTTCTCTAGCACATTCTGCAAAGTTGATTTCATCCCAATCAAACAAATGAACATGTCCGATACCAACAAAAAATGAGAGTGATAATAATCCAATAATTAGTAATGGATATTTGTTGTCTTTGAAAATAGTATCCATTAACTGTGAAATAATTTAGACTTTAATAACCCAATCTTATTTAAGAAATAAGTAACTGAGACTCTAAGGACACCTAGTCCATAAATAGAACTTCTTTTGAAATTAATAGAAGAAGCTTCTTCAAAATATTTTGTTGGACAAGTTACCTCAGCAATTTCAAACCCTTTGTAGCAAATCTGCCCTAGCATTTCATTATCAAACACAAAATCATCCGAGTTTTGATTATAATTAATTGCTTCAAGTACTTCCTTAGAAAAGGCTCTGTATCCAGTGTGATATTCAGAAAGCTTTTGATTCATGAATATATTCTGAAACAAAGTAAGAAATCTATTGGCAATGTATTTATAAATAGGCATTCCTCCTCTCAAAGCTCCTTTCCCTAGAATTCTTGATGCCAATACACATGGATAAACATCATTAGTTATTAAATAAGCCATTGATTGAATCAATTTAGGAGTGTATTGATAATCTGGGTGCACCATAATGACAACATCTGCCCCTATCTCTAATGCTTTGTTATAACAAGATTTTTGGTTTCCTCCATAACCTGTATTTACCTCATGTACAATGATATGATTAACACCAATTCTCCTAGCAACTTCAATCGTATCATCTGAGCTTTTATCATCTGTTAGTACTACCTCATCAACAATATCGAGAGGAATTTCACTAAAGGTTTTTTCAAGGGTTTTTGCAGCATTGTATGCTGGCATGATCACCACAATTTTTTTATTATCAATCATCCAATAAAATTTTGGCAAATATATAAAGTATTTACAGACAAATTAAGCATGTTAACTCTAAAGTACTGGTGATGTTTGTAAAAAAATAAGATTTACATAAATTAAGATTCACAACTTATTAATTATAAAAGTTAAAGTATATAAAAGGTGAAGAAATGAGAAAGCAGATTCACATACTTAATGGTGATTCCTTAAAGATACAAATCCCTTCAACCATTCAAGGAGATTTTATCATTTGTAGAGAATGCCTTGTTGAAGGAGATATTCAAGGCGAGAACTTAGAAGAGCTTTTTACAAATCGAATTTCCTTTTTAAAGGAAAACTATGATGTCTCAAAAAGTGAGTATGAAGAAAAAGTAATTACTGAATTTCATAAAATAATAGAAATTGAAAATTCAGAAATTAACCTTTGGTTTGAGGAAGATCTATTTTGTCAAGTTAATTTTTGGTTTATTACTCATATCCTAAATAAGAAACATAAAAATAATTCTGTTTTCTTGGTAAAACCAAAATCACACTCAAAATACAACTTTGGTAAATTGACTAAATTTGAAATTATAGATATTTATAAACACAAAGTTCCCTTAGAAAAACTAGATGATTTTGCCAATTTGTGGAAAGAGTATCAAATGAATAATTTAGAAAATATGTTATCCATTGCTAACAAACTGAATCATAATTATTCATTTATCTTACCTGTGGTAAAAGCACATAGGGATAGAATGGGAAACTCAAATAGACCTATTAACTCTTTAAAAAAAATCATAAAAGAACTAAATACGGAAGATTTTGAAATAATTTTTGATGAATTTAGTAAAAGAGAAAGTATCTATGGATTAGGAGACCTTCAAGTAAAAAGGTTGTATGAGCAAATCAAAACTTAAAAAAGTTATGTATATTCAAGTAAAAACAAAACTGCATGTACCTGACAATCAACACTCATAAAAAACTATTAACACTGTTAATTAGTGTATTATCAATTTCGGTTTTTGCAACTGAAATTCAAGACATCTCTTTTTCTAATGGAAATTGGACATTCACCAATGGAGCTACTTATGACCCATCAACAGAAGAGGTAACAATTAAGGGAAATACAGAAACTTATGAATATGCTCGCCTTACTGTTAACCTCCCTCCCAACACAAGCAATACTTATTTATCAGCAGATATTTTTTTAGAAAACATTGGACTTGGCTCTGTGGCATGGTATGCTCCCAAACTGAAAATCTCTCAGGTGGGAGGAAAATCATTAAAAGCAGAAAACTTATCATCTCCAGCACAAGGAAGTTGGTACAATACATTTGTTGAAGCAGAAACAGATGGTTATAATCAAGTTGTACTTGAGTTTGGTTTTCAAAACGCTACAGGAACATTCATCATCAAAAACCCTAAAGTAACAGATACAGAACCTGTAGCAACTCCTTATTCTTTCCCTTACACCATTCCTACAAATCCCGTTTGTACAATTAACCTAATTTCTAATGATACTATGCCCTTCAATAATGATTTACTGTCTACAAATAGTCACTTTTCTTGGGCAAGTAAATCTTGGGGAGACCCTGAAATTGCTAATGCAATCAAAGAACATTTTCCAATGAGTAATTATCGTTTTCCAGGAGGTACTGTTGGAAACTTTTACAACTGGTCAACTGATGGATATCATAATGATGCTTCAACTTTTGATAATCGTAGTAGAACTAACTTGTACAACAATGGTTTTACATTTGGATATAATGGATTCAAGGATTTAGTAATAGATTCGGATGGATCTGCCACTTTAATGTTCAATGTCATACATGATGATATTACGACAGCAACTAATCGATTACAAAGCAGAATTTCTGATAATCTAAATGTAAAATGGGTTGAATTGGGGAATGAGAACTTCTACAGTACTCAGTCTTATGGATACATTGCAGGTAATCAATGGCAAGTTTCTGATGTAGATCAATACATTGCTCATACAAGTTCATTAGTCAACTCACTAAAAACAGTCTCACCTTCTACTCAATTTGCAGTGTGTGTCAATCACAATGATTATTCTGAAAATGGATGGTCAAATCGCCTAGCTTCTGAGACATACTATGACTTAACCACAGTACATAATTATAATAATGTGGGTAGTGAAAACCTAGATTTTGCATCAGGGGTTGTTCTTCTTGATTCCTATAAATACACACGAAAAACGATCACTGAACACAAAACTCACTTTGGCAATACACCGATGATTATGACCGAATGGGGAGTATTGGGCTCAAATTCTTTCTTAGGAGTATTATCAACAGCTGATATGTTTTTGGCAATCTTAGAAGGAAATACAAAAGATGGTGTGGTAATGCAAGCAGGAATCCACATGCTTTATCATTCTGATGCTAACGCTCCTCAAACTTTACTATTTATGGAAGGTAATCAAGTAAAGTATTCACCTGTTCGAGCCTTTTACTCCAAACTATATGAGGTATTTAAGGATCAATCAATATACACTGCTCTCAGCAATAGTGATGAAATAGATACTAAGCTTCCTGGAGTTATCTCAAGAGCCATAGACTTGGGAGATTCTATCAAAATATTTTCAGTCAATAAACTTCCTGTTGCTTCAAAGTTACAAGTGAATCTTGATAGTAAAGAAGTGACAGGAAACTATAAAATTGAAACTTATGCTATGTCTCCTGAAATGTGGCCAGATGCATACAACAATCCGAATGATGCTTGGACAACAGCTAGTACAAACAATGATCAAATTAGTATTCCTTCATATTCTATTAGCATTATTACACTGCCAAAGAAACCTATTGTCACAACCATAACAAACCATACAATTGAAAATAGCATTAAAATATATCCTAACCCTGTTTTTGACAAAGTCTACTTAGATGGTGTCATGATAAATTCTAAATATACTATTGTAGATGTGAATGGGAAAATACAACTGGAAGGAAAATATGCGAGTGAAGGGATAAATATTGAAAACCTTAATTCTGGAATTTATTTCTTAAAAGTAGATAATCAAATGGTTAAGGTGGTGAAAGAATAAAAGAATTCATTGTAATAAATTACATGTTAGACTTAATTATTTTAAAAGAGAAGTTTCTAAAACTAATTTCCAGAAAGCTGTCAATTTCAATTATTGTCATTACCTCTTCAATGCTTTCATCAATCGTGTTACTCATGTATTTGTTAGGATACTGGGTTATAAAGACTGAATATTTGAGGGTTTACAGTGAAGAAGAAATGAAAACTTACGTTTCTTCCATTAGAAAAACTGATATACTTTCTCAAAACTTCAATAAGATTTTTGATGTGATCTATCCTGAGGTTAGAACAAATAAAATTGAGAGTAGCTACAAAGATTATATTTGGAAACACTTAACAGGAGTTTATCCAAGAAGGAATTATGGAAAACGTTTCTATTCACTAAAAGTAAGTCAGGTTCTTAATAAACAAGGAGAAATAAATAAATCAAAAAGTTTATTAAATCAAGATTTAGTGCTTGCTTATGGTTTAGAAGAATTTGTAAGTCAATCAAAATGTGTTGATTACTTTTTTAATAATTTATTGATTGAAATTCCAATTGAAGAATCTAATACTTCCAAAAAATTAATCGGATTGAATGAGATTTCTAGTCATTATATAAGAAAACCTATTACTGATCTAAATGAAAACGAGATTATTAAACTTATTTCCATTATTGATTGTCATCAACATAAGGTTCCTAACAATCAATTGAATGGAAGGATTAAGTTGTTAAAAAATATATTTAAATACAGAACTAGCAAAAGCAATAGTCATTAATAAAAAAGCCTCTCAAAGTATTAACTCTGAGAGGCTTTTTTTGATTTTATTTAGAATGGATTATCTAATTATATGAACATGGCCTGTAACTGGTTCACGTTCTTCAACATTCAAATCAATTACATAATAATAAGCTCCCATTCCTACTTCTCCTCCATTATTATTATTTGTACCATTCCACTCATTATCAGAATCATATCCTCCATAAGTTTCATAGACTAAGTTACCCCAGCGGTTGTAAACCTTCACCACTGCTTCTGAATAAGTCTCCAACCCTGAAATACTCCATGTATCATGAATTCCATCTCCATTTGGTGTAAATGCATTTGGTACTTCAATTGGCTTGAACACAAGTACTGTTGTACTCATTGAATCAAAACACTCTTCTTTAGTAGCTTGTACCAATATCTGTGAAGTCTCATTCAACTTAATCTCAACAGACTTTCCTGTTCCTAAAGAGGTTCCATCTGCAAGTGTCCACACAAAACTATCATAGTCTTTTGATCCTCCTGTCTCCAAAGCAACAGCTGTTGTTGATTCAATTCCTTTGTCTACATCAATTGGTGTGATTGCTCCTATTGATACCTCAACATCATATTCTACTACTGCCTGTGGATTTGAAACTGATCCTGTACAAGTAACTCCTGCACTTCCTGGAATACCTGTTGATGTATGTGTAATTTGTACTGTATAAGTACCTCCACTTACCACATCAATCTCAGCTGTCTTCTCTCCCGTTGACCATGTATATTCTGTATTAAACCAATCTTTATCTTGTGCTGTTGCATCCAATGCCTTCAAAGTAACTACCTCATCATCACTTGTACACAAGTACTCTCTTGAGATAATTCCCACAGAACTACTTGGTTGTTGAATTGGATATACTGTTACC
>JAAEPT010000021.1 GCA_024232295.1 Cytophagales bacterium
AAATATGATTTCACAGATTTGCTAAGTTCACTGACATCAGAAATACTTTAGGATAAGAATTTAGGGATGATCACTGATCCGAAAGATATGGTACGATATACCGAGGAAGATGACTTGT
Source organism: Cytophagales bacterium (assembly GCA_024232295.1). Taxonomy (GTDB): domain Bacteria; phylum Bacteroidota; class Bacteroidia; order Cytophagales; family JAAEPT01; genus JAAEPT01. The sequence continues at coordinate 119 of JAAEPT010000021.1, forward strand.
TTTATATAAGAGTGTTAAAAGGTTTAGAGAATTTAAGTTAAATAATTATAGATTAAGATTAATTACCTCGCTTAAGATAAAAGGGGAGGTGAAGGTGGGGATGGTGCTTGAGGAGGTTGAGGAACTCTCATTTGGTTTTGTAAAAGTGATAAGAGTTGCTGATGTGATAATTGTTGTTGAGTTTGAGCAGGTTGTTGTTGGACCTATTGAGTGTTGTTACTGCTGACTTGCATTTGAGATGGCTTTTGAAGTTGAGGGAATAAGTTTTGAATTTGCTCTTGAGTGAGTTGAAGATCTCCTCCTTGAGATTGGTAAACTTGTTGCTGAGGAGCAGGAATGGTTTGTTGTAAATTCAATACTGGTTGTGCTTGCTGTTCATTCTGATAATACTTTTGTTCAGGGGCAGGTTCAAATCCTTGGAGATTGAGTACTGGTTGTGCTTGCTGTTCATTCTGATAATACTTTTGTTCAGGGGCAGGTTCAAATCCTTGGAGATTGAGTACTGGTTGTGCTTGTTGTTGATTCTAATAAACCTTTTGTTCAGGGGCAGGTACAAATCCTTGTAAATTCAATACTGGTTGTGCTTGCTGTTGATTCTGATAAACCTTTTGTTCAGGGGCAGGTACAAATCCTTGGAGATTGAGTACTTGTTGTCCTTGCTGTTGATTTTGCTGCTGATTTTGTTGTTGAGCAGATAATAATTTTTGAAGATTTAGCAATTGTTGTCTCTGAACTTGTTGCTGATTTTGATAAACTTTTTGTTGTTGAGCAGGTATTGATCCTTGAAGATTCAAAGTTTGTTGTCCTTTATTTTGATGATATTGAACATGAGCTGCAGCAGCATTTCCTTGAAGATTTTGAAGCTGATTTCTCATAGCCTTAGCCATTTGATCTTTGTTGTATATTTTAGATATTTCATTTTGAGTTAAAACCTTTTCAGTAGATCTTCCATTCTTATCAGTAATTTTTTCAGTAATAACAGTGCCTGGTCTGAAATTTGATGAAAGATTTTGGATCTGATTATCTGAAACAGGGACGTTCTTTCCATTAACTACCATAAAGTTGTTCACATCTTGGTTCTTCATTCCAAGAAGACTCATGAGGTCATTTGGAATATGAACGTTCTTCTGTTGTCTATGGTCAGATACACCTAATATTCTTTCAAATTGCTCATTGGAAATTACTTGTCCATTGAGATATTTCTTCGAACCTTGGATTGAAGGGATACGACCTCCTTTATCTTCTACATGATGAATCACGTGGTTTTGTACTAAATTAGAGTATTTCTTGTTATTTTCTAAACCAGTATGATTCAATTGTTGGCTAATGATTCCTCCAATCAATAAGAGGAAAGATATTTTTTGAGCTATGATTTTCATCGTTTATTAAATTTCTCGAAAAAATTAATCATTTTTTTAAATATCAAAGAACTACAGAAATATCTTTGAAAGAAAAAAAATATAGTTTCCGTTCTAAGATGATGAGGTATGGTGTTATAATTATGAATTAGGATTTTACAGTTTATCAGTTTGAATTTCTCGAAGAAAAAGAGATTCAAATTCGAATTTACTTTTTATATTTTAATTTATGGTTAAAAATTCTTATTTTTATATTTTGATTCGAAGAAGGATTTAAGGGGTTTGGGGTTTGGGGTTTGGGGTTTGGGGTTTGGGGTTTGGGGTTTGGGGTTTGGGGTTTGGGGTTTGGGGTTTGGGGTTTGGGGTTTGGG
>JAAEPT010000022.1 GCA_024232295.1 Cytophagales bacterium
CAGAATGATAATACTGGTGGTGAAGTAACAATGGGAGTTTACTACTATGTGATTGATATGAATGTTGATACAAAAGATCCTGTATCAGGAGAGGTTCATGTATTGAGATAATACAAGTACTTAAAAATATAGAAAGGAGTGGGCATGTTTGTTCACTCCTTTTTTTATTTTTGCATCAGTTGTAAAAATTGTATAAAAATGACAAGAGCAGAGTTATTTGAGAATATTAAAAAGAAGCAATCTTATTTGTGTGTAGGGTTGGATACTGATTTATCTAAAATTCCTTCACATTTGTTAAAGGAAGAAGATCCTATTTTCGCTTTTAATAAAGCAATTATTGATGCTACAGCGAACTATTGTGTAGCTTATAAGCCCAATATTGCTTTTTATGAAGCTCTTGGTTCAAGAGGTTGGGACTCGCTACAAAAGACAATTGAATATATTCCTAATGATATTTTTACAATTTCTGATGCTAAAAGAGGGGATATTGGGAATACATCAAAATTATATGCAAAAGCATTTTTCGAAAACATGAATTTTGATTCTGTGACTGTTGCACCTTATATGGGTGAAGATTCTGTAAGTCCATTTTTGGAGTTTGAAAATAAATGGGTAATTCTTTTGGGACTAACTTCTAATGCAGGTAGTAAAGACTTTCAGACACTTTCTATTGATGGAGAAAATAAGCAGTTATTTGAGAAAGTATTAGAGACTAGTCAGCAGTGGGGAACAGAAGAAAATTTAATGTATGTAGTGGGAGCAACAAAGGCACCTATGTTTGAAGTAATTCGTAAACATGCTCCAAATCACTTTTTATTGGTTCCTGGAGTAGGAGCACAAGGTGGAGATTTAGAAGGTGTTTCTAAGTACGGAATGAATAAAGAGTGTGGATTGTTAGTGAACTCTTCAAGAGGAATTATTTATGCTTCACAAGGAGAAGATTTTGCTGAAGTAGCAAGACAAGAAGCTAAAAAGTTACAAGAAGAAATGGCTATTTACCTTGATAAATACTTGTAAAAGATTAATAGATAAAGAGGGTAATATTTTGGTTACCCTCTCTTTTATAAAACTATATTTTAATAAGTTTAGTTTTTTGTGTTTTTGAAGCTTTTATAATTTGAACTAGGTATTGTCCTGTTCTCAATGAGGTTATGTCTACCTTAATTTTATGACTTCCATCATTTAGGAATTTATCTAAAGGAACTAGCACTTCATTTCCTTCTATATCAATAATAATAATCTTTACCCATTCATTTTCTGATGTAAATTGAATAGTTGTTTGCGAACTACTTGGGTTAGGATATAATTGTACATTAATTTCATTATTTTGAGCTTTGTCAATAGAGGAAGTTATAGCACTACAAGTCAGTAATTGTAGAAATTGAATATCATGCTCAAATAGTGGGATAATTTCATTTTTTGGTACACCAAACCACTCATTTAATACGGAGGCATATACATCTCTAAAATCAACAGAAATAGGCAAAGCTTCTTGTTTGACTACAACATCTGGAATTGTTGGATTATCTCCAATAATATTGTTTGCTAAACAATTTCCAAATAAAAATAAAGGAGCTGCATCACCATGATCTGTACCATAGCTTGCATTTGAAGCTATTTGACGTCCAAATTCAGAAAATGTCATTCCCAAAACTCTATCTTCAAGTCCTAATAACCTCAAATCATCTTGAAAAGCATGAATACCATCAGAAAGTATTTTTAATAAGTCAGCATGTTCACCAGCTACTGTGTTTTCTTTGATTACCTGACTTGAGTGTGTATCAAAACCATTGATGTTAAGGACATAAATGCTTGTTTTTAAACCACCAGAGATTAGTTTGGCAACATTTCTAAGGTGTACAGCTAAATCATTATTTTCATCATATAATTTTGACAAACTATTACCAGCACTTGCAGCTTTATTAAGTTCAAGACCATATTTGTTTGTTTGACTAATTAATGTATTGATGTATTCTAAGTGTTCACTGTGACAAAACCCATCATGAATAAAATCACCTTGCCCAAGATTATATTCTTGTGTAGGGTCTTTTACTGTATGTCCGAAATTAGTTTCTGTTCCTTGACAAGTAGATGATACAGAATTTCCCATACTAATTGCAAAAGGATGAGGAGCATTATCATTTGGATATTCATCAGGGAAGTTAGGATGATCAATTTGAAATTTCCTTCCTAGCCAACCAGTTATTGCTGGTTCGTCAATTAACCCTGAACTCCAAATGTCCATTGATCGAAAATGCGAACGATTTTGTTCTGGGTAACCAACATTTTGAATGAACCCCAGTTTTCCATCATTAAACATAGATTGCATACCTGTCATTGTAGGATGGAGTCCAATTGTATCATTGACTTTGAGGAGTGAAGATTCTGGGATCAAAATATTACTCCTCTGAATTGCTAAATTTGCCATTTGATCAATAGGAATAATTGTGTTCAATCCATCATTTCCACCATTTAATCTAATGAGGATAAGGATACGATCCTCTGCTTTTTGACCAATACTCAAGAAGCTATTCATGGCTTGCACTTGAAGGTCATTTAGTAAGAAAGGAACACCAATAGCTGCCATTCCAATATTTTTTAGAAAATCTCTTCTTTTCATCTTGTTATATCGTTTGGAATTCTGGTAAACTAAATAGTGTTGTCAAGGTTTTCTTGATTTGTACAGATATAGGATCACTAAAATTGGTGTCATTTGGTGCATCCAAATATTCATTATATTGAATTGTCCATTCGAAGTTTGGTAATTCATTTGTCAATACCAAGCGAAGGTTTTCACGTTGAGCATCTGTTGTTCCTTTAGGTAAAAATGTTTTAATCATACAATCAATGACCGTATTCGCATTTTCAGGATTAGGAAGGTTATTTAAGAAGTCCAATCCAATTACATTTAATCGCTTATCATTTTTGCTAATTCCTTTATATAAAACCCACCAATTGATAATATCAACTCGTGATTTGATAAGAGAAGCATTCAGCCATAATCTTGTGAAAACAGGAGCTTGATAATAAACTGGCCATCCTGCTACACTTGGCGGAGCTAAAAATGATAAATCTAAAGTAGTACAATTGCCATAAATTGAGAGGAACATTTGGTAGTTGGTGTTAAAGTCATAATTTGGTTTTGTTTCTGTACCATTCCAGATAGAAAATATCATATCCAAAGGACTTTTTATGAAACACCCTCTGTGTGAAATATCATAAAAATGTTCACTTTTAAGTAATTGTTCCAATACAAGCTGAATCTCATAATTATTTGTTCTTAGGGTAGTTGCCAATGTAGAAATTATTTGACTTTCCACTTCATCAGAAATTTCAGAACTCACAAAAAAGCGATACAACTTCCTGCAGATGTATTTGGATACTTCTTGTTGTTGGAAGATGATGTCAATAAGATCTTTATACTCATTTTCTCCATTAGGTTGAATGACTGCATTTCCAAATTTATTTGATAAGGTTTTTACAGTGTCATTGTGCTTTTTCTCATCAAAGTAAGAATAGAAAGAAGTCTCTGTATCACTACGATAACCATTATTTCTGTAGCCTGTTAAAACTTTTGCACATTCAGAAATATCATATTCTGTATAATGGGTGTAATCTCCAGTTCCAATTTGTGGCCCTTTTCCTATGGTAAACAATTCTAATAATTCTCTTGCATAATTTTCATTAGGGCTTTGTACAGAATTTGTGTTTCCATTTAAAAAAACAAGCATTATAGGATGGACAGTTACATCTTTAACGAGTTGTTTAAAGTTTCCTAAAGCATTATTACGTAATAATATGACATAGTCATAAGCCCCTCTAGCATCAGCATTAGTAGTTGTACCAAAGTGATTTTGCCAAAAAAATGTCATTTTTTCTGTAATGCTTAGACCATCTTGCTCATTATTGATGTTTTGCATGATCCACGCTTGTAGCGACCTCATACGAGCATTATTAGATAGGTTTCGTTTTTCACCATCTGTGGGATATACTGAATTTACCCAAGTTTGGCCAGCTTGTACTAAGTGTTCATCATCATGAAAGGATAAAGGGAGATTTGTTGCTGATATATTCATTAAGGAAGATACAGTAGCATGCATTCCATTTGTAGTGGCATCAGCCATTTGTTTATAAGTTGGACCAAACATCGTCCTTCTGAGTAAATGACCAGCCTCGGCAATAGTCCATTGACCAGTATAAGGATTTAAACTGTAAGAAACAGACATAGATAGTTTACCTTAATTTTATAAATTGATTTATTTTTATAAAAAACAGGAATATTTTTATTTAAATAAAAATTCAATTCATTTTAGTCACTCCAATTATCTGTTGTTTTGTCTAATTAAAAAGTTGAAAAATGTACAAAAAAAAGAGTCTCACTAAAATAGAAAGACTCTTAAGTTTTTTATGAATTTATAAATTGTGTTTACTATTTACTCTGCTGAATACAACACTCAATTTCTTTGATGATATCATCAAGGTGTTCTAATCCTACTGAGATACGAATCATTCCTGGTTTGATTCCCACAGTCAAACGCTCTTCTTCTGATAGTTTTGAGTGAGTAGTAGAAGCAGGATGTGCTACAATTGTTCTTGTATCCCCTAAGTTTGCTGAAAAAGATAAACCTCTTTCTACGGCAGTATTTAGAAATTTTCTTCCTCTTTCAATTCCACCTTTGATTTCAAAAGTTACTAAACCACCACCAGCTCTCATTTGTTTTTTAGCCAATTCATATTGTGGATGACTTGGTAAAAATGGATACTTAACAAACTCAATTTCTTCATGACCTTCTAAATATTGAGCTAATTTCAAAGCATTATCACAATGACGATCTAAACGAACTGCTAATGTTTCTAAACTCTTTGATAAAATCCATGCATTGAATGGAGACATTGCAGGTCCTGTATGGCGTGCAAAAAAACGAACTTTTTGAATCAGTTCTTTGCTTGCTACGATCATTCCTCCAATTGCTCTTCCTTGACCATCAATAAATTTGGTAGCCGAATGCATGACAATATCAGCCCCCCATTTGATAGGTTGTTGTAAATAAGGAGTTGCAAAGCAGTTGTCAACAACTAATAACACACCATGTTTCTTTGCTAATTTTCCCAACCATTCCATATCAATCAAATCCAGTGTTGGGTTGGAAGGAGTTTCCACAAAAATTAGTTTTGTGTTTTCTTGAATAGCTGCTTCCCATGTTTCTGGTTCACCAATTTCTACATAACTAGATTCAATTCCCCATTTAGGTAAAATCTGTGTTAAGATTTGATGAGTAGAACCAAATACAGATCTACAAGCCAAAACATGATCACCTGTATTGACAAAAGGAGCAATACTAGTGAATACTGCTGACATTCCCGAAGCAGTAGCAAAACCATCTTCAGCACCTTCCATTTTACAAACCTTCTCAATAAATTCACTATTGTTTGGGTTTGAAAAACGAGTATATATATTGCCATCAATTTCATCAGCAAACATTCCTTTCGCTTGGTCTGCATCTTCAAACATAAAGCTTGAAGTCATATAGATAGGAGCAGAGTGCTCACGGTTCTGAGAACGTTCTGTCTGAGTACGAACGGCTATTGTTTCAAAATTTTTAGATTCTTTCATGTAATTAAGCAGGGTTAATGTGAATAGAAAGAGTGACTAGATTATGAATTAGTCAATGATTTTAAAATCATAAGTAATGTTAGAAGATTTTTCTAGAATCTTAGTAACAGAACAATATTTATCCATTGATAGTTTTACTGCTCTGTCTGCTTTTTTAGGATCAATTTTTCCTTTCAAAGTAAAAGAAACGTGAATATCCGTGAAAAGAGAAGGAACATTGTCTGTATCTCTTTCAGCAGAAATAGTTACTTCATAATCTTCTACTTCTTGTTTTTGTTTTTTAAGAATACTTAAGATGTCCATAGAGCTACAACCACCCAATCCCATAATCAATAATTCCATTGGGCGAGCACCTTGGTCTTCTCCACCAATTTTAGGAGCACCATCAATTTGTACTGTATTACCATTTTCATTAACTGCTTCTAAATGAACGGCATTATTTACTCTTTTTAACTTTATTTCCATCGTCTTCTAATCAAATTTTGCAAGAATATGTGTATTCATTCTAAATTACAGTGATAAATATCACATAAGCTTTTTGTAGTGTTTTGTAAAAATAAGAATAATATTTTGTTGAAATACGAAAGAGAGAAATTTTATTTCGTCAATAGTCTTTTTTTTAAGATTTGGTAGAATTTTATTTTTTAAAATGAAGCTTTTGTAAAATTTTATTAATTTTGCTTTATCCGAACAAAAAGTATTTATTTGTGTGTTGGGAATACCAACAACGATAAAGAAATATCTCAAGACTAAAAATATAGGAACGAAGATGAGTGAATTAAATATATCAAATAACGTTTCTTCAGAAGCAAAAGAAGACATTTTGTACTTACACAACCGTATTCAAGGATTTGTAAATGGTACAGAGGATGAAGAAAGATTTAGATCTTTCCGTTTGTCAAGAGGAGTATATGGTCAACGTCAGGAGGGAGTACAAATGATTCGTATCAAATTACCTTTCGGTCGTTTGTCTGCTGATCAATTAGTAAGAATTGCTGACATTGCTGATAAATATGCTACAGAAAAAATGCACTTGACTACTCGTCAAGACATTCAAGTTCACTATGTGAAGTTAGCAGATTCTCCTCAAGTATGGGCAGAATTAGAGGATGCTAATATTACATTGAGAGAAGCTTGTGGTAATACAGTAAGAAATGTAACGGCTTCTGCTGATGCGGGAATCAACCCAAATGAGTTATTTGATGTATCTCCTTATGCTCACGCATTTTTTGAGTATTTCTTGAGAAACCCTATTTGTCAAGAAATGGGACGTAAATTCAAAGTATCTTTCTCTTCTGATGATAATGATACTGCATTCTCATTCATGCACGATTTAGGTTTTATTCCTCGTATCCAAGATGGTAAGAGAGGTTTTAAAGTAATGGTTGCAGGTGGTTTGGGAGCTCAACCAATGTTGGCCCAAGAATTATATGCATTTTTACCAGAAGAAGAATTTATTCCTTTGTCTGAAGCTGTTATTCGTGTATTTGATCGTCATGGAGAAAGAGCTTCAAGAGGTAAAGCTCGTATGAAGTTCTTAATCAAGAAAATTGGTTTTGATGCTTTCAAAGAATTGATTGAAGAGCAAAAATTAGCTTGTATCAATAAGACTTATGAGATTGATGAGTCAAGAGCTAATTTGGCTGAACCTGCTACTCGTACAGCGTTTGATGCAGAGATTCCTTCAAATGAGGCTAGATACCAAGCTTGGTTAGATACAAATGTATTTGAACAAAAACAAGAAGGTTTTTATGGTGTATACATCAAATTACCTTTAGGAAATATTTACAATGAAAAAGCACGTGCATTTGCTCAAATCGTAAAAGACGGTTTTGTAGCAGATGATATTCGTATCACTGTAAACCAAGGATTTTTATTGAAGTATGCTCGTAAAGAGGCTTTAGTAGGTTTATTCAATAGATTAGAAGCTTTAGGATTGGCTGATCCAGGTTTTGATAGTACTGCTGATATTACAGCTTGTCCAGGAACTGATACTTGTAACTTAGGTATTGCAAGTAGTACAGGTATTTCTGCTGAGTTAGAGCGTTTGATGAACGAAGATTTCTCTGACTTGATTTATAACCATGATATCAAAATCAAGATTAGTGGTTGTATGAATGCTTGTGGACAGCACAGTATTGCAAATGTTGGATTCCAAGGAATGAGTATCAAAAAAGGTGCTTTTGTAATGCCAGCAATGCAAATCTTATTAGGTGGTGGTTTTGATAAAGAAAGAAAAGCAACTGTTGCTGATAAGGTGGTAAAAGTTCCTTCAAAAAGAGCTCCTCAAGCATTTGCTGCTTTGATGACTGACTTCAACGAAAATGCTCTTGAAGGAGAGTATTTCAATAACTATTACAGAAGACAAAAAGAGGCAGACAAAATGTATTTCTTTACATTATTAAAGCCTTTCACTGTGACTACTGATGTTACTGATGACTTCTTTGTAGATTGGGGAGAAAATGAGAAGTATGTGAAGGCTGTAGGTGTTGGAGAATGTGCTGGTGTAGTTTTAGACTTAGTAGGTACTTTGATTGCTGATGCCAAAGAGAAGTTTGATTATGGAACAAAGGCATTAGAGTCTGGTAACTGGCAAGATTCTATTTATCATTCTTATAATTCATTTGTAGTAGCTGCTAAAGCTTTATTGACAGGTGAAGGAATTGCTTGTAATACTCAAAAGAAAATTGTCGCTGATTTTGATGAGAATATGGTAGAGAAAGGATTTGCTTCTTTTGGAGGTACTAGTTTTGCTGAGCAAGTATTCCAATTGGATAGTGCAGAGCCTTCTTTAGAATTTGCTCAAAAATATCATGCTGAAGCAAAAGCTTTTATGGCACAAGTTGATGAAATTCGTACAGAGCAAATTACTCGTATGGAAGCACAGGAGGCATAAACGCAAGAAAATATTATATAGTGAAAGCCTGACAGAGAAATTTGTCAGGTTTTTTAATTTATTCGCTAATGAAAGAACCTAAATTGATATTGGTGGGAGCTGGACCGGGAGATCCAGATTTGATCAGTGTGAAGGGAATGAAAGCCTTACAATCTGCTGATGTAGTTTTGTATGATGCATTGGCTCATCCTGATTTACTAAAATATGCAGAAAATGCAGAATGTTTTTTTGTGGGTAAGAAAGTTGGAGTATGTCAATTTAAACAAGAAGATATTCATGAGCTAATTGTAAAATATGCTCATGCGAAAGGCACTGTTGTTCGCTTGAAAGGGGGAGACCCTTATATTTTTGGTAGAGGACACGAAGAATTATTGTATGCTGAGAAGTATGGTGTAAAAGTAGAGGTTGTTCCAGGAATTTCCAGTTGTTATTCTGTTCCAGAGTTACAACAAATTCCTTTGACTCGTAGGGGAATCAATGAAAGTTTTTGGGTAGTAACAGGAACGACAAGAAATCATGAACTTTCTGAAGATATTCGCATGGCAGTTCATTCTTCTGCTACTGTGGTTGTACTAATGGGGATGCGTAAACTAGCTCAAATCGTAGAACTTTATCAGGAAGCAGGAAGAGGAAATACACCCATTGGAATTATTCAAAATGGATCTTGGGATTCAGAAAAAGTAGGCTTGGGGAGAATGAATACTATTTTAGAAATTGTGGAAGATAAACAATTGTCTTCTCCTGCAATTATTGTTATTGGGGAAGTAGTAACACTACACCCAGAATATCAATCATAAAAATAAAGCTTGTGGAAAAAGGTAATTTATTATTTCCTGTTTTTTTACGATTAGAACAATTAAATTTATTAATCGTAGGTGGTGGCTATGTTGGATGGGAGAAGTTAGGAATGATGTTTCGCCATGCAGATAATGCAAATGTAACATTAGTAGCTCCTGAAATTCGCCCTGAAATTCGAAACTTAGCCAAAGAATATCCAAATAATATTCAGCTAATAGAAAGAGAATTTCAAGAAGCTGATTTGCAAGGTAAGGATGTTGTATTAATTGCAACATGTATTCATGACCTAAACAAAGAGGTACATGCCTTAGCAAAGCAACATGGGATTTTAACGAATGTAGCAGATACTCCCGAATTATGTGACTTTTATTTAAGTTCTGTAGTAAAAAAAGGAGACTTGAAGATTGCCATTTCTTCCAATGGTAAATCACCTACATTGACCAAAAGAATTAGAGAAATGCTAGAAGATGTACTTCCAGATAATATCTCTACTTTATTAGACAAACTAAAAGACATTCGTAACCACCTCAAGGGTGATTTTGAATATAAGGTACAGAAGCTTGATGAAATCACTTCTGTCATGAAAGAAAAACAAGAAAATAAATAGAATTATTATGAAGACTATTTCGGTAGATGAGTTGAAAGAGTTAATGGATAATCAAGAAGATTTCCAATTGATTGATGTTAGAGAGCCTTCTGAATATGAAAGTGCTAATATTGGTGGAGAATTAATTCCTTTACAAACAGTACCTCAACACATCGATAAACTTAGCAAAGATAAGCAAGTAGTGATTATGTGTAGAAGTGGAAAGAGAAGTGCAAATGCTGTGATGTTCTTGGAGCAACAAGCTGGTTTAGAAAACCTTTATAACTTAGAAGGTGGAATCATGGCTTGGGCAGCAGAAATTGATAATTCTTTGATTGTAGAGTAAGGAAAAGAATACAATAATAAGAGACTGCTTGAGAAGGCAGTCTTTTTTGTTTCAAAAATGACTAAAACGATGAAGATTCAACGTATATTTTTACTTGTCTTTGTGTTGTGGACAAGTGTTGTATTTGCACAAGGTTTTGAAACGCCTCGACAAGCAGTCGAGAACCACCTAACCTATTTGCAAGATGAAAACTATTATCCCAGCAAGGCAAAAATATCTTTAATGCAAATTAAGGATGTAGATGTTAAGGAGCTAGAACACAGAGCTAAGCAATTAAAGCAGATTTTTGATGCTTTGGGAGACAAAATTATTTTGAGAGAGGTAAGTAATAATAGAAATTATAAAGATTCTACTTCTCAAATAAATAAATATCCTTTTGGTTCTTTACATTTAGAACAAGGAACAAATCATCATGAATATTTAGATAAAATCTACTTAGAAAAGGTGAATGGTAAATGGGTTTATTCTGCTGTTACTGTGGAGCAAATTCCCAAAATTTATAAAGAGGTATTTCCTTTTGGAATGCATGTTTTTTCAGACTTTACCAATGAGCTAAGTCATGACAAATTTTTAGGGTTATACTATTGGCAATATATCGGTTTGGTGATTATCATCTTACTTGCATTGTTGTTATACAAAGTATTGAATGTCATTTTCAATAAAGTATTAGTTTCTCTATTGAAAAAGTATGGTCACGAACTTGTTGCAGATCAATACATTCAACCAGTAGTTGCCCCAATTACAGTATGGGTTCTTTCTTTCTTGTTAGCTGTATTGATTCCTGTATTGCATTTACCTGTAGTGATTAATAAATGGATATTAGTTATTCTAAACCTAACAACTACATTATTTTTTACAATAATTCTCTATCGTTTTGTAAATATTGTTGCTGATATCATGGCAAAATTGGCAGAGAAGACCGAATCTACTTTAGATGATCAGCTAGTTCCTTTGGCTCGTAAGGTATTAAAATTCTTCGCAATACTAGCAGGAACATTGTTTATGCTTCGTAGCTTAAACTTTGATATTTTGCCATTGCTTACAGGTTTATCAATTGGAGGTTTGGCATTTGCTTTGGCTGCCCAAGACATGATTAAGAACTTCTTTGGTTCCTTAATGATTTTTGTGGATAGGCCTTTCCAAATGGGAGATTGGATTACAGGAAAAGGCTTAGACGGAGATGTAGAAGAGGTTGGTTTTCGTTCTACTCGTATCCGTACATTCCACAATTCAGTAATTTCTGTGCCTAATGGCTTGTTAGCTGATATGACCATTGACAATATGGGTTTGCGTAAGTATAGACGTTACAAAACATATTTATCAATTACTTATGGTACACCAACAGAAAAGATTGATGCTTTTGTGGAAGGGTTAAGAGAAATTGTAGAAACACACCCAGATACAAGAAAAGATAGTTATCATGTATATTTCAATACATTCAATAGTTCATCACTAGATGTATTGTTTTATATTTTCTTCAAAGTACCAGATTGGGGAGCAGAGCTAAAAGCTCGTCATGAGGTAAATATTCAAATTATGAAATTGGCAGAGGAACTTGGGGTTGAATTTGCATTCAATACACAGACATTACACATTGAAAGTATGCCTGAGAAATAAAAAATCTCATTAGGTTTAATGTAGTGAAAAACTCTTCAGAAATGCTTTTATAGTGTTTTTGGGAAGTTTTTCTTGTTTTGTCAGAAGTAATTCCTTTCAAGTGGACTTGCTACCTTAGACGTGACATTAAGTTAAGCTAAAAATGTTTAACTTAAAAGAATGAAGAAAATGCGAAAGAAGTATGATAAGGATTTCAAGTTAATGATGATGAAATTATTGGAATCGGGTCAAAAAGCCTC
>JAAEPT010000023.1 GCA_024232295.1 Cytophagales bacterium
AACGTTGCAAATAACCTGTCATTTTGAGAGCGCTAGCGAACAAAATGTCAGGTTGATTTGCCTTGTTAGCCAATTATTCTTCATAAAATGCTCTGCCACTTCTGTAATACACACCATGTGGATCCTTAGAATTTTCTTCTAAGATCTCTATTTCATCTATTATGAATGTTCCATCCTGTACTACATCATTTTCAAATTCACATATAAATTTTAATAACTCATCTGTTGTTTCTGCTATTACATCATAATTGCAATAATAGCCTTTTACATCTTCATAATCTGGACTTGTTGCTGGCACAATACAATGAATGAGAACCCTGTAATAATTTGCATTATCTGAATATTTATTATCAATATCCCTTATTAAAGCCAAAAGCATTCCATTACATGAACTATAAGAAAGTGAGTGTAGTGCAAATTCTTTTACTTCTTTATTAGACTTACCTTGTGTTAAATATACTTTACCCAATTGCGCTGCAATTCTACCAATTACTTCCTCATCTTCTTCTGGATATTCTTCGATAGAAAGTGTTTGGTTTGCAAGTGCCGCTGCATCATCAAGCATATTTAGCCCGATAAAGGCTGAAATATTTGTTTCAATTTTGTGTAAATGTAATTCATCACTCTCAATTTTTTTAAGTATATTAATAGCCTCTGCATATTTGTTTGTACGATTAGAAAGGATTGCTTGATTTAAATATATTGATTCATCCCATACATCATTACATTTAAGAGCACTTTCATATGCATTATTAGCTTGTTCAAATTTGTTTAAGTCAGATAAGATATTCCCTAATAACTGCCAATTAGGCCATGCTTGAGGCGCATGCATTAACCCTTTTTGTAATAGGTCAACTGCTTCATCTAGTTTACAAAGCCCAACATAAGCTTGTGCACCTATATCAAAAGCTGCAGAGTATCTTGCTACTTGCAGTTCATCAGATATTGCAAGAGCCTCTTCAAACTCGCCTTCTCTTAACTTTGCAAACCCTTCTTCTGCAAGTTTTTCTACTCTTTTTTGCTTCAATTCATCCATCATTTTTTTTGGCTAACGTCAATTTCTGGGTTCACAAGGACTAAGGAAAGAGAGATTTAGAAAATCTACTTTTCCACAACCCTCATTATTTAGTTTAAAAATTGCTGAGTCCTTGTGATACCTAGCAAATACGGGTTAGAAAGCTAGTTGTGCCCACTTCGAATTTCATTGATTACACTTGCAACACCATACATTACTGCTTTTCCATAGTTTCTATCAGCATTTGGATTAGCCGATGAAATTGTCTCATCATACAACCAATCACGTATAAA
>JAAEPT010000024.1 GCA_024232295.1 Cytophagales bacterium
AGTACCAAAGAAAAAATAGGGCATAAAAAAACGGCCAACATCGCACCGCTACAACTCAATACCCTTGCTGTATATTCCAACCCTGGGGGAATTCTTGAGGAGCTGATCGTGTCAACCGCAATGCAAATATGTAGGAAAAGTCTTTAAATACAAAACCAAAATGATAAAAAAGCGAAACATTTCTATCACTTTTTAAGTAGTCAGTTGATTTGTAGAAGATTATGCTTGAAAATAAATTTTTAATCACAAATAATTTAGCAAAACAAGCCTTGAAATGTTATTTTTGCGACTATGGTGGAAAAGATTATAATCCTTGATTTTGGTTCTCAATACACGCAATTGATTGCACGTAGAGTGAGAGAGCTGAATGTATATTGTGAAATTCATCCTTACAATAACATTCCAGCATTTGATGATTCAGTAAAAGGTTTGATTCTTTCAGGTAGTCCATGTTCTGTAAGAGAAGAGGATGCACCTGATGTAGACTTTGGGCTTTTTGAAGGTAAATTTCCTGTATTAGGAGTTTGCTTTGGAGCTCAATTGATTGCTCACAAAGCAGGAAATGAAGTGAAGGCTTCTTCTACAAGAGAGTATGGTAGAGCTTTGTTGGCTGGTATCAAAGCTGATGAAAAATTATTAGCTGGTATTGAAGAAGGATCACAAGTTTGGATGTCTCATGGAGATACTATCCAAGGTTTATCTGATAACTTTGATGTCATTTCTGGTACTGATTCTATCGGTGTTGCTGCTTTCAGAAAGAAAGGAGAAGAGGTTTATGGTTTACAATTCCATCCAGAGGTTACGCATTCAGTAGATGGAAAACAAATTATTGAGAATTTCTTAGTTGGTATTTGTGGATGTGCGCAAGACTGGACTTCTGAGCACTTTATCGATACCACTGTTGCTGAATTAAAAGAGCAGTTAGGTGATGATAAAGTAATTTTAGGTCTTTCTGGTGGAGTTGATTCATCAGTAGCAGCTGTTTTAATTCATAAAGCAATTGGACAAAACTTACATTGTATTTTTGTAGACAATGGTTTACTTCGTAAGAATGAATTTGAAGAAGTTTTAGATTCTTACAAAGGAATGGGATTGAATGTAACAGGTGTTGCTGCAAGTCAATTATTTTATGATGCATTAAAAGACGAAAAAGACCCAGAAAGAAAGCGTAAAGCGATTGGAAAGGTTTTCGTTGATGTATTTGATGAAGAGTCTAAGAAAGTTGATGGAGCAAAATGGTTAGGACAAGGTACGATCTATCCAGACATTATTGAGTCTGTATCTGTAAAAGGTCCTTCTGCTACTATCAAGTCACACCATAATGTAGGTGGTCTTCCTGATTATATGAAATTACAGGTTGTTGAGCCATTAAAGACATTATTCAAAGATGGTGTTCGTCAAATAGGTAAAGCATTGGGAATTGATCAAAACATTATTGGTCGTCATCCTTTCCCTGGTCCAGGTTTAGCCATCCGTATTTTAGGAGATGTTACTCCAGAGAAAGTAGCTATCTTGCAAGAAGTAGATCATATCTTTATCCAAGGATTGAAAGATAATGGTTTATATGATGAAGTTTGGCAAGCAGGGGTAATGTTATTACCAGTACAGTCTGTAGGTGTTATGGGAGATGAGCGTACATACGAAAATGTAGTTGCTTTGCGTGCTGTTTCTAGTGTTGATGGAATGACTGCTGACTGGTCTCGCTTACCTTATGATTTCTTAGCAGATATTTCTAATAAGATTATCAATAATGTGAAGGGAGTAAATAGAGTTGTGTTTGACATTAGTTCAAAACCACCAGCAACTATTGAGTGGGAATAAGATTTTGATTATATTAGGAGAGATTGGTAAATTTTACCAATCTCTTTTGTTGTTTATTAACCAATTGGTTTTTATGAAAAAGCTTTCTGTTTTATCGTTTTTTTTACTGTCATTTTTTCTGTTATCAGCTCAAAGCTCCAAAGAATTTATGAAGCGTTATAATCGTGCAAAAGACCTTTATGATGCTCAACAATATCCACAAGCCTTTCAAGCATTCAAAGAACTAAGTGAGCCACACAAAAATAATGTTTTTGAAACACACGCTCGTTTTTATACAGCTTTGTCTGCTTACCAACAAGAAAATTATCCTATTGCTGAAGTTCTATTCAAGCAGTTTGTTCAAAAATACCCAGATTGGAAACAAAAAGATGAGGCTGTTTATTTTTTGACTGAAATTGCCTTTTTAGAGAAGAATTATGGAGAAGCCTTTTCTTATCTCAAACAAATTGAGAATGAAGATACAAAGGCTGATGCATTGAATATGAAAAAATATTTTGTGCAGCAAATTGATAGCATTGCTATTCTTAAAAAGTATGAACAAGAGTTAAAAGATAAAGACATTGCAGAGACTCTTGCCAAAAGATTGGATAAGCGATACAATACCATTGAAAATAAATTATTACTAGAATATTTAATTCAAGATTATGGATTGAATCGAGAGAATTATCCTTATGGAACTTTCCGAAAAAATGAGAAAAAACATGAATATAATATAGCGATTTTATTGCCTTTCATGAATAACATAGAAAAAGGCTACAGAAAGAGTGCTCGCTTTTATGAGTTATATGAAGGGATTAAGTTAGCTACAGATTCTCTTTTGCATAGAGGAATTATTATTAATCTTTATGCTTATGATACACAAAAGGATACTAGCAGAGTACATGAGATATTAAATCATAAAGAAATGCAAGAAATGGATTTGTTTATTGGTCCTGTATACCCAAAAACAAGTGCTATTATGAAGCAGTTTGCCACAATAAACCAAATCAATTATGTAAATCCATTACAGAATGATGGTAATCTGATTTATGAGACAGATTATGTGTATTTGAGTAAGTCATCTTGTGAAGTAAAAGGTAAAAACTTTGCAGAATTTGCAAACTATAGTTTTCCTAAAAGAGATGTAGTTGTCTTTTATGGAGGAAAGGAAAAAGATTCTGTATTGGCAAGTAGTTATATTGCTCACCTAGATTCAGTTGATAAAAGGGTAGTTTGTTTCAAAGAAATTACCAAAAGAAATGTAAAGGATATTCGTAATATTTTGAATAATGTTGATGATAAGAATTTAAGCCATATTTTTGTTTCAAGTTCCGAAAAACTAGTAGGAGCAACTTTGATGAGTGCTATTGAAGGTAACAATATTATGGCTCCTGTGATAGCTCCTTCTAAATGGTTAGAAATTGAGGTATTAGAATATGAACAATTTAGAAGACACCAATTTCATTTTGATTATGATGATTATCATTATTTGCTAGATACAAATGTTGCTAAGTTTAGGAATGCTTTTCAAGAAAGAATGTCTCTAAAACCAGGGATTTATTCAAAGAAAACAGATGCATACTATGGCTATGAAACAATGTTCTTTTTTGGACAAATGCTCTACAAACATGGACATTTGTTTAATGAAGCAATTAAAAATGAAGAAGATTATAAGGGATTAATAAAAATGCATTATCATCGCACAAATGCAAATAACATTTCTCCATTATTAAGGTTTAATGAGTACTACGAATTAGAATGGGTAAATTTTCCACATTATCAAGAAGGTTCAACTTATGAGAAAGATAGAGACTAGTCAATCGCTTTTTGAAAGAGCAAAAAAAGTAATTCCAGGAGGAGTAAATTCTCCAGTTAGAGCTTTTAAAGCAGTAGGAGGAGATCCTTTATTTATCAAATCTGCTCAAGGCGCTTTTATGACAGATGCTGATGGTAATCAGTATATTGATATGATTAATTCTTGGGGACCAATGATCTTAGGTCATGCTTTTAACAAGGTAGAAGAAGCTGTAGCTGAAGCTATTAAGTCTTCTTTGTCTTTTGGTGCTCCTTCTGAAAAAGAGGTAGATATTGCTGAATTAATTACAGAAACAATTCCTTCTATTGAAAAAGTCAGAATGGTAAATTCTGGTACAGAAGCTACCATGTCAGCGATTCGTTTGGCAAGAGGATATACTAAACGTAATAAGATTATTAAGTTTGAAGGATGTTATCATGGACATGGTGATTCTTTCTTAATTGCTGCTGGTAGTGGTGCAATGACTTTGGGTGTACCCGATAGTCCAGGAGTAACAAAAGGTGTTGCAGAAGATACACTAACAGCTAAGTATAATAGCTTAGAAAGTGTTCAGTCTTTGGTAAGTGCTAATAAAGATGAAGTTGCGGCAATTATTCTAGAGCCTGTAGCTGGAAACATGGGTTGTGTATTGCCAAAAGAAGGATTCTTGGAAGGTTTACGTGAATTATGTGATCAAGAAGGAATTGTCTTGATTTTTGACGAGGTAATGACTGGATTTCGTTTAGCTTTTGGTGGTGCTCAAGAGTTGTTTGGCGTGAATGCAGACATTGTAACTTATGGTAAAATCATTGGTGGTGGTATGCCTGTAGGTGCTTATGGAGGTAAGCAAGAAATCATGGATTTTGTTGCTCCTTCTGGTCCCGTATATCAAGCTGGAACATTGTCTGGGAATCCAATTGCAATGTCAGCAGGTTATGCAGTACTTTCTCATTTAAGAGATAATCCATCAATTTATACTGAGTTAGAAAAAACTACTCAAAAGATTGTAGAAGGAATTCAAGCTAATTTAGATGAGTTGGGTCTAAATTATACAATGAATCAAGTAGGTTCTATGTTTAGTTTATTTTTTACTGACGAAAAAGTAGTTGATTTGGATACTGCAAAAACATCTGATACAGAGAAGTTTGGTAAGTACTTCAAAGGAATGCTAGATGAAGGTGTATATTTAGCTCCTTCACAATATGAAACTTTATTTGTTTCTACCGAAATCTCAAATGATTTGGTACAACAATTTGTGGAAGCAAACAAAAAGGTATTAGAAAAAATTAAGTAGATGAAAGTAGCAATTGTAGGGACAGGAAATATGGGGACAGCTTATGCTAAGGCAATGTTACAAGCAGATTTATTGTCTGCAAGTGACTTGATTTTGTATAAGAATAATCCAGAAAAAGCCGCCACCCTCGCTAAAGAAAATATAGGACAAGTTCTCCTAACAGTAGGAGAGGAGTTGAGTACAGTTGATGTTGTTATTTTGGGAGTAAAACCCCAAATGTTTAAGGAAGTGGCAGAGAAAATTCAGCCATTTTTGAAAGAAGGACAATTGATTGTATCCATTATGGCAGGTGTCAAAATGGAAAATATCGCTAAGGCTTTGGGACAAGATGCTATTGTACGTGCAATGCCTAATACACCTTGTCAAATTGGTTTGGGAGTAACAGGTTATTTTGCTTCTTCACAAGTAACTACTGAGCAATTAGCAAAAGTAGACTTGATTTTAAAGAGCAATGGAAAAGCTGTAGAAGTAGCCAAAGAAGACTTGATTGATGCGGTAACAGCAGTAAGTGGAAGTGGTCCTGCTTATTTCTTCTATATTATTAAAAGTATGGTAGAAGCAGGAAAGAACTTGGGACTTTCTGATGAAGAGGCTTCTTTATTAGCAAAAGAGACAATGAATGGAGCTTATCATTTAATGAATCATTCTGATAAATCGTATGATGAATTAATCACTGCTGTACGTTCTAAAGGAGGTACAACAGATGCTGCTCTTAAAAGTTTTGATGCTAATAACTTAGAAGGAAATATCAAAGAAGCTTTACAATCAGCAAATGATAGAGCTGCTTATTTATCTTCATTAACGGAATAAGATGATTTTATCTGACAAAAGAATTTTAGAGGAAATAGATAAGGGAACAATTTTAATTGAACCTTATGACAGAGAATGTTTGGGAACAAATTCTTATGATGTTCATTTAGGTAAGCACTTAGCTATCTATAAAGATGAAATATTGGATGCTCGTTCTCATAATGAAATAGAACACTTTGAAATTCCTGAAGAGGGCTTTGTGTTGCAACCCAATGAATTGTATTTGGGAGTGACATTAGAATATACAGAAACACATGCTCATGTTCCTTTTTTGGAAGGAAAATCAAGTACTGGTCGTTTAGGAATTGATATTCATGCTACAGCAGGAAAAGGTGATGTAGGTTTTTGCAATACTTGGACATTGGAAATTTCTGTAACTCGTCCTGTTCGTGTATATGCGGGAATGCCTATTGGACAATTGATTTATTTTGTGGTGGAAGGTGATATTGAAAGAGTCTATAATGCAAAGCAAAATGCAAAGTACAATGAGCGTACTGTAAGGCCTGTAGAGTCTATGATGTGGAAGAATAAGTTTTAGATTTGTAACAACTAAAATTCAAATATTAAGTATATAGGTAGAGACTGTCTAAAAAAGGCAGTCTCTTTTTTATTTTTAAAAGAAATGAGATATGAAATATTCTAGAGAACAATTAGAAAAGGAATATGATGCAGGGAAGAAAATGAAATTTTTATTTTTCTGGGGGCATCGAAAAAGTGATGAACTAACAAGTACTTGTTTTAGCCAGTGGTGGAGTCAAACTTTTGAAGTGAATGGAATTCAATACCCAACAGCTGAGCACTATATGATGGCTGAAAAAGCTCGCTTATTTAATGACAAAGCAGCAGAGCAAAGAATTTTGAAGGCAAGTTCTCCTGGTGAAGCCAAAAAAATAGGAAGACAAGTGATTGGTTTTGATCAAGAAACTTGGGAAGCGAACAGAATGAAAATTGTTGTAAAGGGAAATTATGAGAAATTTCGTCAAGATCCAGCACTCAAAGTATTTTTATTAAATACTGGTCAAAGGATTATTGTAGAAGCTAGCCCTGTGGATACGATTTGGGGAATTGGTTTGGATAGGAAAAGTGAATTCGCTCCCATTCCACCCAAATGGAGAGGTTCAAATTTGTTGGGTTTTGCTTTGATGGAGGTAAGAGATTTATTGAGCCAAGAATAGAATTATCTTAGTTCAATATTATCAATAATTAATTGGAAACTTTCCGCCCTTTTGTTTGCAATTAGAAACGCAATTTCTTCAAAAGAATCATGGTGAAAGTTTCTTTTATCTAGTTTTCTTCCCCTAAAAGAAGGGTACATATCTTTTAGATCAAGTTCTATTTCTTCCCAATTTCCAGAAGTTTGAAAGGGTATAACATAAGAAAAAAAATCCCTATTATTCTCTCTAATTCTAAATTGGTACTTTTTACCATCACCTTTTAAGCGAATGCTTATTTTAGTGAAATTTTTTACTTCAACTTTTTTGAAATTGTAACGCACAGAGGAAAAGCCACCATTATTTTCCAATGAGACATTTCCATAGAAAACACCCAATCCCTCATTATTCAATTGGAATTTTCCAGAAGACCTTCCACCCATTACCACATCATCTACAATTCTCCACCCTATTAGAGATGAGCTTTTACGAAAATCAACAATTCTATAGGATAGGGAAGAAGATAAAGTCATTAGAAGTATTAGTAATATTTTCAACATACTCAATAAACCAAAATAGCTTATATATGTTGAATTGTAAACTTATACTTTTTCTGATTCACTCAGTTTATTCATTTTCTCAATCAAGTCACCAGTAATGGCTACAACAGAAGGCTTGGGGATATTATCTTTGTCAAAAGGCCAAAGGCTTGTTGGTTTACTTAGGTCTCTTGTTTGTTCTCCTGGATGTTGTACACTCAAAAATAATGTTTTTCCATCTGGGGAGAAGTAAGGCCCTGTAAGCTCTGAATCTCTTGGGCCAGTAGCTACTCGAATTACTTTTCCAGCTTCTTTTCCATACCTAGGAATCACAAATAAACTATTGTTTTTAAAAGGCATATAAGGGCTATCTTCTTTATTCATGGCACTACCAGACATATCTGTTGTCATCCAAAGATTGCCTGATAAATCAAATGCTAAGTTATCTGGACAAGAAAAACCATTTTCTTCACCTCCAGCCAAGTAAATAGAAGCTTTGAATGTAAGAGCATCATACTTACCATTTGTTTCTTCAATCTTCAAGATAGAGCCATGATAGTCTCCCTTACTTTTATTGTTTGTGAGTGAAACAAAAACATTTCCACTAACTGGATCAATTTCAATGTCTTCTGGTCTATTCAATTCAGTAGCACCTAATAGTTTGGCAGCCTCTCGAACTCGAATTAAAACTTCTGTTTGGTCTTTGAATCGATTTTGTAAAACTTCTTGGTTTTCCCAATCTAATGGAAGCCATTTGCCATTGATGGTATCCGCTACATAGAGTGTTCCTTCTTTGAGAGAGTTAGGCTCAGAAGAAACAAATTTGTACAAATGTTCACTATTCTTGTCATCTCCTGTATAAGCCACAATACGCTTATCTTCTAATTGAAATAAGGTACAACATTCATGAGCAAATCGTCCCAAAGCAATGTGTTTTTGAGCATTTCCGTTTTTAGGGTCAACTTCTACGACCCAACCATAATGCTCTGTTGGGTAATCATAAAAATTCTCCCATCCATAGCGACTAGGAACTTTGCTAGCCACATTGTTTTCATCATAAATGGTTTCGCCATAAAAATTGTCATAGTTTTCCTCACAGGTAATGAAAGTATTCCAAGGAGTAATTCCTCCAGAACAATTGCTGTGAGTACCAATGACAGTCGATTTTCCTTTAATTGTTTGATCCCAGTTTAGAGTGATAGGAGTTTGAGCAGTAATTCTTCGATTGTGCGGATCATTTTCAACAATTTTCCAAGTCCCATTTTCTTCTTTAATTCTTACAATGCTACCACCTACATTGTACATTTCTTTCTCTACCTGTTCTTTGGTTCTTTCTTGTGTATCATCACGATGATTGTAGCCAGAAACAAAAAGAGAATGCACATATTCATGATTTACCCATAATAAACCATCTGTAGGATTTTTTTCATCAAATGGAATAAAACAAGTATAATCACAATTGAAACCGAAAGTATCTTCTTTACTAATGGAGTCTCCCCATTTTAGGAGGGTATGATATACCAAACCATTGGCTAATAATAAATCATCTTTATCTGATGGAAGTAATGCTTCTAGTTCTGGTTTTTCAAGTTGTTTATCAGATGAGTTTGCAACTTCGGTAGACTTATTTGTGTCAGTACAACTAAGTAAAAAAGGAGGGAGTAAGATGGTTCCTAGACTTGCTTTGCCTAAGAAAGAGAGAAATTCTTTGCGACTATATTGTTTTTGGTGATTCTTTTCCATTTTGCAAAAATACGAATGGTATTTATTTTTAGTATGTAATAATTGTTAGCTTTTTGTTTCCATAAATAACAAAAGATGAATTATACTGGTTTAAGAAATTTTGAAGTTTGTCCATTCTGGATTTAGACAATTATCCCACCAGTCAGAAGATGAGTATTCCCACATTTGCCCTGATTGATTTGTGAATTTATTTTCCCAACGATTGAATCTTGCTTCTTTGACAACTCTATTATTATTTAAAAATTTGACAGCCTTCAATCCATCAAATATATTTTCATATGGATCATTATCTATGATCTCAAAGACATTTTTGAAATAAAATCCCTCTGCAAAATTGTGTGATAATTCTTCAAATGGTGAGTAAACATCAGATAATGTTGGGA
>JAAEPT010000025.1 GCA_024232295.1 Cytophagales bacterium
AACACATTAGACACTCAAGTAGCTTGTAACAGTTTCACTTGGATAGATGGGATTACTTACACAGAGTCTAACAATACAGCGACACATACTTTGATGAACCAAGCAGGTTGTGATTCTATAATCACGTTAGACTTAACTATTAATAAGTCTGATAACACATTAGACACTCAAGTAGCTTGTAATAGTTTCACATGGATGGATGGGATTACTTACACAGAATCTAACAATACAGCTACTCATACTTTGATGAACCAAGCAGGTTGTGATTCTGTAGTTACACTGGATTTAACTATTAATAAACTTCCTACAATTAATATAACTGGAAATAAAATAATTGATGAAGGAGATTCTACAGAATTAACTGCTAATGGAGCTTCAAGTTATTCATGGAATTCTGGTTTAAGTAATGTAAAAGGAAATGTCATAACTGTAAAACCTACTACTACTACTATTTACAAAGTAATTGGTACTGACATTAATGGATGTATTAATGATACTACAATAACTATCAAAGTTAAACAACCTATTTTGGTTAAGGGTAATAAAAATGTGATTACAGAAGGACAGATAATAACGTCAACAAATAATCATACGGACTTTGGTACAACTGATATCACTACAGGAAGTCAAACAAATACTTTCTGGATTGTTAACACAGAACTAGAAGATTTAACTATTGGAAATATCACAAGTACTAATACAAGATTTGGAATTACTACAGTCACCAACTCTGTTATAAATGCTGGGGATAGTACAAGCTTCACAATTACTTTTGATCCAAATAAACTTGGAGTAGATACAGCAACTATTTCTATAGATAATAGTAATAAGAGTCCATTTACATTCCGAGTACAAGGAATTGGTTTTGGAAATGAAGAAATTGTTGTAAAAGGTAATGGAAATGAAATCGCTAATGGGCAACTAATCACTTCTTTAAATAACAGTACTGATTTTGGAGAAGTAGATTTATTTACTGAAGAAGAAACAAATACTTTCTGGATTATTAATGAAGGAACTGATACATTGGATATTGGAAATATTTCTAGTAGTAACTTAGACTTTACTATTGCACAAGTCGTCACAACTAAAATACCTCCTACAGATAGTACAAGTTTTACAGTTACCTTTGATCCAGATAGATTGATGTTAGGTGTAATGGAAGCAACAATTAATATTACAAATAGTGCTACACCATTTATTTTCAAGGTTCAAGGAACAGCAATAGAGAAAACAAATATTATTGCTAATCTTGATACCGTTTCTACCAATGAAGAAACAAAGGGTTATTTTAATATATTAGCAAATGATATAGGAGGGAATTTTGGAATTGATACTTTATCTTTTGAGATTATTAAAAATGTTACTAATGGTGAAATAAGTTATAATGAAGGAATAGTTACTTATTCTCCTGACACAAACTTCTTTGGAAAAGATTCTTTATTCTATAAAATCACAGGAAACAATGGAACGACTGATAGTGCCTATGCAATCATCACAGTAAAGAATGTAATAGACCCAATTATTATATCAAATGTTGGTTCTTCAGTCGTAGAGGAAGATACATTGATTATGAATGTTCTTCTAAATGTTAAGTTTACTGATCTAGGTATTGACACCTCTTCATTAAAAATTATTGAAAGACCTCTTGAGGGTAATGCTACTATTAATGATGATGGAACCATTTCTTATATTGGACGAAAGGATTTCTTTGGTGATGACCAGATTCAATACATTCTTAAAGATAAAAATGGGACTTCTGATACTGCTTATTATTACATTACTGTTGAGAATAGAATTGATACAATTGTTACAAATGGTGGTGAGATATCAATGCATCAAGGAACTGTTACTTTTGATGTTATTAAAAATACTGTAGATGTAGATTTTGGACTTGATATGGACTCATTAAAGGCTATTTCAGGTCCTTTTAAGGGTACTTTGGAAATTGATAAAGGTATAATTTCTTATACAGCTAATGATACATTCTTTGGAAAAGACTCTATTCAGTATGTCATTTCAGGTAAAAATGGGACTTCTGATACTGCTTATCTACGGATTACTGTGAAAAATGTATTTGCTGGAAATGATACTACAAGTTGTGCTAAAGTTTCTAATTTAAACGCTGTGGCAGTAATAGGGGGTACTTGGACATTGAAATCAGGAAATGCTGAAATTGATAATCCATCCAATCCAGATTCTCAAGTAACATTCTTTGAAGCTGGAAAAGTAACATTCACATGGAGTGCTGAAATTGATGATGAATTAGTTTCTGATGATGTTATTATTGATGTATTAGATGTTCAAGTTGCTCAAATTAGCATTGATAATTCTATTAATATTATCACAGATAGTATCGAAATTTCATCGATTGGAGATAATGATGATATTCTTTGGAAAGTTGAGCAAGGGAATGGAAAAATTGATAATGATCAAAGTAGTTCGATTAAGATTACTGAATTAAGTGAAGGGATTAATCAAATTGTTTTGTTGGATAATGATATTTGTGCAACAACAGATACATTAATAATCAATTATTCAGTTCAATTAATTGCCAATGCTGGTGATGATCAATTAGTTTGTGAAGATACAACTAATTTAAGTGCTGATTATAATTTTGCTAAATATACACAAGGAATTTGGAGAACAGTAAATTCAACAACTGCAATTATTGCGGATTCTACAAATCCAAGTACAAAAATATCGAATCTAAATGAAGGTATTAATAAGTTTGTTTGGACTGTTTCACACATTAATAGAAATGAATCTGTGACGGATACTGTAATTATTACTAGTTCTCGAACGATACCAACTGTTAATAACATTGATAGCATTACGACTAAAACTCAACTCAAATTTGCCTTAGAGGTTCCTAATAATGACTATGATACTTACACATATTCATGGGGTGAATTACCTAAAAATGGAATTTCATTCTTTGACTTAGCGGATAACGTTTTAGAATATTTTGCAAATAGAAAGTACTTAGGACGTGATTCTGTTACTTATTCTGTTACCAATCAATGTGATCGATCAGTGATTAATAAAATCACATTATCAATTGGAAATAGTGCTCCAATAAATACTCAAGATGTAGGTGGGGAAGGAGAAATTACTATTAAGGTAGGAGAGGTTTCTTCTGAATTTAATATTCTTGATAGTATTTATATTTATGATAATAACTACGACATTGATACGAGTAGCTTTAAATTTACGGGTAAAACATTTGATTTTGGTACAGAATCAGCTTTTGGTGCGATTGCAACTGTTGGAGAAGCAGGATATGTAGTGTTAGACTATCAGTATATTGTAAAAGTAGGACTTGATTCAATTAGTTATACTGTTTGTGATGTAGATTCCAACTGTTTAGAATCTTATTTAAAAATTAATGTAACAGGTGTATCTGTAATTGAAGAAAAAGAAGATCCACGTGTAAAAGTTTATAATGTATTATCTCCTAATGGTGATGGAAAACATGATTTCTTATTCATAGAAAATTTGTTTGATGAAGAAGGTAATCATCTATATCCTGATAACAAACTAACAATCTTTGATCGTTGGGGTAAAATTGTTACTCATTTAGAGCATTATGATAATGAAGAAGTTCGTTGGGAAGGTCATGATGACACTGGTAACCTTGTACAGCCAGGAACTTATTATTATGGTCTACAACTTGATGATGACTCATTCCAAGGTGGATATATTATTGTTAATTATCAGAACTAGTGAACAGAACATTGATATGATTATTGAAATTTGTAAAGTTTAATTTTTTTTAATGAGCTAAATATTAATGTCTTAAGGTGTTTGACTTTATGAAAGAAAATGATGTTTGTCGAAGATGTTAAAAGATAGTATTTTCTTTAGATGGGGGTAACTTGAGGAACTGTAAAAACCTTGAAATTCAAAATATGATATAAAACAAAAATAAGAATATATCGTATCATAAAGGTGGTAAAGTTTGTAAATAGCTAAATAAAATAATCGATATTTTTTCTTAGAAAAGAAAAAAATAGGTATCTATGCCAAATCAGTTATGTAAAATCAAGAAGGTGAAGTACTAACTTTGAGGTAAATAAATATCATTAGTCGAAATATTAATATTTTCGAAGTCACTATCAAGTTTTATTGATGAGTTCTCTTGCTATTTAAGTGAAACATATTTCTTATATCTTTTCTTTACTGATACGAACCTTATACATCTATATAAGAACTTATTATTACTATGATTAGGTTTCTCCCATTACTACTATTTGTATTTATACAGCAAGTTTGTATGGCTCAAATCACAGGTTATACTCGTGTTTCTGGATCGGCCGATTGTGTTTCTGGAACAGAGGGGGCTGGGAATTCGATTACGAGTAATACAAATTATGGAACGATGCCTTCTATTCTAACCAGAGATGTTTCTTCAGGTGATTTTACATTTGATGCATCGGGTTATACTGCTAATGCTTGGGATAATGCTAATTATGCCATAATATGGAGGTATTCTAGTGGTAATTATTATGCTCTGACAGTCAGAAATTCAAGTCCAAATTATACTTATCGGTTAAAGAAAAATAATACTGAAGCTAATTCTACAACTGGTGATATTGCTACTTGGACAGGCACTAGTGCAGGAGGAGCAATACAGATTGTAGTTTCAGGAACATCTCATCAAGTTTATGTTGGTGGAGTTTTACGGATTAATGTCACGGATGCAAGTTATGCTTCTGGATCTGTAGGGTTTGGACAATCAGTTGGTTCAGATTCTAGAGGATGGACAGTAAGTGAGGCTGTTTGGACGATCGGTTCTATACCAAGTGTTACCACAACTTCAGATGCTTCTGTTTCTTGTACAAAACAAAATTTGACAGGTGAAGTTACTTCAAATGGAGGTTCGGCAATTACTGAACGAGGATTTATCAGGTATGAAGGAGGAGCTGATGATCGCGAAATTGGTGACGCAGGGGTGACTAAAATATCAGAAGTTGATGCTGATATTGAATCTTATACCTTAGAAGCTTCCTCACTTTCAGAATCAACCACATATAAGTATAGGGCTTACGCAACTAATTCAAATGGAACAGCATATGGAATTCAACAAACATTTACAACTGTAGCTTGTTCAGCTCCAACAGTTGTTGCTACTGTTGCCGCTACCTCAGTTACCTGTTTTACAGCAGATCCCGGAGGTAATGTTACAGCAGATGGAGGTGCTACTATTACCGAAAGAGGCTTGGCTTATGGTACAAGCCCCAACCCAACAACTTCAGACACCAAGTCTATCCAAGCTGGTACAACAGGAGCGTGGACGGGGTCCTTAACTGGGCTTACACACTCCCAATTGTATTATGTCAGAGCTTATGCAATAAATAGTGTTGGTACCTCTTACGGAACACAGACTTCTTTTACAACATCGACTTGTTCAATACCAATAGTAGAAGCTACCGTAGCAGCTGGTACAGTTACATGTACTACAGCAGATCCCGGAGGTAATGTTACAGCAGATGGAGGTGCTACTATTACTGAAAGAGGCTTGGTTTATGGCATAAATCCGAATCCAACAACTTCAGATACAAAATCTATTCAAGGGGGTACTACAGGCTCCTGGACGGGTTCATTATCGAGTCTCTCAGGCAATACATTGTATTATGTTAGGGCCTATGCAACGAATAGTATAGGAACTAGTTACGGTACCCAAACTTCATTTACCACTTCTTGGCCTTGCTTACCCATTGTGCCTACAACAAATGCTGCATCAGCAATAACAGGCTTTGCAGCTACATCGGGTGGTAATGTAACAGGCAATAATGGATATCCACTAAGTGCAAAAGGAGTGGTTTGGAATACAGCGGGATCACCAACGACAGGATCTAATCTGGGTATTACAAACGAAGGAACAACTGTTTCCTCATTTATTAGCTCTATAACTGGTCTAAGTGCTTCTACTACATATTACGTTAGAGCGTATGCAACAAATGCTAACGGAACCACCTATGGTCCTGAAATATCTTTTACAACGTTATCTCCTCCAACTGTGGCAGCTACCGTAGCAGCTGGTACAGTTACATGTACTACAGCAGATCCTGGAGGAAATGTTACGTCTGACGGAGGATCAACAATTACAGAGAGAGGTTTGGTTTATGGTACGAGTTCAAACCCAACAACCTCAGATACAAAATCAATTCAAGCTGGTACTACAGGCTCCTGGACAGGTTCATTATCAAGTCTTACAGGCAATACATTGTATTATGTTAGGGCCTATGCAATAAATGGGGTAGGTACTAGTTATGGTACCCAAACTTCATTTACCACTTCTTGGCCTTGCTTGCCAATTGTTCCAACTACAGACGCAGCATCATCCATAACTGCATATACAGCTACATCAGGTGGTAACGTGACTAGCAATAATGGTTATCCTCTAAGTGCAAAGGGAATTGTTTGGAATACTGCTGGTTCACCTACAACAACATCTAATCTGGGGAGTACCAACGAAGGTACAACTGTATCCTCATTTGTTAGTTCATTAACAAGCCTTACTTCTACTACTACATATTATGTTAGGGCTTATGCAACCAATGCTAATGGAACTACCTATGGTCCTGAAATATCTTTCACAACTTCTGCAACTGGAGTACCTCAATTAGCTGCGACCGTTGATGAAACCTTTTATTCATGCAATGATGCAAATCCAGGTGGTAATGTCACCGGTGATGGGAATGATCCCATAACAGAAAGAGGACTAGTATATGCAACATCTCCCAATCCCACTATAGCAGATACAAAAGTCACGGAGGCGGGTACTACAGGATCTTGGACTGGGTATATAAGTGGTTTGTCAAGTTCGACTACTTATTACGTACGTGCATACGCAACAAACAGTATCGGAACAGGTTATGGGACGCAAATAAGTTTTACTACTGATGGAAGTTGTCCTACTTTTATGACGAAGCATAACGTTGGAGTAGATCCTTTGGATTGGACAAATGCAGCTCATTGGGTAGGAGGGGTGGTACCTGACATTAATGCTTTTAATAATAATACAGTTGGTATCAGACATAACATGACACATCCAAGTAGTTATACTATGCAGGGGAATCCAACAGCATCAGGGAATTATATAAGAGGACCTGTAACGTTACATTTTAATACAAACTTCGAGAATAAAGGTTATCAGATAGAAACTACTGGAGGAGGTACTATATCTGCGGGATCATCTTTCGAATTAAATGGAGATAGTCCTTCAATTACTGGTGATGTAAATATATCTGGAGGAACCATAAGTTTTCTTAGTGATTTTACAGTGACTACTACTGGAACGATAGCTGCAACTACAACCCTGACAACTGACCCAGGAACTGGTACATTAACAAGTTCTGACGATATAACTGCAGGGACATCAATAATTATTGGAGGTACAACTACATTTACTTCCTCTGCCGGTGACATAACTGCCCCTACCATTAGTTTTATTTCTAGTAATAATTCAACGATTAATAATGCTGTTATTACAGCTACGACAAGTTTTTCGGCCACTCAGGATGGAGATGTTATCACAACTGGTGGGTCAATTACAACAGGTGAGTTAATTTTAGGTTCAGCATCTTCACATCTGGACGCAAATGGAACGCCAATTCAAATAAATGGAAACATTGCGATAACTGGTGCTGGTAGTATGGATCTCGATGGGACATCACCAATAACGATTACTGGAAACTATACTAACTCTGGTAACGTTGATGTAAGTTTTGGAGCAAACTTTACAATGACAGGTACGCCAGCTGCAAATGGAAACTTTACTAATTCTGGTTCTTCGACACCAACTTTTAGTGGCACAGCAGTAGTTCCTGGTGATTTTTCAGGTACAGGTTCAGGAAATACAGTAGTAGATGGAACCTTAGACATTGGGGGAACCTTGCTGTTAATCGGAAGTGCTGAACTATACGGAACAGGAGTCGTTGGATATGGAACAGGTGATGTGCGAGGATTTAGTAGTGGTGGGCACTTCAGATGCGGCGGCGCAAGTGGCACGCAGTATGATACTGAGGAATCGCCAGGTGTGCATCCAAATATACCTTTCAACCCTTTAAATCTTGTAACATGTGAGGGAGGAGTTTTACCTGTTGAATTGGCTCATTTTAGGGTTCGTAATGATGGTTATGATAATTATATTTCTTGGTTTACTGTATCGGAAATTAATAGCGAAAAATTTGAAGTGTATTCTTCTATTGACGGCCAAAGTTGGAAGATGATTGAAACAGTTGCAGCAGCAGGTAATTCAAATAGAGAGTTGGCTTATTCTGTATTTGATCCATCTGAAATTGGCTGGAGTAGGAAGTATTACCGATTGAAACAAGTTGATATCGACGGTAAGTACGTATATTCTAAGGTACTAGTAGTAACTAGTGGTGAAAAACCGATAGAAGTGAAGTGTTTTCCTAATCCAACTAGTGGGATTATTAACATTGATATGAGTGCATTAGACAACCAAGAAGTGTCAATTAAATTATTTGATGCTGTTGGTAAATTAGTTGAAAGTAGAGCGCTAAAAGTCAGTAAATCGGTTATTAATTTTAATTGTTCATATTTGACACCTGGTTTTTTTAATGTTATCATTCAGGATCAATTTGGGAATAAATACCACACTTCTTTCATCAAAAGAGAATTTTAGTTGCCCTTAAACTTTTTTATATGTTTATAAGTAGTTTTGGTCTTATAAATTTCGAGAAATATGATGAAATACTTAAAGTAATCAAAGGACTCATCATTTTTCCTTCTGTTTTAGCACCTCAATTTTTATCAATATGCCAATTATGCATTAGGTATGATATATCATACAAATCATACAAGCTATTGATAGAATTTTTAGAAGATATCAAAAATCAACTTCCAAGCTATCAAAAACAAAGACCTTTTAGTCCAAAGGAAGTGAGAATTATTATTAAGTATTTAGAAGGGGAATAGTAATTTAATAGGAGTGAAAAATTGTTTTAAAAGTCTAATTTTCTTTAATTTGAGACTCAAGTGATTCATATATAAATAATTATAAATGTTATGAAGAAGATTTTTACTAGTTTATTTATTCTTTTATCCTTTTATGGTTTTTCGCAGAATGAAAAACCATATATCTCTTATTCATTCTCTAATAATTTATCAGATGGTAATGGAGTTTTTGATTTAACTCCTACAGGAGGTAGTTTTACTTCTGATAGATTTGGAAATGCGAATTCAGCATATGATCTTTCTCAAGGAGATCACTATTTAAATACATTTAATCCTACTGCTCTTCCAGATTTATCAGGACAAGAATTAACAATTTCTTACTGGTTTAAGGGAACTAAGATTCAATCAGCTATTAGACAACAAGGAGGAGGAGGTTTCATTGTTGCAGGATGGACAGCAGGTTGTGGATTTGATTCCCATATAATCTCAACTTTAACAGCTTCAGATTGTGATAAGGCACTTAGTATTAATAGTGATGGAATAAACATTAATGATGGGAAATGGCATCACATTGCAATGACATTTAAAACTGGTGGGGCTTTCAAAAGTTATGTAGACAATATATTAATTGCTGAAAAAGAAACTTTCAATACTACTATTCCAAAAGTAAATGCACAGCTGGTAATAGGGGCTTGGACTTCTGCACCTCCTAGTGAATTTATGGATGGTATTATTGATGATATTAAAATTTACAAAAGAGAATTATCAGCTGAAGAACTTAAGTTTAAACCAGCTGCTCCAGTAGTAGAGTCAATATCAGGGTGTAGTAATGAAGTATTAAATATGGTAGCTCAAGGAGAAAATATCAAATGGTATGCTGATGAGGCTAAAACAAATTTAGTGTTTGAAGGAAATTCATATACACCTACTTCAGTTCAAGAAGGAGAAAATACTTATTGGGTTACTCAAACAGTTGATGGAGCAGAAAGTGATGTGGTAAAAGCTACATTGACTGTTTTAGCGTCAGTAAAAGATGCTCCTAAACCAACAACAACTAGTTTAGTTGAGTTTTGTCAAGGAAATGTATCTTCTAGTGAAGTTTCGGTTGGAACAATTCCAAATGCAGAGAGTTATGAATGGACATTAACTCCTCAAAATGCAGGAACAATTTCAGGGCAAGGAGATAAAGTTACAATTAATTGGAGTATAGACTTTTTTGGAGAAGCAACTATTAAAGTAGCAGGAAAAAACACATGTGGTTTAGGAAAAGAATCAGAAGGATTAAAGTTTAACATTTTAGAAAAGCCAATTATCTTTGGGAAATTAAACAACTACACAAAATATTGTGAAGGACAATTTATTGTATTAGATGCAGGAAGTGGTTATGATTCTTATTTATGGAATACAGGATCAACAGAACAAATTGAAGTTATCAAATCTGATTTTGTAGGAAAGGGAAATCATACATATTCTGTAACAGCTACTAAAGGAGCTTGTAGTACCACAGAAAATGTAACCGTTTCTATTGATTTAGTTACTTCAGCACCTAGTTTAGTGATTGAAAAATCAAATGTAAATGTTTATCCAAACCCAGCCAATGATCAGTTAAATATTGATTTTGATAATATCCATAATGAAGAAGTATTAACTTTTGAGCTTGTAAATACAAATGGAAATGTTGTGTTAGAAGAAGAAATCATCGTATTTGATAAAAACTTCTCACATAGCACTAATGTAAATGGAATTTCAAGTGGATTGTATATTATTAAAATTCAAGGAAATACATTCTCACATCAAGCTAAAGTAATTATCGAGTAATTTACTAGCTTAATCAAAAAATAAAAATCCCTTCATTCATCATTGAGTGAAGGGATTTTTTTATGAAATATTTTTGCCTTCAAATTCATCAAAAATACGCTCTTGAATTAAAAAAAGAAGATAATAATAAAAGAGATAGTTTGTGTTGGAATTACCCCTTGTCAGCTGACTTACAAACTTTTAAAAATGTACTTTAGTACACCCGGAGGGACTCGAACCCCCAACCCTCAGAGCCGAAATCTGATATTCTATCCAGTTGAACTACGGGTGCAAAAAAAGTCATTCTATGCCGATAGAATGACCTTTGTGTACTTTATATAAAATTCTACTCTTAAATTAAGCAAAAACTTCAGCAACTTTTTCAGCAGCCTCTTTTAATAAGATAGCAGAAATTACATTCAATCCTGATTCGTTGATTACTTTAGCACCTTCTTCAGCATTTGTTCCTTGTAAACGAACAATGATTGGTACATTAATTTCTCCGATGTTTTTGTAAGCTTCTACAACTCCAGCAGCAACACGGTCACAACGAACAATACCACCAAAAATGTTGATTAAGATAGCTTTTACATTTTCATCTTGTAAAATCATTCTAAATCCAGCCTCAACAGTTTCAGCATTTGCACTACCACCAACATCTAAGAAGTTAGCAGGCTCTCCACCTGACAATTTAATGATGTCCATAGTAGCCATAGCTAATCCAGCACCGTTTACCATACATCCTACATTACCATCTAGTTTTACATAGTTTAAGCCATATTTAGCAGCTTCTAGTTCAGTTGGATCCTCTTCGTGAATATCTCTTAATGCTTCGTAATCTTTATGTCTGTATAAAGCACTATCATCTAAATTTACCTTAGCATCTAATGCCATGATTTGATTATCAGAAGTTTTTAATACAGGGTTAATCTCGAATAAAGAAGAATCAGACTCTTCATATGCTCTGTAAAGAGCAAAGATAAATTTAACAAAATCCTTGAAGGCAGCACCACTTAAACCTAAAGCAAAAGCTAATTTTCTAGCTTGGTAAGGTTGTAAACCAGTTGCAGGGTCAATCCACTCCTTGATGATTTTCTCAGGAGTTGCCTCAGCTACTTCTTCGATTTCCATTCCACCTTCAGTAGAAACCATGATTACATTTAAACCAGTACCACGATCTAATAAGATACCTGCATAGAATTCCTGTGGATCAGACTCACCTGGGTAAAATACGTTCTCAGCAATTAATACTTTTCTTACTAATTTACCTTCTGGTCCAGTTTGAGGAGTTACCAATGTCATTCCTAAGATTGCATCAGAATACTCATTTACTTGCTCAATGCTCTTAGCGATTTTTACACCACCACCTTTTCCACGTCCACCAGCATGGATTTGAGCTTTTACTGCGAAAAATTCACTACCTGTTTCAGCGTTAATCTTGTTCGCTGCTGCAACTGCTTCTTCTGGAGTTTCAGCAACAATTTCCAAAGGAACTTTTACTCCATATGACTTAAGAATCTCTTTAGCCTGATATTCGTGAATGTTCATTATTTTATATTTTTTATAAGTAAAATCACTAATGTATTTCCGGACGATAAGTTAGCAAGAATCATAAAAAAATCATAATTATTACATAATAAATAAGATTTTGAGGTGAAAAAAGACAGAAACAAAAACTTTTTTTTACTTTAGTGAAAGGTTAAACAATTTGTAAGACATGTTACGAGCTGAAGGTATTATCAAAACGTATGGAGATTTAAAAGTGCTAAAAGGTGTAGAACTTGAAGTAAAGGCGCAAGAGATTGTTTCAATTGTTGGAGCTTCTGGTGCAGGAAAGAGTACATTATTACATATTTTGGGAACACTTGATAAACCTACAGAGGGAGAAATATGGTTGAATGATCAAAATATTTCAACATTGAAAGCAAATGCGTTGGCTGATTTTCGAAATAAGCATATAGGATTCATCTTTCAATTCCATAACTTGTTGCCAGAGTTTACAGCCTTAGAAAATGTTAGTATTCCTGCTTGGTTAAATCCTGATGTATCAAAAGAAGAAATAGAAGAGCGTGCTGTGAAGTTGCTAAAAATGCTGGGTTTAGAACATCGTATCAATCACAATTCTGCACAATTATCAGGAGGAGAGCAACAACGCGTATCTGTAGCTCGATCCCTTATTAATCAACCTTCTATCATATTTGCAGATGAACCTTCTGGTAATTTA
Source organism: Cytophagales bacterium (assembly GCA_024232295.1). GTDB lineage: Bacteria > Bacteroidota > Bacteroidia > Cytophagales > JAAEPT01 > JAAEPT01. The sequence goes on from JAAEPT010000025.1 coordinate 12,947, forward strand.
GATTCTAAAAATGCGAATGATTTACATGAATTATTTTTTCAATTGAGAGAAGAAATGAATCAAACATTTGTGATTGTAACTCATAATGAAGAGTTGGCAAATATGACAGATCGTAAATTGGTAATGGAAGACGGAAAAATTATTACTAGTGAATCGTAAAATTAAAAATCAATAAAAAAAGGTCGGATTTTTGTTCCGACCTTATCTATTTTTTTAAGTATTTAACCTTTATACTTCAAAATCTAAATCAAATTCCTCTAGATAATCAGCAACTTTTCGAACAAACATTCCACCCAAAGCGCCATCTACCACACGATGATCATAAGAATGAGATAAGAACATTTTGTGACGGATACCAATAGTATCTCCAGTAGGTGTTTCAATAACAGATGGTTTTTTCTCAATAGAACCCAGTGCCAAAATTCCTACTTGAGGTTGTACTAAGATAGGAGTACCCATAACGTTTCCAAAAGTTCCCATATTTGAAACAGAGAATGTACCACCTTCTAAATCTTCTGTTCTTAACTCGTTATTACGAGCTCTTTTTGCTACATCGTTCACTGCTTTAGTCATTTCTACCAAATTTAATTGGTCAGCATTTTTGATAACAGGAACGATTAAGTTACCATTAGGAAGTGCTACAGCCATTCCTACATTGATGTTTTTCTTTAAAATGATATTTTTGCCATCTACAGAAATATTCATCATTGGATAATCTGTTAAGGCTTTGGCAACAGCTGATAAAAAGATAGGAGTATATGTTAATATGGTATTATACTCATCTTTAAATTTATTTTTATTTCGATTTCTCCAATAAACAATGTTAGTTACATCAGCCTCAACCCATGAAGTCACATGTGCAGAAATGCGTTTAGACTCCACCATACGTTCAGCAATAATCTGACGCATACGATCCATTTCAATAATATCGGCATCAGCAGAAAGTGACTTTTTCGCTGATAAGTCCATTGCAAAAGGTTTATTGGAAGTTTTTTTATTTTTGATATAAGCTAAAATATCCTTCTTCGTTACACGTCCATCTCGACCAGAACCTTGAATACTTTCTAATGTTTCAAGAGAAAGATTCTCTTTTTTTGCAATACTTTTTACTAAGGGAGAGTAAAAGCGAGTGCTTTTATCATAAGAATTTGTAACAGTTGCATCATCACCTACAGTGTTTGTTGATTTTTCTTCTTGCGTATTTTCATCTAATAAACTTTCAGAATCATCATCCAATAAAAAGTCTGTATCTGATTCAATTTCTTGATCTGTTTCGATCAAAGCAATGACATTACCTACTTGAACAACATCACCCTCTTGTGCTATAATTTCTTTGAGTGTTCCTGTATAAGGAGAGGGGATATCCGTATCAATTTTATCAGTAGCAACCTCTAATATTGATTCTTCTTCTTCAATAATATCACCTTCAGTTTTAAGCCATGAAAGAATAGTACCTTCCATTACACTTTCTCCCATTTTGGGCATCAACATTTCTACAACAGCCATGAATCGTTAATTTTGTTCTGCCTAAGTCCTTACAAATTTATTATAAATTCCTATTTAGATGCTATAAAACGTCTATTTTATTTTCAATAATTTACTAGAGTGAGTTCCTTTCTTACTAAATTTAGAATAGCAATTGCAGTTAATCTAATATTTAAATCTCGTTTTTTGGTGAGTTGTAATCTTGTACTGATGGTTTTATCTTCATCACTATAAGCAATCCATACAGTACCTACAGGTTTTTCCAGTGTTCCTCCATTTGGTCCTGCAATTCCACTACATGAAACACCAATTGAAGTATTATATTTTTTACGGATGTTTTCAGCCATTTGAATAACCACTTCTTGACTTACAGCTCCTTCTCTTTTCAGTGTATCAGCAGAAACATTTAACTCCTTTATTTTAATTTCATTACTGTAAGCAATCATACTTCCTTTAAAATAAGTAGAGCTTCCTGAAATAGAGGTTAATAAATGGGCAATGTAACCCCCAGTACAACTTTCAGCAGTAGCAATATTGATACCCTTTTCAGTTAGAATTTCTCCAACAATTTGTTCAATAGAAATATCATCACCTTCTCCAAAAATATATTCAGGAACTAGATCATACAGTTGATCACCTAGTCTCTTTAAGGTAGAGTCAACATGATTTTCATCAGGATGTTTCATACTTAGTCGTAATTTGACCATACCAGGAGATGGTAAATAAGCCAAGCTTACATCATTTTGGTAAAGTTCATTTTCCCAATCTGCAATAATTTCGGCAAGAGTAGATTCACCCATACCAATTGTTTGAATAACACGATGTTGAATATAAGGTGTTTGAAAGAAATTAGTGAGTTTAGGTAAGACTTCTTCTTGCATGATGTTTTTCATCTCAAAAGGAACTCCAGGCATAGAAACAAAAACTTTATTATCTTTTACAAAACACATACAAGGAGCTGTTCCAAGTGAATTTTTGAGTACTTCACATTTTTCAGGAACAAGAGCCTGTAATTTATTAATTTCTGATATTTCTCTTCCTCTTGATTCAAAAAGTTTGGTAACATGTTCAAGTACTTCTTGATTCATGATCATTTCCGAGTCAAAATACTTTGCAAGTACTTTTTTGGTGATATCGTCTTTAGTTGGACCTAAACCACCTGTAATCAAAATAATATCAACACGATTTTCAGCAATTTTTAAGGTATCAAAAATCGTTTGGGCATCATCACCAATGGTTGTAATAAAAGAAGTTGAAATTCCGATTTTATGCAAAGCATTGCCCATCCATTGAGCATTTGTATTTAAAATTTGTCCAATCAGAATTTCATCTCCGATAGAAATAATTTCAGCAGTGACCTGTTTCTCCAATGTTTAATCTTTTATAAGCTTGTAGTGTTCTGTAAAAGAACCATTTTTAATAGTTAAAATATACACTCCTTTAGGAAGATTTGAAGAAGATAAATCAATTTGTTGATGTATATCTGTAACAATACCTTTAGCTTCAAAAACTTTCTGATGTTGTGTGTTGTGAATTACATAGTCAACAGATTGATTCATTAATTGTTCATCAAGACTTAAGTAAATTACATTTGAGAATGGATTTGGATATACTACATTTTGAATATTTTCATTACTAATAGTGGTAGCTTCCTGAGAAGAAATTACTGTAGGGAATAGTTTAAGGTTAACATATTGATGATCTACATATCCATTATCAGCAGTATAATTTATTTTCATTAAAAACATTAAACTATCTTGACTGCTAGCAGGAACATATATTCTAAAAGGATTATCTTCATGTGTTGTTGTTCCTAATGTAGGAATATCATCTAATGAAATAGTACTATCAACTAAATTAAAATCACCCTCTATCTGTTCAATAGTCACTTTACCATTTTTAGAAGGAGCTAAGTAATTTGTAATGGATAGATTTAGTTGTACAAAATCTCCTTCATTAGAAATATTATTGTTTGATTTATCTGTTTTAATCGAAAGTGTACGCAGTGCAGGAATTGAATCATTTGTTAGGGCTGCAACAGGATTCAACATTCTTCCAATTTTATCTTTATAAGCAATGTTTTTACTCATAGTGTCTATTACATTTCCACTTACACGTAATCTCTGCATAACTTGCATAGCAGATAATTCAGGGTGTTTTGAGCGTAGTAAGGCAGCAGCACCACTTACGACTGCAGTAGATAAAGATGACCCAGAATCATGTTTATAGTTGTCTGTACCAGTTGTTGAAGAGGGAGTTTGTAAACTTGAGCCTGCAGCAATTATATCCACATGATAGTTATAGGTTGCTGAAGTTAACTTTGTAGTATCATTAGCTAAACTTGTTACAGATAGTACATTTTCAAAAGAAGCAGGATATACATATTCTTGTCGTCCTCTATTTCCTGCAGCAGCCACTACGACTGAGTTTAAATCGAAAACAGCATAATTTACAATTTCATTTTGAATCACAAAGTAGTCTTCAGTTAAGATACTTCCAAATGATAAATTAATAACCTGACAACCTTGTTCTGCAGCATATAATAATCCATGATAACCATGTGTAATAGCTGTGGGGTTATTATCTGGAGCTGCTTTAATAGGAAGAAATTTACAGTTATAAGCAGTTCCTGTAATTCCTTTACCATTATCACCAATTGCTACAGCTACACCAGCAACGTTTGTCCCATGATCATGTTTTCCAGTGGCATCATTATCCCAGTCTGCCATATCCCATCCACGGTAATTGTCAATCAATGGAAGGTCTTTAGTACTATTAAATAGATCTCCCTCATTATTAATGCCATCTACAGGGTCAAAAGGATTATATTTTACATTACCTTCTAAATCTTCATGATTAAAATTAAAACCATTATCAACAACTCCAATTACTACATTTGTATCTCCCTTTTCAATATCCCAAGCAGCATAAAAATCATGTAATTTAATTTGATTAATTCCAGAAGTAGTAAGTGGGTCATTTGGTGTATAAAGAACTTCAAAAACAGGACTAGGTTCTACTACCTCAAATACTCCTTCTTGTTTTAAAAGTTCAATAGCTTCATAAACATCATATTCAAACTTTAATTCGTATATACGATCTATTCTTGTTGGTTTTCGTCTTTCATTATTTCTATTTGTAGGAAACATTGGTACAACCTTGTTTAAGCCAATAGTAGAGAAAGTATTATTACTTTGGATGCGATTATTTTTGTTAAAGTACTGAGCGTATTCTTCTTTTAGTTTCACAAAAACAGTATTAGGGACAATATTCTGAGCAAAAGAAGTTAATACAGCAGAAAAAAATAAAGTGGTTATAAAATGTTTCATGGTAATTTATTGTTAGGAAGTATTATTTAGTAAACTAAACGATAAAACAGATGATAGGTTAATATTATTACAGAAAAGTATATAAAAAAAGCCGTTTTTTAAACGGCTTTCTTATTAATCTCCAATGGGGAAATTAGTTTTTAAACCAACAGGAACAGCAGGTTTATTGTATTCATAATAGGTTAAATAAAGCATTTTTGTGTATTTTTTACCACTATCATCACGATATGTAATTTGAAATTCTTCAACTAATGCCATTCCATCAATTGCTAATTCTGACTTTGACTCATAAGGACAACAACTACGAATACGTCTAAAAGTAATAGGATGTCCTTTTGCGTCACGTAATAAGCTTAAATAAGAGGACATATTTGCTTTTCGATTGGCTCTATCTTCTTGATCTTCTTTTAATCCTACTGAAATAGGTTTTGTTTCCGAAAAACCATAACCATCATCTGTCGTTTTCTTTGTGATTTGAGCAATAATATATTTACGTTCAGATAAAGGAATATTACAAGTTTCTTCTTTTCTTTTAGTAGCATATTCACTGCCCAATTTAATTGCCTTATCCCAAACCGTACAAGCTAAATCAAATTCCATCAAAAAATCGTTCAGAATTCGTCCTTTTTGCTCATAAGCTTTCACATTATTACCATCTAAATTACTTATGGAAGTATAATCTTCAACAGACCCAGAATAATTACCTTGTGATTCGTTCACTAATGCTTTTAGAAAGAATGCATCAAAATAAGTACTATCTGCAGAAATACTTTTAGAAAGGTAATTAACTGATTCTTTATAATTTTTTAGGACATATTCTGTATAACCTGCTAGATAGTAAGCATCTTTGCTTTTAGGTTCTTGAGAGTATGCTTTTTTGAAACTAGAGTTAGCACTTTTGTAATTTCCTTGTAATCCAAAATCAATTCCTTGAAATAAAGTTTTAGCAATATTGTCACTAGCACGTAAAGGGATTAATTCCTTTTCAAGTCGACTGTTGACTAATTTTAGTTCTTCAATTTTCTTCTCTAGCACCTCGATTTCATTATTAGTAGTCTTTTCTTTTTGATTTAGAGAAGTTTGTGTAGCATTTAAGTTTTTGATTTCTGTACTTAAAGCAGGAATTTCTTGATTTAGATCATTTAAAGTACTTTCATCATTTTTAATTGTTTCATTATCTAAAGCAATAGTACCTTCTAATGATTCTTTTTCTTGTTTTCCTTGACTAATACTTGTTTTTAATGTTGCAACCTTATCACTTGCTGCATTATACTTTGCTGTTACCCAATCAAGTTCTTTTTTTAACTCAACTTTTTCAGTTTTTAATTTTGCAAGATCAGCATCTAATTGTTGTAAATTTGCCTGTAAAGTAGATTCTTCTTGTGTAAGACGATTAACTTCCGCACTTGTTTTTTTAATATCAGCATCTAATGTTTTCTTCTTAGCATTAAGACTTGCTAATTTACTTTGAGCTGTGTTTAGATCAGTAATTGCTGTTCCTTTTTGTTTTTCTAAAGTTTGAAGGTTCGTAATGATAGACTCATTCTCAGTAGCAATTGCCTTTAATTTATTATTCAATGTAGAAATTTCAGAAAGCAAGCCTGTTTGCTTTGAACGTAAAGCAGTGATCGTCCCTTGTATACTCTTAACTTCTTCCTTGCTTAAATTACTATTCTTTAATTTTTGCTCTTGTCCTTCAATCTGTGTTCTAATATCTAGAATGCTTTTCGTTTTAGCACTTAAATTTTTATTAACTTCTGCCAAAGCAGTCATTTGCTTTGATAAAGAGCTACTAGAATTTGTCATGCTATTACTAAGATCTGAAACTTTTTGATATTTAGTATCAACATCAACTTTAGCAGTGCTAATATTTACATTAATTGTCTGTTCTTTATCCTTTAATGCAGTTAATTCTTTCTCTTTAACACCTAAACTTTGACGAGTTTTATTAAGATTAGCTTGTTTTTTAGCAATTTCTTGGGATTTACTATTAAAAGAAGATTCGTTAGTAGTGATTTTTTCATCAACTGTAGCTTTTTTAGCTTTATGTTCTTCTAATTGTTTTTGTTGAACTTGTAGTTCTTTTTGATCAGCTTCTAATTTTGTAGTTACATTAGATAACTTTTCTTGATCAGTTTTACGTTTTTGTTTAAGCGCATCTAAGTCAGCCTTTGTTGTTTTTTGTTCTTCTTGCTTCTTTTTTAATTTTTCATTTTTTGAAGTTAATGTTGTGGCAGTTTTTTCAAGTCGTGATTTTATAGCTGTCAAAGAGTCATTTTTCACATTTAGTTCACCTTCAAGCTTTTTGAGTTCAGCTTTTTTGGTAGCCAAAGAATCTTCTTTTTTTTGTCTCAGCTCTTTATTAGCATTAATATGGTCCTTTTTGAGAGTCAAGACCTCTTTATAATTTTCAATTTTTTCTTCATCAGTAGGTATTTGAGCCCATACAGATAAAGAACAAAGTAGTAAAAATGTCGAAAAGAAAATATGTTTCATAAAATATACCTTTTTCAGTGAATAAATAATTTGTTAATTTAAGAGAAGTTGAACAAATAATGAAAGATAAGTAACGAAAGAATATTATCGTTCTTATTTCATTTCTTCAATACATTTTCTTAAAAATAAACGTAATTCGCTTAATATTAGAGCGGTTGCGCCCCAAACGAATTGATTTTGTATGTCAAAATAGGGTGTTTTAAATTGTTGTTCTGCTGAAAACTTTATTGTTTTCTTCTTGATTATGTTTTCCTCTAACAGCATACGGATAGGAAATTCAATAAGTTCAGCAACTTCATAATCATTTGGAAAAAAAGTTGGAGAATGTGGTAAATAAGCAATGTAAGGAGTTACTAAAAAATTGCTGGGAGGGATATAGACTTCTTGAAGTTTTCCAATGATTTGTGTTTTATCTACTGATACACCCATTTCTTCAGAAAATTCACGCAAAGCAGTTTCTTGTAAATTAATGTCTTCTGGTTCTTTCTTTCCACCAGGAAAACTTACTTGTCCACTGTGTTTTCCTTCATATTGAGGTCTTAACATCAGTACAGTGTGTAAAATTTCGTCCTTAGGATATAATAAAATTAAAATAGCACTTTTTCGTGGTGTATTTTTTTCTAATTCTTTTTGTCTAAATTCTTCATTGTAAGGAGAACTAGCAAATATTTCTTCTTCGTCAAATATAATTTTCTGTTGAAGAAGTGATTTTAATGAATTTATAAAAGATAAGTTGTCCATGTTTCTGAAAAATAGGATTTTTTTGACAAAAAGTAAGAAGAAAACAATTTAAAAGTTGATAAGTTGTTGAAAAAAGATGTATTTTTGAGGTTACCAGTATACGGTATTATAGTATTTATTGGTACGAAATGATTAATGAGAAACACTATTAAAATAAATTAGAATTTGATATGATAAGGATTTTACGGAACATACTAGTTTCCCTGTTAGGACTAACATCGTTTTTCCTTTCATTAGAAGCTTATGCTCAAGATGAAAAGTGTGCAGGTACACCAGTAAAGGAAGCAGTAAGAAATGGAGATTTTGAAGCAGGTTATTTACCTGGTCCCGACCAAGGAGTAACAACTGCTAGTCACACTTTTACTCCTGGTGATCAGTTTGATTTTGAAAGTGATTTACAGTATGCTGGAAAATGGCATGGAGCTAAAGGGTTTTGTGATTGGGGAATGGCTAATCAATATGGTGTTGGTCGTGTTGAAAAAATGACTAATCCTGGTTGTGCAGGAAATCAAATTGTTTATGGGATGTATGCAAATGCAGCAACATATAAAGATCATACAACAGGTACAGATAAAGGATTTTCTTTGATCGTTGATTTTGATGGAAAATCTGGATTTAAGACGGTATGGGCTCAAAATGTGGATGTTTATTCTTCTCAAAAGTACTATTTTTCTGCTTGGTTTGCATTATATGCAGGTTCAGCTACACCTACATTGAGATTTAGAGTAGAATCATATGATGCTGGAGGAACATTGATAGAACAAAAAACACTTGGTTCTGCACCAATTGCTCCACCAATAATGCAATGGCAACAGTTTAATGGTGTTTATGATACACCTTCTAATGCAAAAACAGCAAAAATATTTATTGAATGTGAGCCAGCAGGAGGTACTGGTAATGACGATTTCATAATAGATGATATTTCTTTTATCAATGGTTGTCAAAAAATTAAAACATTTGTAAGCTATGAGGCTGAATTTGATGAAGAGGAAGTTTCTTTGTGTTACAATAATAATGCTTATACTGCACAAGTAAAGAAAGACAATGGAACAAATTTAGGACCGACAGGTAAGACAATCACATGGTTTAAAGGTGATGGTGCTTCTCAAACTGAGGTTGCAGCATTCGCTAACCAAGATGCTCCGAATATCACTGAACCAGGTACCTATAGAGCCTGTATTGTTGACATAGCAAATAATGGTTGTACTGTGAATGCTTCACTTGTGGTGACTGAGGATTTGGAAGTAACTCTTCCTGCAGCAGATTTATGTGACCCAGCAGAAGTAACACTTAATACAAATAGAACAGAAGCAGGATTGGTTCATAATTGGACTGTGCCAGCAGGTGCTACAAAGAGTACAACCAATGAGCAATTAGCAAATGTTGGAGGTGATTATACAGCGAACGTAAGTTTACCTTCCAATCCAAATTGTAAAGCAAGTGGAACAAGTAAAGTGACTTCTAGTTTACCAGTGCCACCAACTAATTTAACATATTGTGATGGGGGTGGAGAAAAATCTACTTTGGCTTACCAGAATACAAAATGGAAATGGTGTGAAGATAAAGATTGTAATACTGTAATTGGAGAAGGAACTTCTGTAGATTGGACACCTGCTGCAGGAACAACAGGGGATCAAACACTATATATGCAAAATGCAACCACTTCTAACATATCCGGCGGATCAATTGGGAATAATACAGGAACAACAGATATCGCTGCTGGTTCTTACACAAACATTACAGTACTTCAAACAGTACTTTTGGCATCAGTTAAAGCTACAATTCCTTCTTGGTTAACAGGAGCTCAAAATAGAAATGTTGAAATTAAAAATTTGACAACAGGAGATAGCAAAACATATGGTCCTTTTAACATTAAGTCAAATTCAGTAGCTAATGTAAATGCAGTATTACCAGCAGGTAAATATAGAATTTTTATAAGAGGTGGAGGAGCACAAACAGCTCCTGATTGGACTGGAAATGGGCCTGCATTGTATTCTGTAAAAGATTATGTAAATATTACAGGGTATTCAGGTAATGGAAAAACACATGGCCCTTTTAAACAACTTACTTTCAAAAAGACAGAGGCATGTGCACCAGTTGCTGTAACGATAAAAGCAGAACAGTGTTGTTTAACACCAAAATCTGTTACTGTAACAGCAACAAAAGAAGAATTATGTACAGGTGATCAATCTAATTTAAGTGTTGATGTTCAGTATGAGTCTGGAACAACAGCAACCAACTTTATTGCATTTTGGGTAAAAGATGGAACAACTGATCCTTTGAATGCTACTAAAATCAGCAATCTTACAGGATTGACTTCAGCAGATGCAGGAGATTATACACATGTTGTGATTGATAAAGACAAGGCAACTAACATTGGTTGTGCGAAAGTATCAACTGTAACACTAACTGCATTGCCAGCTCCAACGACTGCAGATGCTGGTGATGATGTAACAGATTTATGTACAGAAGAGTATGATTTACAAGGAAATTCTTTAGCTACTGGAGAAACTGGAAAATGGACAGTGAAGAGTGGATCAGGTAATTTTGCTGATGATACAAATCCAACAACCAAAGTAACAGGTCTAGGATTTGGTGATAATGTTTTTGTATGGACAATTACAAATAGTTGCGGAGAGACTAAGGATGAGGTTAAGATTACACGTTTAGAGCCAATTGCAGGTGGAAGTTTAACACAACCAACTGGAAATGTTTGTGCAGATTCTACAGGTTTAGTATTTGAAGTAACAGGTATTACAGGAACAAATCCTGTGTATGATTGGACAATGCCAACAGGAGTAACACAAAATGGTTCAGGAGCTTCTATTAAATTGAATGTAGGAAGTAATGTAGCATCAGGAACTAGTGGAGATGTAAAAGTATCTATATCAGGTGACTGTCCTGGAACAGTAGATTTAAGTGCTACTTTGAACTGGGATAATGTTCCAGATGTTTCAAATGCAAGTATTACAGCCATTGATCCTGTGTGTGTAAACAACACTGGACAACAAACATTAGAATTGACTGGATTCGTAGGAACAGTTGATAGTTATGGATGGTCAGCTACAGACCCTGCCAATCCAACAAACCTTATTTTCTTAACAGGAACATCAAATCCTTTAAATGCACAATTAACACAACAAATTACATTTGGTGCAACTGAAGCAAGTAAAACAATTACAATTAGAGTCCAAGCACAAAATAAATGTGGTGATTCAGATGTAGTTGAAGGCTCTGCAAAAATTGATAATTTACCAACTGAATCAAAAATAGCATTTACAGATGCTAAGCTTTGTATTAAAGACCCAATATTCTTATCTGGAAATACTCCTGTGATTGGAACAGGAAAATGGGTAACAGCGGGAAGTACTACTGGTGGAACCGTAAAAGATGAAAATGATGGAGGAAGTGAACTAACTAATTTACAAGGAGGACAAAAATATGAAGGAAAATGGGTGATTAGCAATGGTGTTTGTCCAGCCTCA
>JAAEPT010000026.1 GCA_024232295.1 Cytophagales bacterium
GATCATTTTGGGAAAAATCTTTGTTACAAAAATTACACTGAAATGGCTTTTCTCCAGTATCTATCAAAGCATGTCTTTTCAAGTGACTGTGTTGCGAAAAGGCTCTCTTACAAATTTCACATTGAAATGGCTTTTCTCCAGTATGTATCTTAACATGTTCTTTCAAGAGATCATTTCGGGAAAAATCTTTGTAACAAAAATTACACTGAAATGGCTATTCTCCAGTATGTATCAAAGCATGTCTTTTCAAGTGACTGTGTTGCGATAAGGCTCTCTTACAAATTTCACATTGAAATGTCTTTTCTCCAGTATGTATCTTAACATGTTCATTCAAGAAATCATTTCGAGAAAAATCTTTGTTACAAAAATTACACTGAAATTGCCTTTCACCTGTGTGAACTGATATACGTTTTTTTTTCTGCATGGGGACAATCACTATCCTCTAACTCTATTCGGGATCTTTTTTGCAATGGCTGCATTTACATGGTGTTATGAAAGCTTTGTCACAGAGGCTGCACCTGTGCGGCCTCTCTTCTCCTCTGTGTGCATACTCATATGAAAATTAAACTTTGGGCACTTCCAAAGGCCTTTCCACACTAGCTACACTAACATAGTTTCTCTCCAATGAGCATTCTTGCATATTTTGAGATACTTGTGCAAATGGCTACACTGGAGTGCTTTCTCTACTGTGGAATTTCCGTATGATTATTAAATTTTCGGCCCTTCAAAAATAATTAACACGGTTTTTCTCCACTGAGTATTCTTGCATAATCCAGGTGCTATAATTTTATAAAGAGTCTTATAATTTTGCTAGCATCACTATACCTCGAATTACACTATAATATCAATTAATCATGAATCTAAAACATTGGAAATAGTTTTCCTTTGGTTACAATTACAGCATTGCTGCGCTCTCTCTCTAGTGTGATTGTTTATGTTGCTCCAAGGTACCAGGCACTCTCAAACTCCTTCTCACAACTGCTACATCAATATGGTTTCTCCTCAATATGTGTGTTCTCGTAAATTTTCACTGGATATATTTAAAACCAATATCATTAACAATTTAGTAGCATTAAGTTCATTCACATAACAGTTTTTATTTTGTATACTCAGACCGAGTGAGAACCCTTGGTACAATTACAGCACTGCAGC
>JAAEPT010000027.1 GCA_024232295.1 Cytophagales bacterium
AAGCTTGTTGTTACAGAGACAAAAGTATGTGAAGGAGCAAAAGTGGAATTAGAAGCTTATTATAATTTAGGAACAGTTAATCCGAAAATTGAGTGGAAAAGAAATGGAGTTGTGCTTGGAGAAGGTACTCAAACATATGCATTAGATGCTATTCAAAAAGGACAAGCAGGGAAGTATCAAGTTCAGATCACAGATGACGTTTGTGGATTAGATGCAGACGAAGTAGAGATTGAGGTTTTAGCAAAGCCAACAATTGTAGTTGGAGGAGATCACAACAAAACAGTGTTAGAAGAAGAAAGTGTTACCTTTGAGACAGTTGTAGTAAATGGAACAGATATTCGTTGGCAAACCACAAGTGGAGATGTATTGAGTATTGAATCTAGTTATACTTTTGTTCCAACAGAAAGTACTATTTATAATGTAGTTGCTTGGAATGAAGAAGAAAATTGCAATACTAGTGTACCAGCCTCAGTACTTGTAGTAGAACGAGTGAAAATACCAAATGTCTTTACCCCAAATGGAGATGGAGCTCATGAAGTATGGGAGATTGAATCCATTGAGGATTATCCAAATGCAAGAGTTCAAATCTTTACGAAGTGGGGACAAAAAGTATATGAAACGTTTGCAAACTATGCAGAAAATCCTTGGGATGGTAAGTACAATGGAAAAGAAACACCAGTAGGAGTGTATTATTATATTATTGAATTAAATTCCGAAGCAAGTGAGTTGAATGTTCCACTAAAAGGTGAAGTGCATATAATCAAATAATTATACAGTAATAAACTAATTAGGAAGGTATCAACAACTGTCGATACCTTTTTTCGTTTAAAATCTGTTGAATATATAAATAGCTTGATTGATGTTATAAATCTTACAATAAAATTATTTAAATAAATGGAGGTTACCTTTATAAGGTTTGTCATAATAAAAGGTAATACAAGTATAGTAATATCCAAAATGAAAAAGTTAGTAACATTTACTTACCTAATAGTCTTTACATTTTTTCATGTATGGGCACAAATATCTAGTGGAGACTTTCCAAAAAACTGCCCAGCTTATCCAACAGTTCGCTATTTCAGTCCTGACTGTTATATGTATGTAGATGAGATACAATTTGGACAAGGACGAATTCAAGCAGAAGCAAATGGTTTTGGTGCATTTTGGGGAGGAGCTCCAAGAGATGTTTATGTTCCTTGTAATCGACCAGAATGGGCAATTGCTTCTATTCATGCTTGGCAATTGATGAGAAATACTCTAGGAAAAGAGTATTATAATAAACATGTATTCTTTGCAACAGCACTTCAAGAATCATTTTTTAACTGTGCTCCTGATTTAGATTGGTCGTGTTATGCGGACTTAAAACATCCTTTAGATGGTGTAAATGGTGAATATAGAGCCACACCTCAACCTGATGGTTGTTTTCATTTGTCTCATCCAGGATATGCTTGGTTAAAAGAGTATATGCCTCATCGTCATCAAGAATCAACTTATAAGACTTATATATCAGGAGATAATTTTATTCGTGGAGCAATTAGTAAAGTACATTATGATTTATTAGGAGTTCGTTTTTATGAACATGGAAAAGGACATGAACCTTTAGAACTTTTTGAAATCGCAACTGATGAATTTGCTGCAGATGTTTGGAATGCTCTTCACTATAATAAAGGATATGGAGCCGCAGGATTAAAAGAACCATTATCAGCAGCCAACCGTGCTAACTCAGCAGCACAAACTGATTTTGTCTATGCTGATGGAGCTTTTCAATATACGTATCCTTATTCTCTCAAAAGAACTGCACAGGTTTTATCAAAAAAATATACAGGAGGAAGTCCCAATAATGAGTGGCATAATTGGTATGATCATGATATTGACTGGAAATTGATGGATTTTTACATGGATGAAGTATTTATTATGTATCCTGAATTATCTGCAACAGAAGTTGCTTCAATCAAGTCAAAAGTACAAGCTGTTTTCAATACACAAGATAAAGACAAAAATGGAACTGTATCTTTTCGCTATGAATTTGGTCCTGTCTTAGATGCATTCATTTTAGCAATGCCTTATGATGATCCTATGACTAGTATTTTAAATACTCAAAATGGTTATGGGGGGTGTAGTGGTTGTGTTGGTCCTGTTGTAGATCTAAAGGCTAATACACCAACAAAAGTATGTAAAGGAATAAAAGTAGAGTTAGAAACTACAGTAGGAAATAATTATACATATCAATGGAAAAAAGATGATAAGGACATTACAAATTCTAATGCTGAACAACATATTTTATATGCAGAAGAAACAGGTTTTTATTCAGTTGTTGTAACTAATGATAAGGGGTGTGCTATTGCATCTGAATGTCCAGTATATGTAGAAATCGAAAATTGTAGTAATTGTGATTTGAGTGCAAAAGCTACAATTACTCAAAATTCCTGTACAGGTTTTGAAGATGGAAAAATCGATGTAACACTTTCTGGAACAAGTTATAATAGTAGTAAAAATTATACTTATGAAATTGGAGGTGATACTGTTCTTTCGCAAAAATCATCAAGTATTTTAAATATTAAAGATGGGGCTTATACCATTAAAGTAATAGATCCAAATGATGCAACTTGTCAGGCAAATACTTTTGTAACAATTGCAGAGCAAGTTCCTTTCTATTATAAAATGGATTTGATTAAAGATAGTTTGGCTTGTGATAAATTTGCAGTAACAGCGAAAGCTACAGGAAATCCTCCATCAACATGTACTTATAATTTTAAAATTACTGGAACTGCTGATGGTACAGGTAAATGTTGGGGAAATGTTTGGGAATCAACTACTTCAGGTGGTACGAAGAGAAATAGTGGTGCACATCCAAAAGTTTTAGTCAATGATGTGCAAAGATTAGAAGTTAATCCTGTTGGTTCAACTTCAGGAGGAGCCTGTACTCTGCAAGATTTTAATTTTGATGTGAACAAAGGAGATAAAATTGATTTAACTGTTTTTGCGATAAAATCAGGTGGTACTGTTAGTAATCTAGGTAAATTTAATTATGTACTAACAGATGCAGAAGGAAATGAAACCACAATTCCATTGGGAGGTAGTTATAAGTCTCCAGGTGAAACCATTGTTTATACAACAACAGCAACTTGCAAACAAGCATTACCTACTTTTGATTTTACATGGACACCAAATACTTCTTCAGTAGATACTGATACAACTAGTAAAATTTCTGTGACACAAACTGCTACTACTACTTACAAAGTAAAAGCAATTGCTAGTACAGATCCAACAGAATTGTGTCCACTAGAGAAAGAAATTAAATTAAAAAATCAGTGTGGATCAAATTGTGATGAACCAATAATTGATACAGAACCTCAAGATGTAACAATTTGTGTTGGTGAAGAAGCTACTTTTTCAGTATCAGCATCTGGAGATGATTTAACATATCAATGGTATAAGGGAGGAACAAAATTATCAGGAGAGACCAAAGCTACATTGACAATTGCAAGTGTATCAAATACTGATGTAGGAGATTATTCTGTAGTTGTAACTGAAGATTGTGGTTCAGAAACAACATCTAAAACTGTAAAACTAACAACAACAAGTCCACTAATACCAACTATTAGTATTCAAGCAAGTGAGACAGTGATTTGTTCAGGAACAAAAGTTGATTTTAGCATAGATGCTCAAAGCAATGAAGGAAGTAATCCAAGTTATCAATGGAAGTCTTCTGTACAAGGAGATTTGGGGACAGGAACTACTTTAAGTTTAAGTAATTTAGTTGACAAAGAAAAAATTACATTAGAGTTAACTTCTAATGCTTCTTGTACAATATCAAATACAGCAATATCAAATGAAGTAGAAATAAGCATAACCACAGGAGTTACTCCAAGTATTACCATTACTTCAGACAAAATTTCCATTTGTGTAGGAGGAGAGGTTAATTTTAGTATCGATGCTCAAAGTCATGAAGGAAGTAGTCCAAGTTATGATTGGTTAGTGAATGGAACGAGTTCAGAAGAAACAGGAACAGCCTTTAAATCAAGTAGTTTAAGTGATGGAGATAAGGTGAGTGTAACATTAACTTCAGATGCTAGTTGTACCACTACTAATAAGGCTACTTCAAATGAAATAACCATTAATCATTCTTCTCAATTAACACCAAGTATCACCATTACTTCAGATAAAACTTCCATTTGTGATGGAGGAGAGGTTAATTTTAGTATTGATGTTCAACAAAATGAAGGTTCAACCCCAACTTATGATTGGTTAGTGAATGGAACTAGTTCAGGAGAAACAGGAACTACTTTTAAATCAAATACATTAAAAAATGGAGATAAGGTAAGTGTAGTGTTAACTTCGAGTGAAGGATGTGTAACCAAGAGCACAGCAAATTCTAACGAAGTTTCTATGGTTATCACTCAACCATTAACTCCAAATATTACTATTACATCAAATAAAACAACAATTTGTGACGGAGAAACTGTTGACTTTTCAATTGACAAAGAAGAAAACCAAGGTTCTTTCCCAACTTATCAGTGGAAATCCTCAGAGCAAGGAGATGTAGGAACAGCTACTACTTTAAGTTTGAGTAATTTAAAGGATGGAGAGACAATTACTTTAGAATTAACTTCAGATTTGGCATGTGTGAATCCAACAACAGTTACTTCAAATGGAGTAGAAATTAATGTAACTACACAAGTAACTCCAACTGTAGAAATAGAAGCTAAGGGAGGAACTACAATTTGTGCAGGAGAAGAAGTAGAAGTAGAAATTACCAAACAAGATGGAAGTGGAAATACACCAACTTTTGATTGGTTAATAAATGGAACGAGTTCAGGAGAAACAGGAACAACCTTTAAATCAAGTAGCTTAAGTGATGGAGATAAAATTAGTGTTGCAATGACCTCTTCCTCATCATGT
>JAAEPT010000028.1 GCA_024232295.1 Cytophagales bacterium
AACATCAAAATCATTTGCTAATACATCAATTCTTACCTCTAAATCTTGACTAGTTGTTCCTTCATCATTAACAGCTTCAATTGCATCATCAACATTATTTACAGTGATGTATACAGTAGCTGTATCACATACAGTATTTGGACTTACAGAACATACTTTATAAGTTAAGAAATCTGACCCTACAAAATTATCTTTTGGTGTATACACCAATTTTCCATCTGTAAAATTAACTAATATTGATTGAAGAGGGTCTTGAATAATTTCTAAAGAACTGATATCAATAGTACCATCAATATCAAAATCATTAAGTGTTACATCAAAAGAAATTTCCGTTTCTTCATCTGTAGTGATTGTATCATTAGTCGCTACGATTTTATCATCTACTGGACTAATTTCAAAAACTACATAAGCAACATCACATGCACCACCAGTTCCACAAACTTGATAAAGTAGAGAATCCTTTCCAAAGAAGTTTTTGAGAGGTTTATATTCTATTTGTCCATTTACTACACTAGCAGTACCACTCGTTGAAGGAATATCTGTTTCTATTATCTCCAAAGTAGTAGTGTCAGTTTGCTCTCCAGTGTATGGAATATCATTTCCTAAAACATCATAAAGTGCTTTATTCTCATCTTCATCAATTTTGAAAGTATCTAAATTGGCAATAAATATTTTATCTGTATAAACAATCTTTAAAGTATCAGAAGTTGGACAATTATCTTTGTCTAATAAAACCACTAAGTTTTCTCCATCAGATAAACCTGTAACTGTAGTCTGAATACTTGATAGATCTGAGATAACACCAGTGCCTTTCTCTACAACCCACTCTATATCATCATTATCACCAATAGACTCTAATTCAGCAAAATCTTGATCTGTTGTAATTGTTAAACCAGCATTTGCTTTTTCTACATCTTCAACACTGATAACCACATTATCTGTAAACTGAAAACCATTCTCATTGAAAGTCCAAGCAAACTCTACTGTTCCTGAAGCCCCAAAAGTTACTTTTGTATTTGCTTTGTTTGGATTTTCAATAGTCACATCTGAATCAGTTGTCAGTACTGTCCATGTACCTGTAAAACCATTAATGCTATCAGCTGTCATTGTATATTCTGGTGAACATAAGCCTGATGTATCTTTTCCTGCATTTACTTCTAATTCTCTAAAAATTGTAATTAATGCATCATCAATACAACCAGTATCAATACCTGTTCTCCATACAATATCATTTGGACCAATCTGTAGGTTACTAACCTTAGTGTTTGGAGCAAAAGGATTTTCAAATGCTAAAGAAAAATCAAAAGAAGACCATTCTCCCGAAATAGTATTATCAGATTGTAAATCTACTTCGTCAGTATATACTATCGGTGAAAAAACAAATACAGAAGCCTCCTCAAATGGTTGTACAATGATTTTAATAGTATCTGTAGCTGTACCTGCATTTGATGTACCAACACGATAAACAAACTCATATGTACCTGATGTAGTTACTGAATAAGTCAGTATAGGAGCAGTTCCTAATGAATTATTAGCAATATCTATCCATTCAACAAAATCAAAATTGAGAGCATTGGTAAGTCCATTCAAAACAATTGTTTCGCCTTGACATACAACTAATGAATCTCCTTCAGAAATTTCAGCAGTCAATATTTTCTCAATTTCAACAGACACCTCCTTCACACAATTTAAGTCTTCAGTGTATGCCCAAATTAAATTATTAGCACCAAACTCTAACCCTCGTACCACAGTAGTCATTGAGTTTTCATCATCAAAAAATAATTGACCTTCCGAAGTCCACTGTCCAATATACTGTAATGCTGTATTATCTGAATTTTGAACTTGTAAATTAGCTGTATCACCTGTTACTTGTAGATCTCCTATATACTCAAAAGAAACATCAGCTACAAATGACATTTGAATAGTATCATAATCAAACTCATTATTACCATTAGAAACTTGTAGTACCATGTTATAAGAGCCTTCTTCTCCAGAATTCACTGAAAAAGTAGGTGATAGATCTGTATTATTAGATATGATTACACTACCAGCTCCTGTACCACCGTTCACTTGATACCAGTTATAACTAGTAGCTTGTGGAGTTTGTATATTTTCTAATTTTATTTCTTGAGAGTTTTCTCCTAAACAAAGAGTTACTTCTTCCTCTCCTAAATCAAGTTGACGAGTATACGTAACAACCACACTATCTTCACTTGGACAATTAGGATCATTATCCTTTAATTTAAAAACATTATCTCCTTCTTGTAGGAATGTAATTCTAGGAATTAAATTCGTTGGAGAGCTGATAATAACTTCGGGATTACTACTTTCCCAAGTAAAATTAACTAAACCATCATTTATCACAGTAGAAGCTGTTGTTAAATCAATTTCACTAAAGTTGGTAAAATAATTAGGTCCAGCATTTACTGGTGCTAATTTACTTACTACAATTTCTACTTTATCACTATTTGTTAGGGTAGGATCAGAATTACTCACTACTGTCCAAGTCAATTCATATGTTCCTTCTCTTGTAAAAGTAACAAGAGAAAAAGGGTCATTTGGTGAATCAATAATAACATCTCCTGGATTAACAGTTGTCCATGTTCCTGTAGATTTGGCATCTGTAGTATTGGCAGAAAGTATTGTATTATCTATACATAATTGTTGATCTTCTCCTGCACTAGCCTCATATAATCGTCCTACAGTTAATGTATCACGTAAAGTACAAAGACCATCAGCAGTCCAGATTAATGTAGTATAACCATATGCTAAATTTTCTGCAGTTGCATTTGGAAGCCTAGAGCTTGTTTTTGTAGCATTTCCATCAAAACGAACAGATGGTTGAAGAGAAGTCCATGTACCACTATGAACAGACCCATTCAATTGAATTTTATTTTTTTCAACAATATATAGTGTATCTTCTGTTGGGTGTGCATAAAAGTTTTCTGGAGATAAGGAAACAGCTACTTGAACAGTATCATAGTCTGTAAACCCATCTTGTGTCAATGCCCAAATAAATTCATAATCTCCAGTCTTGTCAACTTGTATAGATACTGTAGATTCATTTGATGAGCCAACAAACTGAACATTTGCTCCTGTAGGCATTGCATCAATTAACCATTCTCCTGTTTGTCCTGCTAATAACTTATCATGACTCAATGTAAAAGGTGCATCACCACATCGTTTCTGATTACCGACTTCTTGTTTAATTAATCTTCTAACAATACGTACTTGACGAGAATCGAAACAGTTTGGTCCTCCACCTATAAAATCATCACCAATACTTCCTTCTCTAGAAAATGAAATTTCAAAAATATTCTCTCCTAATTGAAGGTCATTAACATTTATAAGATAGGTACGACTATTTTTCTTACTAGTAACAACTGAGGTATTCTCTGAAGAGAAAACATTTGCACTTAGGGCATCTAGTTGAATTTCATCATAAAGACCACCATCATCAATTCTTACAAGAATCTCAGTGCTTGTTACATCATTATCTACAGTAATATTTGACTCTCCTTTGATATCAGCTGTAAAAGGTAAGTTAGAATTAGAAACAACAGTTCTTCTTCTTATAACTTGACAATCTTGATAAGTGGCTGTAAAAATGACAGTATTAGAAGAATCTGGAGAAAAGCCTGAAATAATTGCTCTTTGATCAGCTTGCCCATCAAGAGAAGCTTCTATTTTATCAATCTGTACTGTAGACTCATTACTTGGATCCAAAGTCCAAACTTTTGTAAAAGGTAATGTTTGAAATGCTGGTGACAATAAGATTTCAACAGCTATTGTTGGTTCTTCACAAACAGAAATATTGTAAGGCCCAAAATCTTCGGCTTGTAAGTTAGTGATCACAATTGAATCAGATGTTAACGAATCTCCTGTTCCTTCATCATAAATTGTCCAATATAAAGTATAAGTTCCCCCTTGGTATGCACCAAAAATTTCTGCTTTAGGGTTATTTATATCATTTTGATTTGGGAAGAAGATATTACCATCTTTTGAAGACCATTCACCTATTTTTCCGACCCCTGCATAACTTGCATTCATGGTAAAATTATCTCGATAATCTCCACACCACAAAATATCTTCTCCTGCATCTACAGGAATATCTTCTACTAGGTAAATATAGTTTACTGTATCAAAAT
Organism: Cytophagales bacterium; assembly: GCA_024232295.1. Classification (GTDB taxonomy): domain Bacteria; phylum Bacteroidota; class Bacteroidia; order Cytophagales; family JAAEPT01; genus JAAEPT01. The sequence continues at coordinate 4,149 of JAAEPT010000028.1, forward strand.
ATTGACATTGAGCTCCATCAAGAACTATGTTATGTACAATGTAGTTATCTCCAACATTAAGATTTTTTATCTCTACTGTAGAAGGGGATTCAGATACTTCATTGACTGTTGTTGTAGGTCCAAGATCTGGCACCAACCAAAAATCATCAAACCCAAAACCTGCTTGTGCATATGTTTCTTGATAATCAACAGCAGTTAAGGTGATGTCTGGAGTTGTTACAAATTCTTCATCAGGTCCATTAATATCAATGGGGAAATTTAGAAAATCTAAACCAATTTCAAGATCTGTTGAACATCCTTCAGAATTACCATTTCCACTAACATTTACTTGAATAAGTTCACCAGCTACTCTTTCCGATGTACTAACTGTGGCAAATGAAGAGCCTGTTACTGAAAAAATACTAATTCCTTCATTCAAAGAGTTTGCTTTTTTCCATGTAGTATTAAAAGTATATCGTTGATTAGGATCAACCACTTCTAGTGTAATTTCATTAGAACAAACAATAGTTGGGTTCTCAACTACATCAGCAATAATAATCTTATCAAAACCAGGACAAAGTGTAACCACTTCACTAAAAGTAGAAGTATTATATCTACCATCTACCAATTCATCTTGCAAGAAAGCAAAATGTCTATCAATTGTTCCATTGTCTAATTCGTCTTGTGAAACTGTGAATGTAAATTTTCCTGATGCATCTGCAACTACATCTCTTCCTTCTAAATATCCTGCAAAAGGATTTTGACTATTAGGTGAAGAATAATTGTAAACTTGAATACGAGCATTTGGTCTTGCACTACCTTCGATTGTTAAACCATCAACTTTTGAAATTTCAGGAAATTCAATATTACCATTTACTGTGCTATTGAATCCAATAAATTGTACTTCTACACTCTGAGCAGTGAATATATTTCCAGAAACCTCTGTTCCTACTATTGGATTATAGTTACCATCTAAATAAACTCCAGAAAGTTGAAGGTTATCAAAAACATTACCTTTGATTGTTAAGTTAGTGGCTCCATCTGAAACCACACCAGACTCAATACCTACTACACGACCAAATGGTGGGAAGTCAGCAAATTTAACTGTTCCAAAAAAGTTACCATTTATCTCTGCTTCATCTGGAAAAACACCAGATTCTGGATTTCCTGTAAAATAAATTCCTGAAGGAACTCCTAATATTGAATTAGCTCCCTCATACGTATTGTTACCAATCTTTGTAGCAATAGAGGCTTCTCTTATATAAATACCTGCTTCCTTGTTACCACCAACAAGTTCTTTGGTACCATCAACACTAACTCCAATGTAATTATTAAGGATAGTAGTCTTTATATCATCAACCAAACCTATTCCTGCACGACCTAAAGCTATTACATTTTCTCCTCCAACTTCAGGAGTACCAATCACATTACCTTCTGCACCTTCCTCTACAAGAACACCTATCACATTTTCAACTAAAGCTCCATCTAAAGTAGCTCCAATATAATTTCCTTTAATTACATTTTCTTTTGCATTAACTCCTGTAATTAAAATCCCAAAATTCTCTGCATTTTCTGCATCTTGATATCCACCAATAATACAGTTTTGTACAATAGTCTTAGCCCCTTGTATTACAATACCTCCTCTATCAGCATCTACATTTGCATTTGGATAAATACTTCTTCCAGATAAATCAAGTCCAAAATAACATCCATCAATAAGATTTCCATTTCCTTCTTTCTGGATATGCACTGCAATCAGTTCATTTGAAGAAGCAGTCTCTTGAAACTCATTATAAAAAGCTAAGTGTTTTAATTGATTGTTACCACCTGTAAGACGAAAAGCATAAGGTTTGTATGTAGAAAAATCCCCAGGCTGAGTTCTTGTAGAAATAGCAACATCTGGCCCACCATCTTGGCCTTGATTAGGAATATCTCCCTCAATTGTAATATTTCCATTCAAAAGAAGTGGTTCATCTAAATACAGCGTAGTACCTGCCAGCTCTTCTGCAAATGAAATATCATCTGGACTATTTGGGTCTTGCTTTGCCTCTTCAATCGCTTGTTGAAGCTCTTCCACTGTACTAACAACATAGCTATTTGCCATACTGTGATTAATGGAAAAGAAACAGACTAAAAGTGTGTAAATAATACGTCTTAAACTCATTTTATATAAAGTGGTAAAATTCATTTCAAAATTAACATCGTAATTTACAACTAATACCCTAACTATTAAAGTAATAGTGTAACAAATCTTCAGTTATAGATTCCGTTTTGGTGGGAGAAAGTAACAAGCTTGGTGATTTTATTCCTTTTCCAAACTTTTTATTTCCTACAAAAACACGAGCTTCATCCCATAACTCTTTATCAATCAATGTAGAAAGAACTTGAGTTCCTCCTTCAATGATTACGGATTGTATTTTCATTTGATACAATTGTTCTAATATTTGATCAAATAAAAAATCATTAAAAGATACTTGCTTGTACAATAAATCATCAAGATTATCTGCTTTTTGCTCTGTGAAAACAATTGTTTTTTGAGATTGATCAAAAACATTCAACTGAGTATCTAAGCGTAAATTTTTATCCAATAATACACGTACGGGGTTTTTACCTTCAATACCAAAGCGAATATTCAAACTTGGATTGTCATAAGCTACAGTATTTGTTCCTACAAAAATTGCATCTTCATCTGCTCTCCATTGATGTACTAATTTTCTAGATTCTTCACAACTTATCCACTTAGAGTCATAATCTTCGCGAGCAATAAAACCATCTTGCGTTTCTGCCCATTTTAGAATCACATAAGGGCGTTTTTTTTCCATAAAAGTAAAGAACCTTCTATTTAAGACTCGTCCTTTTTCTTCCAAAACTCCTGTTACAGTTTCAATTCCTGCATCTTCTAGCATTTTCATTCCTCGACCTGCCACCAAGGGATTTGGATCAAGATTACAAACCACAACTTTTTTGGGTAAATGCTTCACAAGCAATTCTGCACAAGGAGGAGTTTTGCCATAATGAGAACAAGGTTCTAAGGTCACATATACTACTGAATCTTTGATTAATTCCTTATTTTCAACACTATTTACGGCATTTACTTCTGCATGAGCTTGTCCACATAATTGATGATATCCTTCTCCAATTATCTTTCCACCACAAACAATCACACAACCCACCATTGGATTTGGACTTACTGCTCTCTTTCCTAAAATGGCCAAGTCTAAGGCTTTTTGCATATATTGCTCATCTATCCCCATAAGATTCGTACTTTTGTAAAACCCAAATTTAGTGAAAAAAATATGGCTTCTGATAAGGCAACCCAAGAAATCCTACAACAAATTAGTTCACAAATTCAAGAGATTTATGAAGAACGTGAAGCTCAAAACATTGCACAATGGCTAACTGAAGATTTATTCAAAATTAGTCAGTTTCAAATCTTGAATAATGAATCTATTCCATGGAATGAAAATAAAGAGCAATCACTTTCAGAAGCAATTGAACGATTGAAACAATATGAACCACTACAATACATTAGTCAACAAGCAGATTTTTTTGGTCATACTTTCAAAGTTTCTCCCAACACATTGATTCCTAGACCAGAGACTGAAGAGTTGGTCGCTCTTATCTTATCAGAAACCAATAATCAAGACGCATTAAATATTGTGGACATTGGAACAGGAACGGGTTGTATTCCGATTACTCTCCAATCGAAGTTAAAAAGAGCACAAATATATGGCTTAGACATTAGTCAAAAAGCACTAGAAGTTGCACAAGAAAATAATAAACTTCATCAAACAAATGTTGACTTTCAAAGAAAAGATATTCTTGCAGAAGATTTAAAAACATTGCCATCACTTGATATTATTGTGAGTAATCCTCCTTATATTAAGGAAGAAGAAAAAAAGGAAATGGCAAAAAATGTATTGGATCATGAACCTCATCTAGCTCTTTTTGTTCCAAATGACTCTCCACTCCTTTTCTACATTCGCATTACGGAACTTGCCCAACAATCACTAAAAAAAGGCGGAAAACTTTATTTTGAAATCCATGAAAGTTATGGACAAGAAACTGCTCAAATGATGAAATCAAAAGGATTTGAACAGGTTGAAATTATTCAGGATTTGCAAGGTAAAGACCGCATTGTAAAAGGAATTAAAGAATAAAACTATGAAGAAGGAAATCGTTCACAACTTGTGTATTCAGAATATTGAAGAAAAGATAAAAGTCATTGCCGATAGTATCACTTCTGCACAAGACTCAGCAAATGAAGAAGGAAAAAGTAGTATGGGTGATAAGTATGAGACTGGACGAGCAATGATGCAACTTGAGATCGAAAACAAAACCGCTCAGTTAATGGAAACCAAAGAAACGCTTGACTTTGTAAAAAGAATTAACCCTAAGCAAAAAAGCCAAGTCATTGGACTTGGGAGCCTTGTCAAAACCAATAATGGGTATTTTTATTTGGCTGTGGGAATTGGGTCTATGAAAGTAGAAAAACAATCAATTTTTGTAATTTCAATGGATTCTCCTATTGGTAAGTTACTCAAGGGAAAAGAACAAAACATGAGCTTTGACTTGAATGGAAGAAAGTTTGTGATTGAAGAGATTTCATAAAATGGAACATTTCTGAAGGCTATTTGTTACTTAAACTTAAGAATGTAAAAAACGGAAAGTATGAAATTTGATAGTCTTATAAAAAGTCATCCCTTAATATTAGTAGATTTTTATGCTGATTGGTGTGGACCATGTAAAACAATGGCTCCTATCTTAGAACAAATCAAAGAGGAATTTGGAGAAAAGGTAAAGATCGTAAAAATCAATACAGAGAAAAATCAGCGTTTGGCTGCTAGTAAAAATATTCGAAGCATTCCCACGCTCCAATTTTATAAATATGGTAAAATGGAATGGCAACAAGCAGGTGCAGTTCCTTTCAATGCTTTGGCAAAAAAAATTCAGCCTTATATGTAGGAACCTGTTATTAAAAAACTCTCAAAAATACCTTTTAAAAGTATTCTTGAGAGTTTTTTATGGAAATCAAAAGCACATTTATTGATACTTAGTTTAATCACATTCCCAATAGTTATATGAGTTAGAATAACTCTCCAGCATCTCAGCTTCTTCCTGATTACACACCTCTCTAACTTCTCCAACAGTCGGAGGAGTATAATAGCCTGATGGAATAGTATGATATTGGGTACAAGTTTGACAATTACTTTCACATGATAATAATGCAAGAGCAAAGAGAGAAATAAGTAGTATTTTTTTAATCATGACTTTTTCTCAAAAAAAATATAAAATACCATACTACTGGACAAAAGGGTTTTGATGATGTCTATAATATTTTTTGTTGTTCAAATTTTGGATAATATATTGAATGAAATTTTCAAGAGAATGGCAAACTTGATTGATTTCTTGTAATCCTTTCCTAAAGACTGACACGA
>JAAEPT010000029.1 GCA_024232295.1 Cytophagales bacterium
AGTTGTCTCTACTCCTCAAAAAGAAAAGACAAATCAAAAAGAAAAAGAACTTCAACAATTATCTCAGAGTCTCGAACAAAGAATTGAAGAATTAGAAGATGAAAAAAGAGTTTCTTTAAAAGACTTATCCAAATTAAAGAAGCGTATTGAAACACTAGAATCATTACTAATTGCAAATAATATTTCAACTGACTCTACCATCACAGAACAAGAAGCAAGTATTGTAGTCAAACAACAATTAGAAGCTTTAAAACAAAAAGTAAAGGAAAAAGAAGAAGAGGTTATTAGAGTAAAAGAGCAGAGACGCTCTTTGTTGTATAGTTTGTTGTTTGTCGTGTTTTTCTGCATTCCTTCAATTTTAGCTATTATTTTTTATCGAAATAATAAGAAAACACAACAATTAAACATTGAAGTCATTTAAGGTTTTATTGATAAAACACAAATAAATACTTGTATTTCAGCTAGTTAACATCTACTTTGATTAGTACTATAAATATCTAACTAAAAGTAAGAGCGTTTTGCTGTAAATCAGTCAGTTATACAGTTATGAAACCTAAAACTTTAAATCACTTCATTGTACTTGAAGAACAAGTAAAACAAATTTCTACACAAAGTGAGCAATTAGAAGATACTTATGGAAATATTACAGCAAGTATTACCTATGCAAAAAGAATTCAAGAGTCAATTCTAATTGAGCCTCAAACTATTTCAGAATATTTCGAACAATCTTTTGTTTTTTATCAGCCCAAAGATATTGTTTCAGGTGATTTTTATTGGTTTTCAGCCATTGAAAGTGAATTGATTATTACTGCCATTGATTGTACAGGGCATGGTGTTCCTGGAGCATTTATGACAATGATGGCAAATTCGATGTTGAATGAGATTGTTAATGAAAAGAAGGAAACAAATCCTGCTAATATCTTATTGGCTTTGAATGAGAAGATTCGAGAAACATTGAATCAAGAACAACAAGAAATGGCTCAAGATGGGATGGATATGGCTTTGGTCAAAATCAGTCCAGTAAACAAAGAAGTAACTTTTGCAGGAGCCAATAAATCCAATGTATTGTATTGCTGATGGTGAATTATTACACATAAAACCAACTCGAAGGGGAGTAGGTAGAAATGATGAAAAGCATTATGAAAACCCAAGTCTTATCTTTGGAATCTATGGATCAGTTCTACTTGTTTTCTGATGGTTTCCAAGATCAATTTGGAGGAACGAATGATAAACGTTATATGAAAAAGCGATTTAGAGAATTTTTACATAATATCTCTAAACATTCATTTGAAAAGCAAGCTCGTTTGGTAGAAGAGGAGTTTTTGAAATGGAAAGGAAACACAGACCAAACTAATGATGTGTTGGTTGTGGGAATAAAACCAAAAAAATAAGGGAAGTTTATGCTTCCCCTTCTTCTTGTAATAATTCTTCAATTTCTTTCAAAATCTCTGTGCCTTCTTGTAGTTTTCCTTGTGCAGCTTCATCATCTTTTCCAATATTATGAGAATAGTGATGTAATGCTTTTGAAGCTTTTTTGAGTGTTCTTTGTCGAATGTCAAAGCTTTTGTGATTTAATAAATCCAAAGCAAATGCACTAACTTTAAAATTGCCAAATAAGAATAACTTGAAAACATCTACAAAGTAAGAGTCAATTTCAAAAGTCTCTAAGCAACCTACTAATACTCCACGAGTATTTTCATTTTCCTTTTTATGAATTGCTTCAAATAATGGTTCTACTGTTCTCTCATCTCCACTTTTGGCAAGTGTCACAGCAGCAACATCTCTTACAAATTCATCTTCAGAAGCCAACAAACCTTCTAAAAAAGAAAATGCTTCATCATCCATGTGATTGGCAAACCAGCCAGAAGCTTCAATTGCTCTATCATCATCATCGCCCAAAAGAGCTTCTTTATATTGTTCAATCATATTGCAAAATTACCTTTTATTTGGGATAAAAAAAAGACTGTTCTCTTTTCAGAAAACAGTCTCTTTAAATGATAAGTGTTTTATCTTATTTCTTAGCTTCCTTACGTTGTTGCTCAGCAGCTTTTAATTGCTCTTGAAGCATTGATTGGAATTTAGATTTTTTTCCACCACCTGCTGCTGCATTTTTCTTATTCTCCTCAATTTTCTCTCTAATCTTATCTTTATCAATAAATTTAGAAGCTAATAATTGTTGAGAAATTGTAATTAAGTTTGATACAAAGTAGTAGAATGTCAAACCAGCAGAGAAGCTATTTAATACAAACATGAAAATTACAGGCATAATATAACCAATATTTTTCATTGGTCCTTGTGCTGCTTGTGAATTGATTTGGTTGTTGTAATAAGTATAAGCTAATGTTGATAATGTCATCAACAATGTGAAAATACTGATGTGAGCACCATAGAATGGGATTTCGAATGGCAACATGATTGGAGCATCATAAGTTGATAAGTCATTTGCCCATAAGAAAGATTGTTGTCTTAGTTCAATAGAATTTGGAAAGAAACGGAATAATGCAAATAAGATAGGCATTTGTAACAATTGAGGAATACAACCACTCAAAGGATTGATACCCGTCTCCTGATACAACTTCATAGACTCCATTTGCATCTTTTGTTGATCATCACCAATTTTCTCTCTTAAAGCATCTAACTCAGGTTTTAATTCCTTCATTTTTGCCATTGATAAATATGAACGGTAAGCAATTGGGAATAATAACATTTTGATTACAATCACCAATAAGAAAATGATCACCCCATAATTTGATAAATAACCTCTTAAGAAGTTGAAGATAGGAATTACCAACCACTTGTTAATCCAAGAAAGAGGCCCCCAACCTAAGTCAATATTATAGTCAAACTCAGCAGTTACATTTTTTAAAATTGCATAATCATTTGGTCCAAAGTAGTAAGTATAGTTATAATGGGTAGCATCCATGCTTTGTACAGGAATTGTCAAAGTGGCATAAGCTTCTTTCACAACCAATGTATCATTTTCATCTCCCTTTAACTTTAGTTCTGCTTTTGTAAAGTCAGTAGTATTGGCAATAATTGCAGTGTTGAAGAAACGTTGTTTTAAAGAAACCCATTTAAGAGCTTCATTAATTGTTTCATTTTGATCATTTCCAGCACCAATATCGTTTGTTTCATCAGAAGCCAAATAGTAGTTGATAGAAGTATGCTGACGGCTTTCTTTTAAGCCTTGCTCAAATCTTTTTAGTTTATGATCCCAAATGAATTGAATAGGGGTTTTCTTGAAAACATTATCCAAGCCAATTAATTTAAGGTCATATCCTACTTGATATCCTTGTCCTTTTACTGTATAAATCTGCTCAATGTATTGGTTAGCACCATATACTTTTTTGAACGAAACAACTGTTGAGTCTCCAGCCTTTAGTACAGAACTTGTTGCAGAAGTTTCAAAATACTTTTCTCCTAAGTTTATAGCACCTTCAGATTTTGAATCTAAGATTAATGAAATCTCATTATCTTTTTCGTTGATTAAGTCTAATGCTTTTCCATTGTATGACTTATGCTTTTTCAGCTCCAATCTTTTGATACTTCCTCCTTTGTTTGAAAAAGTAATGATTAAATCTTCACTCTCTACTGTCAATTCTTTTGGAGTAATGTTAGGAGCTTCTACCAAAGCAATAGAATCCTTTTTTTCAGTTTCTATTTTCTCTTGTTTTGCTTCCTCTTGTTGTTTTACAACTTGCTCTTGTTTTGCTTTTTGTTCAGCAACATCTTGAGCTTCACGAGCATCTTGTGTAATCCACAGATACCCTAGCATCATCACAGATAGGATAACAATCCCTATGGTTTGATTTCTTTCCATTTTGTTGAATTCTTTTAATCAAAGACACCAAAAAACCTGCACATGATAAGTATACAGGTTTTTTGACACTTTGTAAAAGTGATTTATAAAATTAATTATTTTTATTCTCAATAGCAGCTTGGACAAATGCCACAAACAAAGGATGTGGATTGATCACTGTACTTTTGTATTCTGGATGGTATTGAGTTCCCACAAAGAATTTATGAGTAGGAATTTCAACTACTTCAACCAACCCCGTTTCTGGGTTGATACCAGAAGCAATCATTCCAGCCTCTTCCATCTGAGCTAAGTATTTATTATTAAATTCATAGCGGTGTCTATGACGCTCCTCAATCTGAGCAGTTCCATAAGCTTTTGCAATGAGAGACCCTTCTTTCAAATCACAAGGATAAGCTCCTAGACGCATTGTACCACCTTTTTGGGTAATGTCTTTTTGCTCCTCCATAATGTCGATTACAGGATTTGTAGTACCATCTTCCATTTCAGCAGAGGCAGCATCAGTCAAACTAAGTACATTACGAGCGAACTCAATGACAGCACATTGCATACCCAAACAAATTCCGAAGAAAGGAATATTGTTTTCACGTACATATTTGATTGTCTCAAGTTTTCCTTCAACACCTCTTTGTCCAAATCCAGGAGCCACTAATACAGCATGAGCACCTTCTAATTCTTTGGCAACAGATTCTTCTGTCAAATTATCAGATTGTACCCATTTTACTTTTACTTGGCACTGGTTATGAGCACCAGCATGAATGAAGGCTTCTGTAATTGATTTATAAGAGTCTTGTAACTCCACATATTTTCCTATCAAAGCAATGGTTACTTCTTGTGTAGGGTTTTTGAATTTATAAACAAAATTCTTCCAAGGATCTAAGTTTGAATCCTCTTTGGTAACCAAGTCCAAACGCTCTAAAATGCGTTCATCTAGTTCTTGATCTTTCATCAACAAAGGTACATCATAGATTGTCTCTGCATCCCAAGAACTAATCACATTCTTTTCATCTACGTTACAGAAAGAACCAATTTTTCTACGAATGCCTTGAGGTAGTTCTTCTTCAGAACGACATACCAAGATATCTGGAGCTACTCCAGCTTCTGATAACATTTTTACAGAGTGCTGAGTTGGCTTCGTTTTTAATTCACCAGCAGCTTTTAAATAAGGAACCAATGTAAGGTGAACCACCATTACATTTTCTTTAGGCTGATCCCATCTAAACTGACGAAGAGCCTCAATAAATGGTAAAGCTTCAATATCACCAACACAACCACCAATTTCAGTAATTACAACATCATAGTCATTTCCTACCAATTGGAAGTTATGCTTAATTTCATTTGTAATATGAGGAACAACTTGTACAGTTTTACCTAAAAATTTACCTTCACGTTCTTGATTGATAACGGTATGATAAATACGTCCAGTTGTAACGTTGTTTGCTTGAGAAGTAGGAGTGTCTAAAAAACGCTCATAGTGTCCTAGGTCTAGGTCTGTTTCTGCACCATCATTAGTTACATAACATTCACCATGCTCATAAGGGTTTAATGTCCCTGGATCCACATTAATGTATGGATCAAATTTCTGAATAGTCACAGAATAGCCCCTTGATTTTAACAAGCGACCAATAGAAGCAGCAATAATCCCCTTTCCCAAAGAAGAGGTTACTCCACCTGTTACGAAAATGTACTTTGTCGAAGCCATAAGTATTTTTAAACACGAACTTATGGGATACAAAGGTATAAGATATTCTTCAAAATGAAGAAATACTTTAGAAAAAGATGTAAAAAAAACGCTTATTTAGAATTCCTAGTGATTTTTTGCTATTTTTCGCTCAAATACGATAAAAACCTATGCGATATTTATTGTTTGTGAGTGTTTTTTTGATGAGTGTAGTGGGATGGTCACAACACTTTTTTTCACAGTTAAGAAATCCAGCACATTTATCTATACAAGAAGACTTACTACTACAAGTGGGTTATGGTAGTCAATGGACAAAAGTTCCACAATCTTATAAAAGTTATTACCTAACTGGAGAATACTACCATCAACAAAGTCATAGTTTATTTGGGGCTTCTGTCATCAATCAACAAGTAGCCAATCAGTTTGTAACCAATCGAATTCATGCTCATTATGGATATCGTCTAGCATTTAATGATGTTTGGAAAGGTCAGTTGGTGGCTTCTGTAGGAGTTTTGCAAAATAGTGCTTCTTATGATGATTTGATTTTTGAGGATCAAATTAATTCTGTGACAGGAGAAGTAGGAGTGAGGCAAGAGAATCTAAGTGAAGATATTAATCGTACTTTTTTTGATGGAAATACAGGTTTATACATTTTTTCCAAAAGATTGGAAGTAGGGCTACATTTGAAAAACTTTACACAAAGCAGTACTTATTTTCCTTTGGTTTGGGGAGGAGAATTAAAGTATAATTTTCTGATGGAAACGAAGAAAGGAAAGCAAATTGCAAAAAGTAGAATCAGTCCTTTTCTTTTGTATCAAAATCAACAGAATTTTAGTCAACTTTGGACACTTGGTGTAGAAGGAGCATATGAAAATGTTTTCATACAATGTGCATACCTCTCTCAATCTTGGACTAGTAGCACAAATGTTGCTTGCAAGCTAGGACTTTCTCAACATCACTTTCGATTTGTGTATCATTTGGGAATCAATCTAATCAATGATTTGGGAGGGAATTCTCATCAAATTAGTATTGCTTATTATTTATAAAATTATGAAAAAACTAAGTCTTATTTTATACTTATTATTTTCAACAGTTTCTGTTTTTGCAGGAAAACATATTATCAAAGTTGAAAATTATCCTAATGAAACAAGTAATGGAGTGCTAGGTTTGTACAAAGAAGCCAAATGCACCTTAAAGATAAAAGTCCTGAATGATGGTGTAGGTTGGGTGAAAAATTTTGATGTCAAAGTAGAAGGGGCAGATACACTTTCTTGGGTAGGAGATTCTTTGTTGACCTTAATTCCTAAAAGTCCCAATGTTATCATTTCTGTTACAAAGGGTAAAAAATCGCTAGGTGAGGTTAAATTAAAAACAAGATTAGTACCCTTTCCTGATGTGTTATTATTTGCAAGAGGTAATAGAGTAGAAAGAGAAATTTCTTATACAAAATTAAGAGGGCTTAAACTTAAATTATTAGTACAAGATGAAGGTTTTAAACTAGTTTGTCCAGAAGGCACAAAATTCAACCCAGTGAATGCTACTTTTGTAGTGAAGCGTGATGGTCGTATTGTGGCAACAGGAAAATGGAAAAGTTTTGGAAAATATCTACAAAAAATAAAACCTGGTGATAATCTTTATGTTAGAGTAGATAAGATAAAAAGACTTAAATGGAATCGAGTGAGTTATTTTATGAAATATAGTGCTCCACAAGTGATTCATTTATCAGTCATTTAATTTTTACAAAAAGAAAAATCCCCTCTGAATATTCAGAGGGGATTTTTTTATGAAAGGAATTTACCTTGTATTATTTCTTCTCAACTTTAATTACTGTTGAGTTGCCTTCTGTTTCTATTTTTAAGAAGTAAGTTGCAGAAGGTAATGAACTCATATCAACTGTATGAATAAATCCTTCTGAAACTGCTTTTGTTCCTGCATGAATAGTTTGTCCATAAGTATTGTATAATGTCCATTTTGCTTGCTTTCCAGCCAAACTTCCCAAATCAATGTTTAATTTAGAAGTGGCAGGATTAGGGTATACATTCACTGCTTCAAAAGCACTTGGTAATACTCCTGTACATACCTCAATTTGAGCCACAATAACATTCGAAGCAACTTCTGTAATTGTTGCACAAGTAGCATCTGAAACTAATTCACAAATTACTTCTTCTCCATTTAATAAATCAGAAGTTTCAAAACTTGTACTTTGTGCCATTTCTACATCACCAACAAACCATTTGTAGCTTGGATTATTTCCTTCATTTTCTACTTCAGCAGTGAATTTCACAAAATTACCTTCACAAGAAGGAAAGTCTTCTGTTTGGATTGCAATTGTTGGAGTTACTTCAGCAGTTCTTTCCACAATGTAAACATCTGAACTTCCTTTCACATTTGTCAAACAAGAAGCATTTGTTGTTACTTCAACACTTACTTCATCTTGATCTTGGAATTGAGAGTGTGTAAATATTGCTCCTTCTTCAATTTCATTACCATTCAAGAACCACTGATAAGTTGCACCATTTTCAATGTTTGTTCCTATAGTTTCAAATGTTAATTCATCACTTGAACAACTAGGATTAGAGCCATTTGACAGAGAAATATTGATTGTTGGTAGGATAGAAGCATTGTCATTAATGTTGATGTATGCAGTTTTTGTTTCTACCTCAGTTCCATTTACTGTTAGTGTAATCGTTTTTGTTCCACTTGTTTGATAAGAAACTGTATGTGGTCCCACTCCATTAGCAGTTTGCCCATCTCCAAATTTCCATTCATAGTTGTTTGCATCACCAGTTACATTTGCTGTAAATGTAATTTCATCACATTGTGTAGCAACTGTTTTATTGGCAGAGAAATCAACACTAATATCATTACTTCCTACACAAATATTATCTGTTGTTGGAGAAGTATAATTAGCTACTGTTGTATATGCTAAGTTTTCAGTACTTCCAACTTCTCTAAATCCATAGAAATCCTCATCATAAGTAATGCTACATTCTGTTGGTAATAACCATGGTTTTCCAAATTGTCCATTATTATCCTCTGGATTAGATCCTAAACTATAATAACTAGCTACATACTTTTTGCCATTATAAGAAACAACATCACCACCTGAATAAGCTTTTGTAGCACTCCAAGGCTCTGCATCACAACCACCTGCAGCAAAAGCATCTGTTACTTTAAAGTTATAGCAACCATTTGCCAAACATAGCTCAGCAATTGCTAAGTCTCCAGAACTTGTTAAATCATTTGCATTCCCAGACTCAACTTCTTCTCCTTGTTCATTTGTCAATAACCAAGTCATTCCATCATTCATAGAACGTTCAGAAATAAAGAACTCATGAGGTGTTCCAATAAATATTACAGCTTGTTCTGTTTTAGAATCATTGCTTGGGTTTTCGTCAGTATTTCCATTTGGATTTACAGCAGTTACTTTGATATTATTTGTACCAGACTGACTCAAGTTCAATGCTAAATCTACTTCTTCTGATTCACCTTTTGACAAAGAAGTTGTGTGGTTGATTGTTTTCACAAGAGAACCATTTACTTCAACTTGTAACTCTACAGAAGTCAATCGTTGTACTCCTAAGTTTCTCAATGTAATGGTAGCATCTACTTCATTACCACATTGTCCATTTGGCAAATTATTAATTCCAGTAATAGCAGCATCATCATTTACAACTACATTAGAGATGCAGAAATCATGGGATTTTTCATCAGTAAACTCGTTTCCTTTTCCGTAAACTACAGACTCTCCACCATCTACTTTTGTAACTTCGTACTCACTCAAAATCCAAATTCTCATTCCATTACCTCCCGAGTCAAAGATTGTGAATGTATAACAATCATTAGATAGACACACATTTTTGAATGACTCTTCATAGGCATTTACGCCAATGTTATTTTCCAATGCACCTACAATTACACCTTCATCATTTGTGATTTGCCATGTAGTTTGCTCAGGATTTGCATCATTCTTCAAACGTACTTGATATTCTTCTCCGTCAATGACTTTCAATACTGTTTCTTGACTATCATTATCAGGGCTTTCATCCTCTTGTCCATTAGGATTTGTTGTATAAGCTTTGAGTGTGACAATTCCAGAAGGGATGGTGATTTCTGGTAATGTAACTTGCTCTGTTTGACCAAAAGCTAAGTTTCCAGAATAGTTATATGTTGTAACTACTTGCCCATCAATTGCAATTTTGATTTCAGCAGAAGTTAAGCGATCATTTCCTAAGTTTTTGATTTCAACAACTGGAACTGCTGCTTTCTCTGTGAATCCGCATACTTCACCAAAAGAAGGTTCAATAATGGCAGAAATGGCAGCATCATTCGAAGCAACATCTATTTGGTATACATCAGAAACCCAAAGTCCACGTCCATAAGTACCTGCATAGATTTTATCATTCACAAAGTTGATCTCTAATTCATTCACTTTTGCATTTGGAATACCTGTCATAAAAGGTTCCCATTCAGACAATACATCATCAATGTAATAAATACCATAACTCATTCCCACATACAAACCATTTGTTGCATTATCATCCCATACCACACAGTAAGCTGTTAGGTTTGGTAAGTTTTTCAAAAAGCCATTCCATGTTTGACCACCATCATTAGAAACATATACTTTTTGACCTCCTGTTGTAGCAACAGCTACTTTGTTAGGATCATTTGGGTGAATTGAGATATAATTGATAAAACCAGCATAACCTGTCAAAGACTCCCAGTTGCCGCTAGCACCACCTGTAGTTGTTTTGTATAGAGCATTTCCTCTAGAAGCATAAATTACTTTATTATCACTTCTTGCAATTTTCATTTGACTCAGTACTTGTCCAAAGTCTTGAGAAATTGCTGTCCAAGAACTACCAGAGTTTGTTGATTTATAAACTTTTTTATAACCAGAATAGATAGTTGTAGATACTTGTGGATCTTGTTCGAATGGTGTTACCCATGCACCACTACTTTCAGGCTTTGAAAGTCCATTATAAGATTGTCCACCATTTGTAGATCTGTATAGAGAACCATTTTGAGAAGTACCATATAAGTTGTTTACATTATTCCAATCTACAAAGGACTCCATTCCATCTGCTCCCAACCAATCATACCAAGTTTGGTCAGTTCCTTTCATGACCGAAGTACCATTGTCTTGAGAACCACCAGAAACCACAACATTTTCAGATTGAGAAACTCCAATTTTGTAAAACTGACGAATACCCATTCCCACTGTCAAGTCAGTGTAATAATCCTTGTTTAAGTTTTTTGTGTTTTCAGCAATGAAGAAACCACCGTCAGTACCCACATACAATGTATTTCCATAGAATACCATAATGTCAACATCTGCATGACAATATCCAATATTTTTATTAACTGTTCTACTTGGTACCCAATCAGAAGTTGCAGTAAAAGAAGTACCACCATTTAGTGATCTCCAAGTATTGATACCCGCAATGTGTACTTCATCAGCATCATTTGGATTTACTGTGATTGCCATATCTCTTGGAGCCTGACCACTATTATCATCAGCACTTGTAGAATATCCAAAATAATTTTTTCCAGTATGATTTTCTTTTGTGAAAGAAGCACCAGAATTATTAGAGCGATAAAAAGAACCAAACTTACCACCATCAGCTTCTACTACATATACACGGTTAGGATCATCATCAGAAACACCGATCATTTGTACACCACCACCTGTTGTTACTTGTGTAAATGTATTACCACCATCAGTTGATCGGTAGAATCCATTACCAGATGCATAAACAGTATTTGGATCATTTGGCTTAAATTGTAAATCATATCCAGAACTAGCAGAACCTACTTTTGTCCATGAAGCACCACCATTTGTAGATTTGTAGAAACCACTTCCTGCAGCAAATAAAACATCACTATTAGTCGGGTGAACTAAAATTCTAATTACTCCTCCAAAACCAGCATTTCCAACAGTTGTCCAAGTTTGTCCAGCATCTGTAGATTTGAAGATGGTACCACTACCAGCACCCCAATAGTAAGTATTGGAATTTTGTGGGTCAATTGCCAAAGAGTTCACACTCATTGTTGAAAAATTATCAGATAATGGAGCCCAGTTTTGTCCTTTGTCAGTAGTTCTCCAAACTCCTCCTGTATGAGCACCCACAATGATATGATTGTAATTATTTTCGTCAACAGCAATGGAAGTAATACGTCCAACACCTGGATTCCAACCAGAAGTCTGATTCCAATAAGTAGGGCCTAATTCTGACCAATTACTTTCACTACTTACTCTTGCTGTTCTATTTTTTCGTTTGTATGCACGTTGAAAACGTTGATGTTCTTGATATTGAGTATATTGATCTGGCAAGTATCCATCTTCATCCATTTCTCTCAAGGCATTGTACTCCCAGCGTTTGAATTGCTTGTAGCCTGTACCTCTTCCTGTTCCAACTTCCTCAAAATGCTTTTCAGCTTTCTCTTGAATTTCGAAGACAGTATAGGTGCCTTTCTGAATCATTTCTTGATATGTTTGTGCCCATGTGGTTGAGTAGAACCCCAAGAGTCCAAACAGTACAAATACTTGTAATATCTTATTAAACATACTTTTTTATAGTGTTTTGTTTGGTTGTTATTGAAAATGTATGATAATTAAAAGATTGACAGTGAAAGTGTTATCTTATATTTATGTGCGAGATAAGTATAAAAATAAGCTGTTATCACTGCCAAAGTGTTAAAATAGTAAAAAATGGGATAAAAAAGAC
>JAAEPT010000030.1 GCA_024232295.1 Cytophagales bacterium
ACGTGGGAGAGTAAGTAGCTGCCAAAATATTAAATATAACTGTTCTGAAATAATTTTTAGGGAGTAAGAACAAAAGATTAGAAGTCTACAAAAGATAATAACAACTAAAATTGTTAGTGTTTTTTGTAGATTTTTTTGTTTTAATAGGTATTTTTAGTTTAATGATTTTTAATTAAAATTTTAGTGCTGATTTAATATGGAGCGTTTTCAGGTAAATTTTAAGGGGATATTAAAGATTTTATCTCAACACCTTTACTCAAGTCCTAATGTGTTTTTGAGAGAATTGTTGCAGAATTCTATGGACGCTATTAGTGCTAGAGAGAATTATGATACAAACTTTAAGGATGGGAGGGTAAATGTTGAACTTATTGAAGGTGAAAATAGAAATACATTAATATTTGAGGATAATGGTATAGGATTGACTAAAGAGGAAGTAGGAATGTTCTTAGCTAGTATTGGTTCAAGTTCTAAGTCTGTTGAAGTTATTCAAAAAGGACATCAAAAAAACTTTATTGGACAGTTTGGAATTGGAATGTTATCTTGTTTTACCGTTAGTAATGAGCTTGTTGTAATTACGAAGTCATGTAAGGAAGGAAAAGCTTTGAAGTGGACTGCAAATGTAGAGGGAACTTATACAACTACTGAAATAGAAGGAGACTATGAATATGGAACTAAAGTTTTCATCGATCTTTATAAAGAGTTTAAAACAAAGTATGGTTTTGATGAAATTTGCAAGCTTTTAAAGCATTATGGAGAATATCTTTCCATTGATGTTTTTACATTACATCAAGATAAATATTTAGAAATAGGGGGACAAAGTTTTCCATGGCAAGAAACACAGGGAGTAAAAACCTCATTGCTTGGTCTTGGAAGAAGAGCTTTTGATATTGATTTTGAATTGTGTATTCCATTGTATTCTGAATCAACTAAATCTGAAGGTTTAGCTTATATTTTACCTTTCAAAACAAAACCTAATGCTCACGGAAACCATCATATTTATATTAAGAATATGATGATTACAAAGGAAGAGAATAATATTGTACCTGATTGGGCATTTTTTGTGAAATGTATTGTTAATTCAGAATCATTGGTTCCAACTGCTTCAAGAGAAAGTCTTTATCAAAATGAAGAACTGAAACAAACTCAACAAGATTTTGGGAATTGTATCAAGCAATACTTGAGGGAGTTAGCTGAATCTAATTTGGATTCATTGAAGTGGATTTTAGCAGTTCATAATGAAGCAATTAAGGGATTAGCATTACAAGATGATGAATTTTTTGATATTGTGGCAAAATGGTTGGAGATGCCAACTTCACAAGGAAACTTGTCATTGCAAGATATTGTAGATCAAAGTGATATTGTAAGGTATGTTTCTGATATTGACCAATACCGTCAATTATTACCTATTGCAAAAGCGAATGATCAATTAGTGGTAAATACAGGTTATTTGTATGATACTCAAATTATTGAAAGAATTTCTTCTAAGTATCCTTTGCAAGAATTTGAAAGTTTAACAACAGAATCTTTTACAAATATTTTAGAAGATTTGACATGGGATGAAGAACAAGCTTTGTATGATTTTCAGAAGAGTTGTAATGATTATTTAAAGAAGTTCAATTGTAAGGTTTTTATTAAGAAATTTAATCCTCATTCTTTACCTGCTTTGTTTTATTTGTCTAATAATGGAGAATATATTAGAACAATTGCAAGAACTCAGAAAAAAACAGACAATGTTTGGGGAGATGTATTAGGTGATATTTTAGGAAGTCAGCCTCAACAAGAAAGTTCAAAATTGTATTTGAATATTAACAACTCGTTAATGAAAAAATTATCTACACAACAGAACATTGTTTTGTACGTAGAGCTTATTTATGTAAATGCTTTGTTAATGGGACATTATCCTATGAGTGATGAAGAAATGCAATTGTTGAATAATAATTTAATTACACTAATTGAATTAGGAATAGGCTAGTTATGGAAAAGGAAGAAATAAAAAAACTTATTGAAAAAGCTCAGTTTTGGAGTCACTTGGGAGGAAGAAAAGATGCTCAAAAATTATTTGCTCAAGCCATTAAAGGGATAGAAAAAACAAAGGAGAAAGATGTTGATATGGAATTTGAAGCCAGAATTGGTTATATGAATTCCTTATATGATTCTGGAGACCCAGAATTGCAATTGGCTTCTTTTCCACCTTTATTGAGTTTAATTGACCAATATCCTAATCGATTTGAACATGAAAGTGCTGTTTATTGGTTTTATAAATGGGTGATTGGAGGAGTTACTAGTTTTGATTATATCTCAAAAGACCGAATATTGACTTTGGTAGAAGATATGAAAAGACGCTATTTGACAAGTGGATATGGAGAAAAGGTTATTGATTACTTTTTACAAAGTATTTATTTTGACCTTGGTGAAATGGAGCTTTCTCAAAAACATAGAGAAAAATGGTTGAGTTATACAGAACCTTCTGAAATGGACGATTGTACAGCTTGTGTTATTAATCGCAATGTATGGTTTCATATGGCTTTGGGTGAATATGAAAAGTCAATAGAAGAAGCTCAACCTATTTTGGACGGAACACATACTTGTGGACAAGTTCCAAAATCTACAATTCCTCGTGTTATTTTTGACTATTTGTTCTTAGGAAAATTAGAAGAATGCGAAGAACTCTATAAAAAGGGAATCGAAGAATTAAATCATGATTCTGCTGATTTAGATGAATATGGTCGTTTTTTGGTGTATTTATCAATTAAGAAAGACTTTAAAAATGCTCATGATATTATAGAAAATCACTTTAAATATGTGTGGGAATACAAGAGTAAGAAGGAAATAATGATATTTTATACTTCTATGCTTGTCTATTTTAGAGCTTTGGAAAAAGAAGGGAAAGAGTATATTAAATGTGAAGCATTGCATGTAACTCCTGTAAATAGAGGAGAAGATGGTTATTTAATTTCTGATTTGATTAATTATTTTGATATTGAACAGGAGAAAATTATTGATTTGTATAATCAAAGGAATGGAAACAACCACTATACAGTATTTTATAAAGAACGATATGAGAAGTTATTTGCTCAATATTTTGATTAAATAGAAAAAGGGAGTAAACTTATTTTACTCCCTTTTTTAGGACTCTACACTACAATGATAATCAATTAATAACTTATTTTATAAAAGAGATTTGATTGCTATTTCTGCATTTCGGAAGCGAAAATGGTATCCCAATTTAATTAACTTTTCAGAAATGACTTTACGACTTTTTAAGACTAACTCTGTTTCTGTTCCTAATAAAATAGCTCCTAATTTTATTGCCCAAATTGGTTGAGGGAATCCCCACTTTAATTTTAATTCCTTTTTTAAGCTTTTGTAGAATGATTCATTTGTAACAGGTTCAGGGCATGCTAGATTAAATATTCCTTCTTTTTCATTGTTCATAATAAAGAAAATAATATTACAGAAGTCATCAATGTGTATCCAACTGACCCATTGAGAGCCAGTTCCTTGTTTGGTGTTGACTCCTTTCTTGGCAAGTTCTACCAATGTAGGAAAAGCTCCTCCTTTTTTACCCCAAACAATTGATGCTCTTAGAATAACTTTTTTGGTGTGAGGAGTAATATGTTTATGAAACTCATTTTCCCAAGCTTGCACAATATTAACAGAAAAATTCATTTGAGTGATACTTGAGCTTTCTGTATTTGCCTGTCTTGTTCCTCTTATATCATCATAAATAGTAGCAGAAGATGCATTGAACCAATATTCTGGAGGGTTTTTACATTGTTGGATAGCTTCACCTATAATTTTGGTACTTTGAATACGACTAAGTAAAATTTCGTTTTTATTTTCTATGGTATAGCGACAATTTACTGATTTGCCTGTCAAGTTGATGATTGCCCAAGCATTTTCTAAATATTGAGTCCATTCTCCTAAATCTTTAGCATTCCAGTATTTATCATTTTGTGTTTTTGGGTGTCGAGATAAAACAATGATTTTGTATTGTTGATTTTGAAAGTACTCTTCTAATTCTCTACCTAAAAATCCATTTCCTCCTGCAATTACAATATGTTTTTTCATAGCTTTTTATTTTTAATAGAAATATAGGGGAGAAGAGAAATTTTCTATCTCCCCAAATTAACTTATTGAGGTCTCATGCGAACTTTTGTTCTCATTTCAGAAAGTTCTTGTGTTTCTCTTCTTTGTTGAGCAGCTTTTCTTTTTCCTCTAAAGAAGAAGAATAAATTTATGAATAGCATAACACCTAAATAGATAGAGAATCCTCCAATTTTTGCACTTAATTTTTCAAAAAGGCTTTGAGTTGTTTCTACGTTATACATTTCAATGATTAAGAAAGCCATTCCTATATTAAGTAAGTAAAAGCCTGTTTTAAATAATTGATTAGTAGATAATGCAATCTCTTCGCGTTGATTGAAGATATCTAACATAAATACCCTGCTGTTTTTGAATAATGAATGAGCGACTAATACAGTCATTAAAATAACAATGGGTAAATAAATTGTGTAGCCTATAATTGTTAAATTTTCCATAATGGTAGTGTTTTAATTAAATAATTTATGATTATATTTTTTGACAAGACTGAATGTCAATAGATTGTTGTAATGAATTACTGCAAGTATTAGAATGATTTTTCCACTATTTTCAATAATACTTTTTATTAATTCACTTTTTGTTGTTATTTCTTCCCAGCTATTAAGCATATACATGGCATAACCAAGATTGAGAAGGTAGTATCCTGTAAGTAATATTTTGTTGACAGGAATGTAGATGTCTTTATTTCCATCGAAGATGTCCTTTAAATAGTGAACTCCATGATGATATAAATTCTTCCCTACAATTACCGTGATATAAAAGGTAATGGATAGGTAAATTAGATAAGCAATTATATTTAGTTTTTCCATGAAGTATTATTTGTATAGAATTTTCAGTAATTATTGAAAGTTTATGTTCTTTAAAAAGCGAGTGGAAAACTCGCTTTATTATCTTTTTTGGTAGTATTTTGTTAGACTTTAATTTTGGTAATCAACTTGAAAAACCAATTTTGTTTTGAGTTTGCAAAAGTATCTAATATTGAAGCAGATTGTTTTGCAAATTTATTAAGGTCTCCTGTTACTTTTCTAAACTCATCAACCTCTTTGCCACTTCCTTCTATTTCTTCAATATCTTCTAGTAGCTTTAGAATTGGGTCAAGTTCCCTACGTTTTCGTTCTTTTGCCACCTGCTTTCCTAGTTCCCAAATATCTTTATCAGTGATGAAAAAGTCTTTTCTTTCTCCTTGCTTAATAATCTTGGAAGCTAACCCCCAATCCATCAAGGTACGAATATTCATATTTGCATTTCCTCTTGATATTTTGAGTTGTTCCATGATATCCTCTGTGGACAAAGGTTCTGTACTAACAAGTAATAGAGCATGAATTTGAGCCATTGTACGATTGATTCCCCAACTTGAACCCAATGTACCCCATGCCTGAATATATCGTTCTTTTGCTTCGTCTAATTTCATCTTCTTTATATTTGATAATACAATGATAAAACAAATGTTCTAAACTTTCAATATTTACTGAAACTTTTAGTAAAAAGTTTCAGATAAAACTGATTTTTTGAAAAAAAAAACTCTTTAATCCCAGTTAATGTACCAACTCATCCACTCTTTTTTAGATGTTTTTTCAAGCATTTTTGAGAAAAGTGTAACGTCAGGTGAGTGGTATGACTTTGAAATTATTGAATCAGATTCAATTTGTTCTTTTAGTAATGTTGCATGTGTAGGAGAAATGTTTTTCATTAAATATGCTTCTGGTGGAAATATATCACAGATTGAATAATCTTGATTTTGAATGTCTCCATAAATGATTTTCATGAAGGTATGACCAGTAATCTGTAGAAATTCCAAAATCATTCATAGGAGAATGAATGATACCAAAAATCATGATTGAATTTAGTTGAAGCTTTCCAAAATAAATATTTTTTTGAGAGACTATTTAATGATGAATTACTTAATTTTTGATTTGTTTCAATCTCTTGAATACAATTATTTATCAGTTCTTTTGTATTATTTCTATTGAGACTATCATCTTCTAATATGAAGTTTTTGGCTTCTTTGAAATTACTTAAATATATCACATAAAGACTGAGAGAATCACTAAGTGTTTTGTTGATTTCTTTTTTCATTAAATACAAGTCATGTAATAATGAAGAGTTAGAATCTATTTTAGCACTATTCAAAATAGATAATGCTTGTTTGTATTCCTTAGTTTTGAGAAAAATGAAACGATCTTTATCATCAAGTATTTTTTGCCGATATATTAGAGTCTACTTCTTTTAAATCGAAAACTACAGTTGAATTTGTTTGGCAAGCTCCCAAAAGAAATAGAATTGATAAAATTGTAAGTTTTTTCATTTGTTAATTATGTCAGAAATACAAAAATACTAAAAAACAGATAGTGTTTTTTATATTACATAGTTTTTGTAACTTAAAGTACCAATACTTAAAACTATATTTTTATAATGAAAGAGAACTTACTACAGTATGTTTGGTTTAAGCAATTATTTGATAATCAGTTGTTAAAAACAGTTGGAGGAGAAGAGTTACAGATTTTTTTACAAGGCGAATGGAATCAAAAATCAGGTCCAGATTTTTTGAATGGAAAAATAAAATTAAATGACATTGAATGGGTTGGAAATATTGAAATTCATTTGAAATCTTCTGATTGGTATCACCATAAACATCAAGAAGATAAAGCTTATGATAATGTAATATTACATGTTGTTTGGGAATATGATAAACCAGTATACCATCAAGATGGGAAAGAAATTCCAACTTTGGTACTTGAAGATAAAGTAGAGAAGAAATTATTGGATCAATATAAAACCATGATGGAAACTCAGCAAAAAGTTCTTTGTGCTACTTTTGGTGAAAACATAGAAACTGAGTGGAGGGAAGCTGCAATCAAAAATGCTTTATTTGAACGATTAAGAAATAAGGTATATGAAGCTGAACAAATTTTAGATTCTACACAGAGAGATTGGCAAGAAATGGCTTATCGTTGGTTGGGTAGAGGGTTTGGTTTTAAAGATAATGCAGAAGCTTTTTTGCAATTTACACAAGTATTACCTCTCAAATATTTACAAAAACATAGAGATAATATTCTACAAATGGAAGCTTTGGCTTTTGGACAAGCAGGCTTTCTAGAAGAACCGATTGAAGAGGATAAATATATGATGGCACTTTGCAAAGAATATGATTTCTTAGCAAAGAAATATACTCTAACTCCATTGGATAAAAGCATTTGGAAAATGGGAAGAATTAGACCAGCAAACTTTCCAACCTTACGAATTGCTCAATTTGTTGCATTCTTGTACGAACATCAGTTTGTCTTAAGTACATTTTTGGAAACTCCAACTATTCGAAATTTTGAAAGAAAGTTTCAAGTAGTACAATCTCCTTATTGGGAAAGACATTATACTTTTGGAAAATTGACAGAAAAGAAAGTCTTTACATTAGGTAAATCAAGCATTGAGAATTTGGCAATGAATACTGCTGTTCCTTTATTGGTAGCTTATGGTAAACAAAAATCAATGAAAGAGTATCAACAGAAAGCTTTGCATTGGTTAGAAAACTTGGGAGCAGAGAAAAATTCGGTCATAACAACTATGAAAGAAAATGGTTTTGAGTTGAATTCTGCTTATAAAACACAGGGTGCATTAGAACTTTACAAATCCTATTGCACCCAGAAAAAGTGTTTAAATTGTATGATTGGTCAGCAACTTTTACAGAAGCTTAGCCAAAGTAACGATTAACAATTTGCTCATAAAAAGAAACCATTACAGAAGGGTACATTACACAAGTAAATACAATTCCGAAAATAGCCCCGTACAAATGGGCAGAATGTCCAATATTATCTTGTTGCTTCTTGTCTGCATAATGAGAATATATCAAATATAGAATTCCTAAAATAAATCCTGGAATTGGGATAGGAATTAGAATAAACTGTAATGGCAATAATGGATAAAACATAATGGCAGCAAACATTACAGAAGATACTCCTCCAGATGCTCCTAATGCAAAATAGCTTGGATTATCTTTGTGTTTGAAGAATGTGGGAACACTTGACACAATTACTCCTAATACAAATAATAAAAAGAAGTTTATCATACCTTGTGTTTCACCAAAAGCATTCATGAAAAAGGCTTCAGCATATTGACCAAATAAATACATTGCATAACAATTGAATGCTAAATGCATAAAGTCTGCATGTATAAATCCAGAACTTAAAAAGCGATAGTATTGATTATGGTGATGAACTGTATAAGGATGCATAATGAAGCGTCCTTTAATGGAAGTACTTTGAAAAGCCCAAAAGCTGATTAAACCAATAACCAGTATAAGTCCTACAGTTACAGAAATTGTCATTTTTATTTTTCTCTATTAATTAATGATTTAGAAAATTCAGCTAAGAAAGCTTTCTTTTCTTGATTTGCCTCAACTTTCTCTAAGTAAGCAAATCCACCATCAAAGTATTCATTCATTTTTTGTTCAGCCAAAGCTTTGATACCAATTTCGTGGTAAATTTGAGTAATGGCTTTTACTTTTTCAGTAGCATCAAATTCAGTTTTTGAGATCCATTCATCCAAAATTGCTTTCTGCTCTGTATTTGCAAGATTTAGTGCTTGGATCAACAAATATGTTTTTTTGTTAGAAATGATGTCTCCACCTACTTGTTTACCTACTTTGCTTTGCTCTCCAAAAACATCTAATAAATCATCTTTCAGTTGAAATCCAATTCCAATGTTTACCCCAAATTTGTATAAGTTTTCTGCACTTTCTTTATCAGCCCCTCCAATGATTGCCCCTAATTTTAAGGCAAAACCTAATAAAACAGCTGTTTTGAGTTTAATCATTTCGATATACTCACCTTCTGTCACTGTTTCCAATGTTTCGAAGTTCATATCAAATTGTTGACCTTCACAAACTTCGCAAGCACATTTGTTAAATTCTTGAATAACTTCTGGTAGAAGAGTAGGAGCAACTTTTAATAAAAAATCATAAGACTTAACCAACATTGCATCTCCAGAAAGAATAGCAATATTATCATTCCACTTAGTATGTACAGTTTCTTTTCCTCTTCTCAAAGGAGCTTTGTCCATAATATCATCATGCATCAAGGAAAAGTTGTGAAAAACTTCTACTCCTAAACTTGGCATGATGGCCTTTTCTACATCATCATCAAATAAATAAGAACCTAAGCAAGTCAATAAAGGACGGATTCTTTTTCCGCCCAATGATAAAATGTATTCAATAGGATCATATAACTCATTTGGATTTTCTCCAAAGTTGTATGTACTAATTTCGTGATTTAATTTCTCTATGGTTTTTTGAATGTCAAAACTCATTTGATTGTATTTTTCTTAATCCCAAATAAACTCAAAATCGATGGTTCTTAGTTGTAGGTTAGTATCTAAGATTTTTACCTTCACCTTGTCCCCAAAGCTAATCATTCGTTTGTTACGTTCACCAATTACACGCAAATTATATGCATCATATTGATAATAGTCATCATTCATATCTGCCATTCTGACCATTCCTTCACATTTTGTCTCTACAGCTTCTACATAGATACCCCATTCTGTGATACCAGAAACAATTCCTTCAAAAACCTTTTCTTGTTCTTGATTTTGCATAAACTCAACCTGCTTGTACTTAATTGAAGCACGTTCTGCTTCAGCAGCTAGACGTTCTTGTTCAGAGGAATGTTTACATTGTTCTTCCACCTTTTTCTCATCAGCACTACTCTTACCATCTAGATAATGTTGTAGTAATCTATGAGCAATCATATCAGGATATCTACGAATAGGAGAGGTGAAATGACTGTAATGATCAAATGCTAATCCGAAGTGTCCCAACTTGTCAGTTGTATAACGAGCTTTTGCCATACAACGAATTGCTAATTGTTGTAAAACATCTTCTTCTGGCTTTCCAATGATATCTGTAACCAATTGATTTAACGAATGAGAAACTCCACTACCTTCTGGATTGAATGAATGTCCAAAACGAGTAGCAAACTTAGCAAAAGAAGCTAGCTTCTCAGGATTAGGATTTTCATGTACACGGTATACCATAGTTAGTGGCTCTTTCTTCCTGCTGTAAACAAACTCTGCTACCTTTTTGTTAGCCAACAACATGAAATCTTCTACCAATTTATGAGCATCTTTTCGCTCTTTTGGCACAACTTCTAATGGAGTTCCATCAGTTGCTAATCGAAAACGTACTTCTGGAGTCTCAAAACCAATTGCCCCTTTCTTGAAACGTTTTTCACGAAGAGCATAAGCCAATTTGTTAAGGGTTCTTACTTCTTCTTCAAAATCTCCTGAATTTCCTTCAATCAATTCCTGAGCCTCTTCATAAGTAAATCTTCTATCAGAATGAATGATTGTTCTTCCAAACCATTCCTTATGAACTGTTCCATTTTCATTCAGTTCAAAAATTGCCGAAAAACTTAGCTTATCTTCATTTGGTCGAAGGGAACACAATCCATTAGATAGGCGTTCTGGTAACATGGGAACAACTCTATCTACCAGGTAAACAGATGTCGCACGTTTGAAGGCTTCTTTTTCTAGTTTTGTATTTGGACGCACATAATGTGTAACATCAGCAATGTGAACCCCAATTTCCCAATTTCCATTTTTTTGCTTTTGAATAGAAATGGCATCATCAAAATCCTTAGCATCTAATGGATCGATTGTAAAGGTTGTGATATCACGCATATCTCTACGCTTATCAATCTCCTTTTGTGAAATTTCTTCTGGGATTGCTTCCGATTCTTCAATAACTGCTTTTGGAAAGCTAGTAGGAAGATCAAATTCAGCCATGATTGCATGCATTTCCACATCATGTAACCCAGCTTTTCCAAGTACTTTCACTACTTTTCCTTCTGCTTTTCTACCATCAGAAGCCCATGTTGTTACTTTTACAATTACTTTATCTTTATTATGTGCAGTATTAATGCAACGCTTAGGAATGAAGATATCTCCATGGATCTTTTTACTATCTGGTACTACAAATGCAAACTTATCAGAGATTTCAATAGTACCAACTAATTCATCTTTTCCTCTTTGTACAATTTCTAAGATTGCACCTTCAGCTTTTGAATCTCCTGATTTTGGTCGAGTGATATTGACCATTACAGTGTCTCCATGAATAGCACCATTCAAAAAGTTTTTAGAAACCTTAATATCTTCTTCTAACTCTTCACAAATGATGAATGCAAATCGTGGATTTACATGATCAACTTTTCCAATAAAAGTATTTGATTCGTCAATAGTTGATTGATATAGTCCTTTTTCAACTTCTTGTACATCTCCAATCTCAATAAGAAATTGAAGTGAATGTGTGACTAATTCTATTCTATTTTTCCCCTTTAATTTTAGTTTTCTAACTAATTGTTTGGGGTTATAATTTTGTCCTGGATTATTTTTAAGTAATGCTAAAATTTGATTAACAATTTTATTTCCAGTGTTTGATTTCTTTTTTCTTGTATTTCTACCCATGGGTATAATTTTTATTTTTGCTCAAATCACCTGTAGGAATCGCCTCAATAAGTGAGCGAGTATATTCTGTTTGTGGTTGTTGATAGATTTCATCAGCCAAGCCTTGTTCTACAATTTGTCCATCTTTCATGACAATCATTCGGTCTGCCATATATTTGACAACAGACAGGTCATGAGAAATGAAAATGTATGTAAAATGAAAGGTTGATTTAAGCTCGTTCAATAAGTTTAATACTTTTGCCTGTACAGAGACATCAAGAGCAGAAACCGACTCATCACAAATGATGAGTTTTGGTTGTAATGCCAGTGTACGAGCAATACAAATACGTTGTCGTTGTCCTCCAGAGAACTCATGAGGATAACGTGACAAGATAGCACCATCCAAGCCAACTATTTCGAGCAACTCAATGGCTTTTGTTTTGCGTTCTTGTTCGTTAGAGAGAATATTATTAACTCTCATTGGTTCGATTATGATTTCGCCAATGGTCATTTTTGGATTGAGGGAAGAATAAGGGTCTTGAAAAATGATTTGAATATCTTTTCGCAAGTTTCGTAAATCTTTCGACTTCAGATTTGTAATTTCTTTTCCTTCAAAAAATATGTTTCCCTTTGTTGGTTTAATTAGTTGAAGAATCGTTCTTCCCAAGGTCGTTTTGCCACAACCAGACTCACCTACAAGTCCAATTGTCTCGCCTTCATAAACATTAAAATTAACTTCATTTACTGCTTTTACAAATTCAATAGGTTTTCCCAGCCATGTTTTTTTTGTGGGAAAGTAAGTACATAAATCTTTTACTTCTAAAAGTAATTTATCGGTGGTAGTATTCTTTTGTAGGGAGGATGACACAAATGTAGAATCTTTTTCTTGATTTAAAAAATCTTCTACTGTTGGTAGTACAGTTTTTACTGTTTCTAAAGTAGGTCTACAAGCCAAAAGTCCTTTTGTATAAGGGTGTTGAGCATTGTTAAATATATTTTCGACATTGTTTTTCTCAAGTACATCTCCTTTAAACATTACCAAAACTTCGTTAGCAATTTCTGCTACTACACCCAAGTCATGTGTAATGAAAATAACACTCATATTATATTCTTCTTGAATCTTTTCAAGTAGTTTGAGAATCCCTTTTTGTACTGTTACATCCAGAGCAGTTGTGGGTTCATCAGCAATCAAAATTGAAGGTTTACATGAAATTGCCATTGCAATCATTACACGTTGCTTTTGACCTCCAGATAGTTGATGTGGATAGCTTTTGAAAATACTTTCGGGTCTTGGTAGTTCTACTTGTTCAAAAAGTTTAATTGTTTTTTCTTTTGCTGTTTTTTTATCACATTTTTCATGCAATAGAATTGCTTCCATTACTTGGTCACCACAAGTATAAAGAGGATTTAGAGAACTCATAGGTTCTTGAAAAATCATTGCAATTTCTTTTCCTCGTATTTGTTGTATCTCTTCTGTACTTAATGTCAATAAATCTACTTTTCCTAATGATGGAGACTCAAACCAACAATGACCAGATACTTCACAGCCTGTTTTGGGCAAGAGCTGCATCATTGCTAAACTTGTCACTGATTTTCCTGAACCAGATTCACCCACAATACCTAAGGTTTTTCCTTGTGTCAACTCAAAATTGATTTCTTTAACCGCTTGAACATTAACTTGTTCTGTATTGAAACTCACTTTTAGGTCTTGTATTTTTAGGATTTGGCTCATAAGTAGATATTAATTTTGAACGAAATATAAGAATTAAATGAAATATTTTGAGAAATTGAAAAAAAAGGATCAAAATATTATTGTTATATTGATACAATATTGCGTATATATTAACCAGTTAAAATTAACTTTTAGATTTATGATAAAACGTTTACTTGTTTTTCTCTTTGTTTCTCTTGGTGCAACTACTTTGTTTGCTCAGAAATATAGAGAAATGATTTCGGTAGGAACTTATTCTGTATACGAAATACAGAAAGAAGCAGAGCAGTACTTTGATACAAAGGGAAGAGGAAAAGGGACTGGTTATAAACAGTACAAAAGATGGGAATATTTTGCTTTTAGAGAAGCAGATGCTCAAGGCTATTTGTCAAATTCTTATGATTCTTACCAAGAATTAAGAAAATTTCAGCGAAGAGAAGCTCGTAAAAAGAGAACTACAGCAGGCAATAATTTGAATGAAAATGGAAATTGGCAAGAGCTAGGACCAACTTATTATAATGCTACTTCTGGATGGAACCCAGGAGTAGGTAGAATTACTTCTGTTGCAGTAGATGAAAATAATGCAAATCATATCATTGCAGGAGCAAATACTGGTGGTGTTTGGAAAACAATAGACAAAGGACAAACATGGACAGTACTAACTGATAATTTTACAACAATGAATGTTGGAGCTTTGGCAATTAGTCCACAAAATTCATCAATTTATTATTGGGGTGGTAGTTCTGGTTATATTTATAAATCAACTGATGGTGGTGCAAATTGGCAACAAGCTGGTAGAGCAGGTTTTTCAACAATTATTCGTGTTGCTATTCACCCTACAAACAATAATATTATGTTTGCTGCCTCAGAATATTCTGGTATCTATCGCTCTACTGATGGTGGTGACAATTGGTCAAAAGTAACAGGTGATTCAAGAGCTTATGATATTCAGTTTAAGCCAAATGATCCAAATACAGTATATGCCTCTGGTTCAGGTTTTCATAAATCAACCGATGCTGGAGCAAACTGGACAACTATTTCAGGAGTAGGGTCTGGTGTGAAAATGATTGGAGTATCAGCTAATGATGCTAGTAGAGTATATGTATTGGAAGCATCTAGTGATGGTACTTTTGGAGCTTTATATCGCTCAAACAATAGTGGTTCTTCTTTTTCAGAACTTAATCAATCAGGAAAAAATTATTTTGGTTATTCAACTACAGGAAGTGATACTGATGGACAAGCTCCTAGAGATATGGCAATTGCTGTAAGTCCATTGGATGCAAATGAAGTGCATATTGCGGGTATTCTAACTTGGCGTTCTACAAATGGAGGAACAAGCTTTTCTTGTACATCTGACTGGACTCCAGGAGGAGCAAATCGTAACAATATTGGTTATTGTCATGCAGATGTCGATATGATGCTTTTTTATGGTTCTACATTATATGTAGCAACTGATGGAGGTTTGTTTATTACTGAAAATACGGCAAATGTTACTAAGGATTATTATACAGATATTACAACAGGAATGGGTATCCACCAATTCTATAAAATTGGTGTTTCACAAACAGAAGGAATATTGGTAACAGGTGGTTCTCAAGATAATGGTACTTCTGTTTTGAAAGGAACTGATCCTATTTGGTATAGCTGGTTAGGTGGTGATGGAATGGAATCATTTGTAGACTGGAACAATAGCAATATTTTGTATGGTACTACTCAATATGGAGGAATGTACAAGTCTACTAATGGAGGACAATCAAGATCTGATATTACAAGTCCAGATGGAAAGTCTGGAAACTGGGTAACACCTTTTGAGCAAGACCCTGTAAATGCTTCTACTATTTATGTAGGATATGATGAATTATATAAGTCAACAAATAGTGGTGATTCTTGGACATCTATTTCTAGCTCAATTTCTTTTGGAGGAAAGCTTGACGAGGTGAAAATTGCAAGAACAAATAATCAAGTGATTTACGCTTCAAGAGGAGGAAATCTTTTTAAAACTTCTAACGGAGGAACAAACTGGACTCAATTATCTGGTATTTCTGGAACAATTAATCACATTTCAATTCACCCTTCTGATCCAGAAAGGATTGCTCTTGCTGTTACAGGTAATGATCGTGTACTTGTTTCTCAAGATGGTGGAAACAATTGGAGTTCATATAAATTGAATTTACCAAACTTATCTGCTTATTGTGTAGTATGGCAAGAAGATGCAAATGGCTTGTATGTGGGTATGAACTATGGTATTTATTATATTGATGATAATTTAACTGAATGGGAATCTTTCTTGACAGGTATTCCGAATGTTCGAGTTAATGAATTAGAAATCAATGCTACAACTGGTAAAATTTATGCAGGTTCTTATGGTAGAGGGTTATGGTATTCTGACTTAAGAGGAGTACAAGTAACTACCAATGATTTGGCAATTGATAAAATTTCTGAACCACAGTCAGAGTATTGTACAAGTTCTACTTCTTATCAACCAGAAGTTGATATTAAAAATATAGGTTCTGACCCAATTACTTCTGCAATTATCAAAGTAGAATTTGATGGTCAGGTAGTACAAACTTATAATTTTCAAGGAAATTTAGCTTTTGGAGAGAAAGAGACTATTTTCTTAAACTCTATTGATAATATTGGAGAAGGAAGTCATACAATTCGTGTATTTTCAGAGAATCCTAATGGAATAGCTGATGAAAATACAGAAAATGATGAGAAGACTGTGTCATTTAGTGTGACAAATGGAAAAGAAGTACAATTAACACTTTCATTTGATCAATATCCAGAAGAAACTTCTTGGGAAATTACGAAAGATGGTCAAGTGATTATGAGTGGTGATAGTTACACAGAAAGATATGCTACAATCAAAGAAAATCTTTGTTTTGAAAATGGTTGTTATCAATTTAAAATCAAAGATACTTTTGGTGATGGTATGAATGAGGGAGATACTAAAGGAAGCTATCGTATTGTTGATTTACAAACAGGTGAAACACTTGTAGAATCTACACAACCAAACTTTGGTACAGAATCAACTCATGATTTCTGTATTGAATTAGTTAGCTATGATTATGATGCCACAGTATTTGACTTAGAAGGTTCTTTTTCTGAGGTTTGTCAAGATAGTATCTATCCTACTGTTGTTTTACAAAACCTAGGAGAATTAACTCTTAATACTGTTGATTTGAAAGTATTTGTAGATAATCAATTAATTAAAACATTCAATCATACTACTTCATTAGCCAAAAATCAACAAGAAACAATCACTCTTGATATTCCTGTAACTGCTGCTCTTAATGGAGAATTGAAAGTAGTTGTTGAAAACCCTAATGGTCAAACAGACGAGGTTTCTGATAATGATGAAACAAGTGTACAGCAGATTTCGTCAATTGTGGGAGATCCTGTTCGACTCACAATCAACTTTGATAATTATCCAGAAGAAGTTTCTTGGTCTTTAAGTCAAAATGGTACTGTAGTAGAAAACTTTTCTCATACTGCTACCAATACTGAAGATGAAGCTGTCTATCAAAAAGATTTCTGTCTAGCAAGCGATTGTTATTTGTTCACAATGAATGATGAATTTGGCGATGGATTCTTAGATGGAGGATATTCATTGGTAAATATGGCAACAAACCTAACTTATGTAGAGACAGAAGGAGATTATGGAGCTATTGAAGAAACAGATTTTTGTATTGGTGGAATTAGTGTAGACTTTACAACCAATAAAACAACAGCAGAACAATGTGAAGAAATTGTATTTACTGCTGATGTTGAAGGAAATGCAAGTTCTTATGCATGGGATTTTGGAGATGGACAGACAGCTACAGGAGTTGGTCCTCATACCATTACTTATACAACTACAGGTGCAAAAACAGTGAGCCTTTTGGTAGATGGAAAAGAGCAAGAAACAAAAACCGCTTTTATCACTGTAAGTGAAAAATCTTCTTTAAATGTTGGGGTAGCAGTTTCATTAATAGAAGGTGATAACCCTAGTTGTAGTGGAGAATCACTTACATTTGAACCAACAGGTGCTTTGGGACAAAATACAACTTATGTTTGGTCTTTGAATGGTGATGAAATTAGTCAATTAGAGCAATTTACATATCAACAATTTAGTGATGGAGATAAGGTGACTGTACAAGCTACAACAGATATTGAGTGCTTAGCTAACTTTACTGTAACTTCTACTGAATATATTGTGCAAAGAACAAGTTCAGTAAGCCCAACAATTTTTATCCAAACAAGTGATTTGCCTGCTTGTGAGGGAGATGACATTACTTTTGTGACAGATGGAGTAACAAATGAAGGAGATAATCCTACATATATTTGGTCTGTAAATGGAATTTCGATTACAACAGAAAGTAATACTAGTTTTACAACTAGTGGCTTGTCAGATGGTGATATTGTTTTCTGTACTTTAACTTCAAGTGAAGATTGTGTAACAAATGCTGAAGTAACTTCTAATACAATTGTAATAGATATTGATGTATGTACTGACCTTGTTTCTCAAGAATTGGAAGCAGTTAAAGTTTATCCAAATCCAGTAGAAGATAAATTATCTATTGATTTTGGAAGTTTAGAAGGACAAGAAGTAAGTTGGAAACTGTTAAATACACATGGACAGATTTTACATACAGGTAATCGTACAATCGAAACTGGTTTTACACATAGTATTGATATGACAACTTTACCATCAGGTACATATCTGATTAAGATTTCGTCTAATGAAAATACAATAGTAAAGAAAGTTGAGAAAAAGTAATTAATAACTTTTGCTAAAAAGAAAACCGAGTATTGTTCATTTCAATACTCGGTTTTTTATTTATACTCTTTTTCCTAATTCAATCATTTTTAGATTTTCTATTTTTCCATTATTCAAATCCATTTTTGCAATGGTTCTTATTTTATGAAAACCATGCTTTCCGGCAGCCCCTGGATTAATATGTAGTAGGTTAGGTATTTTTGGATCCTTCATTACTTTCGCAATGTGAGAATGACCACACAAAAATAAATCTGGTTTCTCACGATATATATGCTCTCTAATTTTTGGATTATATTTCCCAGGATACCCTCCAATGTGAGTTAACCAAATAGAAACTCCTTCCAATTGAAAGCGTTTGTGTTCTGGAAATGTTTGCCTAATTTTTTGTCCATCAATATTTCCATAAACACCTCTTACTGGCTTAACTTTTGCTAACTCCTCAGCCACTTCCCAAGTACCGAAATCTCCTAAATGCCAGATTTCATCACAATCTTGGAAGTGAGCAATAATTCGATCATCTATGTAGCCATGTGTGTCTGAAATAATACCAATGCGTCTCATGTTGAAAATATTTTACGATTAATCTATTACTTATTGTAACCAAAATTGTATTGTTAGTTAAGGTAAATAAAGAAATATTATGAAAAAAATACTCACATTGTTTTTAAGTCTATTGACTTTGGCTTCTTTCGCACAAGATAAAACCTTAATGTACTTTATTACAGTACAAAATGTTAAAACCTCTACCAATGTTGAAGGAGCTACTGTTGTATTTGAAAATACAGTAGATAAACAAAAAGTGGAAGGAACTACTAGTGCAGAAGGTTTGGTGAATATCAGTTTAGTTCAAGGGCAAAAATATGATGCTGTTGTTTCAAAAGATGGACATGATTATTCAATGGGAGCGATTGATGTTCCAGTAGGTAATTATGCAGGAATGAAAATTACTTTTCCTGTAAGTCTGTATTCAAATTTATTGAACTATCATGTTGAAGTCACAAATTTTGAAGGTGTACCAGAACCAAATGCTAAATTAGTTTATACTCATTCAACAACTAATGACAAACTTGAAGCAGTAACTAATGCAGAAGGAAAAGTGGAAGTTAGTTTGAAAAAAGGTGAAATCTATCAATTAAGTATCCATCAACATGATACTGTTTTTGCTTATCCTGCCAAGCAAGTTCCTCTGACTGAGCATTCTGGGGTAAGTGTGAAATACAGTATTAAAATGAAGTTCAAAGAAATATTTTTGTTGGATATTCATTTTAAATCAAACGATTATCAATTGAGTGCAAAAGATAAGCAGAGCTTAAATAAATTTGTAAAGCAATTGAAAACAAATCCAACAATGGTTGTAGAGTTAGCCGCTCATACTGATAATGTTGGTAATGATGACGCTAATATGACTTTGTCACAAAATAGAGCAAATAGTGTGAAAAAATACTTAATTAGTCAAGGGATTGAAGCCAAAAGATTAGTGGCTAAAGGATATGGCGAAAAAGCTCCTGTTGTGTCTAATAGTACAGAAAAAGGAAGAGCCCAAAATAGAAGAACAGAAGTAAGAATCATTTCTAATTAATAGAAAATAAATAAGTGAGAAAAGCCTATGATTTTGAAGTCATAGGTTTTTTTGTTTTTAGGTGAATCATGATGTCTTACTTTCTATTATTGACAGTACAAATAGTTCTGCATTAACAGTTTGATAAATGTGAAAAAATAAAGTAGCCAAGGTGAAAACAATCCATTGTTTTTATTTATATTAAAGATAAATACTTTTAAAAAAATCAGTAAAATTATGAGCGAATTTAACGCAAAAACAAATGCACTTCATGCTGGACATGATACTAAGTTAACAGAAGGAACAAGAGCTGTCCCTATTTATCAGACTACATCTTATGTATTTAATGATACAGATCATGCTGCTAATTTATTTGGTCTAGCAGAGTTTGGGTATATCTATACTCGTTTAAATAATCCAACAAATGATGTACTAGAAAAGCGTATTTCTGCACTAGAAGGAGGTATTGGAGCTACTGTTTTTACTTCAGGAACTTCTGCCATTTCTACTACATTGTTAACTTTGTTGAGAGCTGGAGATCATATTGTTTCTTCTAGTAGTTTATATGGAGGTACATTCAACTTATTGAACGTAACTTTACCAAGATTAGGAATTGATACTTCATTTGTAGATGCAGATGTTATAAGTAATTTTTCTCAAGCTATTCAAGAAAATACAAGAGCTATTTATATTGAATCTCTTGGTAATCCTAAATTAGATGTTTTGGATATTGAGGCAATTGCTAAGGTTGCTCAAGAAAATAAAATTCCTCTTATTGTTGATAATACAGTGGCAACTCCAAGTTTATTAAACCCTATCAAGTATGGAGCAAATATTGTGATTCATTCTTTGACAAAGTTTATTGGAGGACAAGGTAATTCTCTTGGAGGAGCTGTAATTGATGCAGGAACATTTGACTGGACAAATGGTAAATTTCCTGAGTTTACAGAGCCATCAAAAGGATATCATGGTTTGAAGTATTCAGAAGCTCTAGGTAATATGGCATTTATTGTAAAAATGCGTCTTGAGGGATTGAGAGATTTGGGAGGTGCCTTGAGTCCTTATAATGCTTTTCAATTCATTCAAGGATTAGAAACATTAGAAGTTCGTATCAAACAACATTCTCAAAATGCTTTAGCTTTTGCACAGTGGTTAGAGACATTAGAAGAGGTAAGTTGGGTAAATTATCCAGGCTTAGAAAGTAGTAAATATAATGAGTTAGCAAAAAAATATTTACCAGAAGGACAAAGTGGTATTGTTACTTTTGGTTTGAAAGATGGTTTTGATACAGCAAAAAAATTGACAGATGCTACTGAAATTTTTTCTTTGTTAGCAAATATTGGAGATACGAAATCATTAATAATTCATCCAGCAAGTACTACTCACCAACAATTAACACCAGAAGAACAACTTTCTGCAGGAGTGAGTCCAGATATGATTCGCTTGTCTATTGGTTTGGAAGATTTAGAAGATTTGAAACAAGATATTTTACAAGCATTAGCACAAAAGTAATTTTTGCTTATAGGAAATAAAAAAGCCCATGACATTTAGTTCATGGGCTTTTATCTTTTATAGAAAAAGTGAAATTATTTTCTCCACTCACTAGGATTATTTCTCCATGTAGAAAGTTCTTCTACCTGATCCTCAGCAATGTATTTCTTATCTACAGCACTTTCTAATAAATTAGGATAGTCACTCAAACATACCAAATCTACATTTGCATCTGCAAAGTTTTGTGTAGCCACATCAAAAGCATAAGTGAAAATAGCTGCCATTCCTAATACTTCAAAACCAGCATCACGCAAATCATTTACAGCTTTCAAAGAACTACCACCAGTAGAAACTAAGTCTTCGATAACGACTACTTTTTGCCCTTCTGTTACTTTTCCTTCAATTAAGTTTGTCATACCATGTCCTTTTGCTTTTGAGCGAACATAAATAAAAGGAACTTCCAAAACAGCAGCAATCAAAGCTCCTTGAGGAATACCTGCTGTAGCCACTCCAGCAATTGCTTCAACTCCTGCAAAGTTTTCACGAATAGTCTCTACCAAAGCATCTGTGATGTATTTACGAACATTAGGAAAAGACAATGATAAGCGATTGTCACAGTAAATAGGAGAATTCCAACCAGAAGCCCATTGAAAAGGCTTTTCTACATTCAACTTGATAGCCTCAATCTCTAATAAGTGTTGAGCTGTCTGTTTTGCAATTGTTGCGTTATAAATCTTAGTACCCATGGCTACAAATTTATCAAATAAAGATTACATTTGCCATCTAACACAGAAAGTTATGAAAACAATTTTTATAAATAATATCCGCATTGATTTTATAGATATTACTGAATCAATTCAAACATCTACTTATGATACTGTATTACAGCAAGAAGTTGCTGATTACGTGCCATTTTTTAAGGGGAATTTATTAATAGTAAATCCTCAGCAAGAATTAATGAATCAATTGGTAGATACTTTTTTAGCAAGTGGAAAAGAAGGATTCAAAAGACTTACTTTCTTGGTAAAAGAGCCAAAAATAGCTTTTGAAAGAGTAACAAAAGATTTGGTACTTGTAGAAGCTGCTGGGGGAATTGTAAAGAAAGAGAAAGAAATTTTACTCATCAAACGTTTTGGACTGTGGGATATTCCAAAAGGACATATTGAAAAAGGAGAAAATAAGAAAGTGGCAGCAGTGAGAGAAGTAGAAGAGGAGTGTGGAGTAAAAGCAAAAATTAAAACACACATTGTGACTACTTATCATACATATCCTCTTAGAAAAACGGGAAAATATGCTCTAAAAAAGACATATTGGTACGAAATGAAATGCCTAGATGATAAAACACTTGTACCACAGACAGAAGAAGGAATAGAAGAGGTTAAATGGATGACAAAACGTAAGGCATTTTTTGCAATGGAAAATTCATATCACTCACTTCTTTATTTACTGAACAAATACTATTACAGGTAGAGAATCTTTACATAATTTGTTTAAATGCTTTTGTGTCTTTTGAAGAACTGGATGTACAAAGTCAGCAGAAATTTCTTCCAAAGGCACTAATGTAAATTTTCTTTCTTGAATAAAAGGGTGAGGTATTTTTAGATTTTCTTCATCAATTACTAAACCTTCTGCATATAATATGTCAATATCAATGGTACGTTCATGCCATTTTTGATGCCTTGTTCTCCCTAATTCTTTTTCGATTTGTAAGTTTTCTTTCAGTGTTTCTTGTGGAGACAAAGAACTATCTACAACAATTACTTGATTTAGAAAGTCTGGTTGATTTTCTACACCCCAAGCTTTTGTTTCATAGATAGAAGACTTTTGAAGAATTGAACCTACTCTTTTAGAAATCTGTTCTGTTGCTTGGGTCAAAGTTTGGATACGATTTCCTAAATTTCCTCCCAAAAGAATGTGATATTTCATACAAAATGATTGAATTGTTCGAAATTTTCACAAAAATACCAATAAACGTGTAACTTTATATGTTTTTAAGAAATTAGATTTTGAATATTATGTGGGATTTTATTAAACGAGTTATTTCTTCTTTTTTAGGTTCGTTTATCGCTTTAGGACTACTATCATTAATCGGTTTATTGATTTTGATTGGAGTTGCTTCTGCAGGAGATGCACCAATTGTTGTAAAAGACAAATCAGTATTGCATTTGAAGTTGAATAAAGAGATTGTTAATAAAAAGAGCAATAACCCTCTTGATGAAATTTCATTACCTTTTGTTTCTTCTCGAAAAAAGCATGGGCTAGTTTCTATTTTAAAAGCAATTGATAAGGCAAAAGAAGATCCTAAGATTAAGGCAGTTTATTTGGAAGTTGAAAATGTACAAGCTGGGTATGCTACTATTGAAGATATTCGTAATGCTCTGAAAGAATTTAAGGGCACAGGTAAAGAAGTCATTGCTTTTGGAGAAATTATGACCGAAAAATCTTATTATTTAGCTTCTGTTGCTTCCAAAATTTATCTTTCTCCACAAGGTGCTGTAGAATTCAAAGGTCTGGCTTCAGAAATAATGTTTTTTAAGGGTTTATTTGAGAAGCTAGGAGTACAACCAAAAATTTTTAGAGTAGGGAAATTCAAAAGCGCTGTAGAACCTTACTTAAGAGAAAATATGAGTGAAGAAAATCGTCTTCAGATTCGCTCTTTTTTAGAAAATATCTATCAATATAATTTAGGAGAAATTGCTGAGGCAAGAAATATTGATACTCAAAAATTGAGACAAATATCTGATTCTTTGTGGGTACAATCTGTGGAGGATGCAGTGAAATATAATTTGATAGATGCTTCATTTTACAAAGATGAAGTAATGTCTTACCTCAAAACATCTATTGGAGCAGAAAAGGATAAAAAGGTACAATTGGTCTCTTTTGAAAAATACATTAGAGGAGAGAAAATCATCCCTGATGAAGAAGATAAAATTGCAGTCATTGTAGCAGAGGGAGCTATTATGTCTGGAACAAATACTAAAAATACAATGGGTTCTGTTACCATTTGTAAGTCATTTGAAAAAGCTAGAAAAGACACAACTATAAAAGCAGTAGTCTTACGAATTAATTCGCCAGGAGGAAGTGCACTGGCTTCTGATGTGATGTGGAGAGAAATTGAACTGACAAAACAAGTAAAACCAGTCATTGCTTCTATGGGTGATGTTGCTGCATCTGGAGGTTATTACATTGCAATGGGATGTGATACAATTGTTGCACAAGCCAATACGATTACAGGCTCTATTGGAGTATTTGGAATGTTATTCAATACACAGAAACTATTGAATGAAAAAATTGGAATTACTACTGATCGAGTGACAACAGGTGCTTATTCTGATATTGGTTCACCTACTCGCCCTATGTTGACAAAAGAAGAACAGATCATACAAACTGGAGTAGAAAAAGTCTATGAAACTTTTGTGACTAAAGCAGCAGAAGGTAGAGGAATGAATGTAGAAGAACTAAAATCTTTGGCTGGTGGACGTGTATGGTCTGGTGTAGAAGCTGAGTCAAATGGTTTGGTAGATGTTTTGGGTGGTTTGGAGACAGCTATTCATACTGCAGCAACTAAAGCAAAACTTGATGATTACAATTTAGTTTACTATCCAAGAAATGAAGGATTTTTTGAAGAATTGACAGAAGAACTAGAAGAAACACAAGAACAAGCTCTGTTAAGAAAACAATTAGGCAATTATTATTCTTATTATCAAATGCTGGAGGCGGTGAGCGAAGGAGATAAGATCCAAACACGCATGCCTTACGAATTGATACTCGAATAAAAATGATTATAAAACTTTGTATATATTCATTATCTTTGAAAAATTGAAGATAAGGACTTACTCAAAAATTAAGAGATTATGAGTGAAATTAGAACAAACTGGACTAAGGAGGAAATCAGAGAAATCTATGATATGCCTATCATGGAATTGATTTATAGAGCAAATACTGTACATAGAGAATTTAATGACCCACAAGAGGTTCAAGTATGTACATTACTTTCTGTAAAGACAGGTGGATGTCCAGAAGATTGTGCTTATTGTCCACAAGCTGCACGTTATCATACTGATGTAAAAGTACAAAAATTATTACCTGTAGATGAGGTAATTCAAAGTGCTCAAGAAGCAAAAGATGCTGGAAGTACTCGTTTTTGTATGGGAGCTGCTTGGAGAGAAGTACGTAGTAACCGTGACTTTGACAATGTCTTAGAAATGGTGAAAGGTGTAAATGATATGGGTATGGAGGTTTGCTGTACTTTGGGAATGCTTACAGAAGAGCAAGCTCAAAAGTTAAAAGATGCAGGACTCTATGCTTACAACCATAATATTGATACAAGTGAAGATCATTATGACGAGATTATTACAACTCGTGATTATAAAGATCGCTTGGATACATTAGAAAACGTTCGCAAAACAAAATTATCAGTGTGTTCTGGTGGTATCATTGGTTTGGGAGAGTCTGTAATGGATAGAATTAGTATGATTCATACATTGGCTACATTACCAGAGCACCCAGAGTCTACACCTGTAAATGCATTAGTACCTGTAGAGGGAACTCCATTAGAGGAGCAACCAATGGTTTCTACTTGGGATATGGTACGTATGATTGCCACAGCAAGAATAGTAATGCCTAAGACTATGGTTCGTTTGTCTGCTGGTCGTGTAAGAATGTCTTATGAAGCTCAAACATTATGTTTTATGGCTGGAGCAAATTCAATCTTTGCTGGAGATAAGTTATTAACAACTCCAAACCCAGAAGTTGATATGGATAAGGAATTATTCCAAATTTTAAGTATCAAACCAAGACCATCTTTCAAAAAAGGAAAAGAAGGAGTTCATTTTGACCAAATTCCAAGTGCAGTAGAACACAATAAAACACAAGGAATTGAAGTAGCAGAATAATTCTTGCAAATCAATTTTAAAATAAATACAAAAGGCTGATTCTTAACATAAAGAATCAGCCTTTTGTATTGAAGTCATTTAAGGTTTTGTTGATAAAATACAAATAAGTATCTGTATTTCAGTTAGTTGACGTCTACTTTGATTAGTACTATAAATATCTAACTAAAAGTAAGATTGTTTTGCTGTAAAT
>JAAEPT010000031.1 GCA_024232295.1 Cytophagales bacterium
CAATATATTGAAGGTTTTTACAACAATAATCGTCTTCACTCTGCCATTGGATATATGACTCCTGAAGAAAAAGAAAAACAATTATTAATGCAACTCAAAAATGTAGCTTAACTTTTTGTAACGTTTTTGGTTGCAATTCCACACAAACAGATTTATCAGAAACTACAATTGGTTTTATTAGTCAAGTAATTGTAGAAGCTGATCAACAAGGACAAACTCCTACAACTACACAAGAGTTGCAAATGATTGTTGATCAAATAATATTGGTAAATACAAACGATCTTCAATTGAAAGATGTAATTAGTATCTTCCCTAACCCAACAAGTGATGTAGTAAACATCACTATTGAGAATGCCAATGAGGGGACTGTACGTGTATCCACTTCACAAGGAACATTGGTACAAGAAGAAACAATTACAAATGGAGAAACTAGCTTCGAAATTAACGGTGGTACTGGATTGTACTTAATTGAAGTGCAAACTGCTGAAAAAACTGCTACTTTCAAGGTGATCAAGAACTAACATTAATAAAGTTACTTAACTTTATAAAAAGTGTTTTAACAAAAAAACCTTCGTTTAATAGACGAAGGTTTTTTTATAAAGTCATACTAAAGAAAACTTATATTTTTCTCTCTTTTTTATTTATCAAACACTAC
The DNA here is from genome assembly GCA_024232295.1 of Cytophagales bacterium. Taxonomy (GTDB): domain Bacteria; phylum Bacteroidota; class Bacteroidia; order Cytophagales; family JAAEPT01; genus JAAEPT01. The sequence continues at coordinate 656 of JAAEPT010000031.1, forward strand.
CAATGCTTTTGAATCTCAGTCAATACTTCTTGATGAATCTTTGAGTTACTGGCTACGATTTCTTCACCATAAAAGAAATTATTTCCTCCCCCAAAATCAGAAACGTGTCCACCTGCTTCTTGTACAATCATAGCACCTCCTGCTATATCATAAGCATTTAGGTTAAACTCATAATAAGCTTCCATTCGACCACAAGCAACATAACACAAATCTACAGCAGCAGAACCAATTCTTCTGATTCCATGCGTTTTTTGCATAAATTCTTTTAGGATTTCCACATATCTGTCAAGCTTATCAAACATATAGTAGGGAAAACCTGTAGCTAATAGACTTTTACTTAAGCTATCTGCTTTGGAAACAGAAATTTTATTTCCATTGAGATAAGCACCTCCTTCTTTCCAAGCATAAAAACATTCCTTTCTACTCACTTCATAGACAACTCCCACAAGTAACTCCTCCCCTTTGGCTAAAGCAATACTAATGGCAAAAGCAGGAATACCATGTGTAAAGTTTGTTGTCCCGTCCAATGGATCAATTATCCATTTATATTCTTCATTATCATGCCCTGCTGTTCCTTCTTCTGTAATAAATCCAGCTTCTGGTAAAATCTCCTGCAATCCTGCGACTAATTGTTTCTCTGCTTCTTTATCCACATAAGAAACCAAATCATTAAAACCCTTCATTTCTACTTTTGAAAGGTCAAAATTAGTAGCTTCATCAGCAATAAACCCACCTACTTTTTGAGCAAGTTCTACAGTTTCGTTACACAATCTTGATAAATCCATACATCAATAATTTTTAGGCTGTTTTGCGTCTTACAAAAACAGAAACTAGAATAAGAAGACTAAAGAACCCAAATACACGCCCTACATAATCTCCATGTTTCACATAGAAAGTTTTGTGCTTGTGTAAACGTACTTTTTGAATAATTGCTGTAGTTTCTCTCCATTTAGTTTGTTGTACAAAAGAACCATCTTCTGCTATGAATGAGGAAACTCCTGTATTGGCAGAACGAGCAACCATTCTTCGAGTTTCAATAGCCCTTAGTCTTGCATACAAATTGTGCTGTCTATGCCCTTCCGTATCTTCCCACCAACCATCATTGGTGATGACAAATAATATATTGGCTCCATTTTGCACAAATTCTCCTACATATTCACCAAATACTGATTCATAACAAACCAAAGGAGCAACTTTGATAGAATCTTTTAGAAAGACACTTCTCTCCTCTTGTGAACCATAGTTTCCTGCTTGTGTAAAGTTGATAATATCCAACATAAAGCCCAATACTTTGGGAAAAGGTATCTTTTCTGCACCAGGAACAAATTTCGATTTGTGATATGTCTGTTTAGAGTTTTCAGCATCCACTTGTATAGCTGTATTATATGAAGCATAATAACCAATACTTGGATGATGCCTTGTAAACGAAGGAGCTTCACCTTCTTTGTAGTCCAAAATAGCCCAAGATTCAATTCCTGTCACTACAGTAACATGAGGGTATTTCTGTACAAATTCTTTGACCAAACGAACTTCATAATCGGACCATAATTGTGGCTCTCTATGTCTTCCTTGAATGGCTGTTTCTGGCCAAACTACATACTTTGTATTTGGAGTAATTACTTTTTCAGATTGAGCAATTGTTCTTTTTACTTGCTCTGCATAAGGAACGAAATTGGGACTTTTCCTAAATTTCTCAGTATAAGGATCAAAGTTTGGTTGAATAACAGCAATCTCCACCTCTTCCGCATTTTTCAAATAATCTTGACCAATCAAAAAAGAACTAATAATAGGAAGAATTAGAAAGAAAGAAACCAATAAAATATAACCAATATGCAAAAATTCCTTACTAAAATATCTCTTCTTAAAAGCATGAAAGAGTAATAAGTTAAGAACCAAAATCCATAATGATCCTCCCAAAGCTCCAGTATATTCATACCACTGAATAATTGATGGAACATTTGCCAAACCATTTCCTAAGGTTAACCAAGACCATGTCAAATCCCAATTCAAGTGAATAAATTCAAATCCTAGCCAAAAAGCAATCAAACTAATATTTGCCAGTTTTTGATGTACTGTCTTCCTTACCAAACGATACAAAATGAAAGGAATAGTCATTAATAAACTATTAGCAATAATGGCTGTAAACATTCCTCCAGGAGTCGCATACCATATCCACCAAGTTGTTGTGCTATTCCACACAAGCATTGCTAACCAAATGTATAAGAAATAAATCCAAGCAGATTTTCCTTGTTTGGTTGTCTGAAATTCAATTTCTAATAAAGGAACAAATCCTATAAATAAGGTAATGGGTAATGGCATAGTAGGCCAACCTAACCACATTAATAAACCACTAAGAATGGATAAAGAAACTAGATAATACTTACTTTCCCTTACCTTCGAGAACAATGACAATTTCACCTTTTATTGTTTTTGATTCAAAATGACTAATAACTTCTGGAAGTGCTCCATTCACTGTTTCTTCAAACATTTTTGAAAGTTCTCTCGAAACAGAAACTTGTCTTTCTTCCCCATAATATTCTTTAAATTGTCCCAATGTCTTCAGTAAACGATGTGGAGATTCGTAGAAAATCATGGTACGACTTTCTTCTTGGAGTGAAAGCAAACGTGTTTGTCTCCCTTTTTTGTGAGGCAAGAAACCTTCGAATGTAAAGCGATCAGTAGGAAAGCCTGACTTTACCAAGGCTGGAACAAAAGCAGTAGCTCCCGGTAAACATTCAATTTTAAGTCCTTCAGCTATACAAGCACGGCTCAACAGAAAACCTGGATCAGAAATAGCTGGTGTACCTGCATCAGAAACCAATGCCAGAACTTCTCCTTTCTTCATTCGCTCAATCAATCCATCAATAGTCTTATGTTCATTAAAAGCATGATGGCTAATAAGTTTGCTTTGAATCTCAAAATGTTTGAATAATTTTCCTGTTGTTCTGGTATCTTCTGCCAATACAGCATCAGCTTCTTTCAAAATTCTAAGTGCTCTAAAGGTAATATCTTCTAGGTTTCCAATGGGTGTAGGAACCAAATAGAGAGCCGTTTTCTGAGTGCTTTCTTCCATAGTATCAAAGTTAGAAATTATTTAATACTTTTGAATGAGACAAAGAGAAAAGCTTATTCTCAAAAATATCTTTTAACTCAAAATATGACAAAGCTTCACACTTACCCTATGAATACTTTTCACTGAAATATAGAAACAACCATGTAAACTACGAGCCCTATGTAGTCCGACCAAAACAATGATATTCCTTAAGATCAACTCTTCTCTTTATTCCCACTAAATTTCTTCCTTTGTTTCCTAAAAATGAGAATCTCCTGTTCTCCATTACCACCACACGTGTAACTTAGCCCTTCCATTACACATAAAAATATAGCTCGAAGAACAGGTGATTCTCAAAAAATTGAAACACAGAGATTAATTTAAATTAATACAACACATAAATATTTTGTTTGTTTTTATTTAATCTAAATAATCTTTACACAATTATAGGGCATGAAATAAGAAAAAGCAAAACATAAATAAGTTTTTATAGAAAATACCTTAAAGTGTGTAGGTCAATCACTTTTTCAGGGTATGTCTATAGCAGAATTAGAAGATACAGCATCACCCCAATCAGCAATTGATTGAACAACAGGAATCAATGTTTCTCCAAACTCTGTAAGACTATACTCTACTTTGAGTGGTGGTTTTTTATTACTCACTTTTCTAATGATTAAGGTATCTTCTTCAAGTGCTTTTAACTGAAGACTTAGTGTTCTTTCAGTCACAGTAGGCATCAGTTTTCTAAGTTCGCTATACCTGAGTGTCCCTGACATTAAATGATATAAAATTACTGTTTTCCACTTTCCTCCAATTAGTCCCATTGTTAGACTAGCACAACATGGATACTCTTTTCCTTGAAAAGCAATCATCTTTTGTCCTTCTTTTTTCATAAAATTTAATACTATCATTTTTGACCGTTATTGCGAATATAGTAAACTATAATTAGTATTGTAACTATAAATAGTATAGTACATTTAAAATTAAGTTTATTATGAAAGCAATGGTTATCAATCAGTATGGTGAAGATTCTATTTTTGAAAAGCAAGAAGTAGAAATACCAGTACCAAAAGCCGGAGAAGTTTTGGTCAAAGTATTCGCTTCTAGTGTAAACACAGTAGATACAATGATTCGAAAAATGGGAAGAGATTTATCATTATCTCCAGATACTCCAGCAATACTTGGAATGGATGTAGCTGGAATTATTGAATCTGTTTCTGATGATGTGGATAATTTTTCTGTTGGTGATGAAGTATATGGTTGTGTAGGTGGATTAGCCAATCTACAAGGAACATTAGCTGAATATGTGGCAGTAGATCATAAATTATTAGCATTAAAACCTCAAAATATATCTATGAAAGAAGCTGCTGCCATCCCTTTGGTAGGAATTACAGCTTACGAAGGATTAATACGTGCTGGTATCACTTCTGGACAGAAAGTTTTGGTTCATGGTGGTTCTGGGGGAGTTGGTCACATTGCTCTACAATTAGCAAAATACTTTGGGGCAGATGTTTATGCTACTGGTGGTGGAGAAAAACAATTACAACTTATTGAAAAACTGGGAGCTACTGGAATCAACTACAAGACTGAGGTAGTTGAAAAATATGTTAGTAAACATACAGAAGATCAAGGGTTTGATATTGTATATGATTCTGTTGGAGGAAGTAATCTAATCAACTCATTCAATGCAGTCAAACTAAATGGTCAAATTGCTACAACAGTATCTTTGTGTGAAATGGATTTGACACTTGCACATTTCAAAGGTTTATCTCTCCATGTTGTGTTCATGTTGATTCCTATGCTACATAATCATAAGCGTGAAGAACATGGAAAAATCCTCCAAGAAATTGCCAAAATAGTGGAAGCCGGTCAATTAAAACCTATTCTTGATGAGGAAGAGTTTACATTGGAAGAGATAGGAAAAGCTCATAAAAGACTAGAAAGTAGACAGTCAATCGGAAAAGTAGTAGTTGAGCATTAAAATCATCAAAATTACATAAAGACATGAAAACAATTCTAATCACAGGAAGTACAGATGGTATAGGAAAACTTGTTGCAATACAACTAGCAAATGAAGGACACAAAATGATCCTTCATGGAAGAAGCTCTGAGAAATTACAAATAGTCAGTGAAGAAATTCAAAAAGTAACTAATAATGATAATTTGATAACATTGACAGCTGATTTGTCAGACTTGGATGAGGTCAAAAAACTAGCAGATGAAGTCAAAAAAAGTGTTTTAGAAATTGATGTCTTAATCAATAATGCAGGAATATTCAAATCTCCTGCATTAACTAAAAGTGGTATTGATATTCGTATTGTTGTAAATTATCTTGCTCCTGTGTTATTGACAAATGAATTGATACCTATTCTCAAAAAAGAAACATCAAGAATAATTAATTTAAGTTCTGCTGCGCAAGCACCTGTTTCATTAGAAGCACTAAGAGGGAAAAAACAAATGGACACTCAAGAAGCTTATGCACAAAGTAAATTAGCATTAACAATGTGGAGTTTTTACCTCTCCCAAAAACTACCTTCATCAACCATCATTGCTGTAAACCCAGGTTCTCTACTCAATACCAAAATGGTGCAAGAAGCCTATGGCAACTTTTGGTCTTCAGCAGAAAAAGGAGCAGATATTATTTATCAATTGGCAACAGATGATCAATATTTAACAATGTCTGGAAAATATTTTGACAATGACAAAGGTAGTTTCTCCAAAGCTCACCCCGATGCTTACAAACAAGGCAAAATTGAAGAGCTTTTATCAGTTACCAATACAATTTTAAAAAATCATGAATCAGCTTAAAAAGATAACTCAAGAAGGGAAACTAAGTATTGGATTGGTATTTCCCATTGAATCGTATCATGGTTCTATCGCCAAAATGGAAAACCAAGAAAAACTAGCAAAGAGAGCAGAAGAACTTGGTTTCAAAGCATTATGGTTTAGAGATGTGCCTTTCCATGATCCAACTTTTGGGGACAATGGACAAATATATGACCCTTGGATCTATATGACTCATATCATGAACCATACAAAAAATATTGCCCTAGCTTCTGGTAGTATCATCTTACCTTTGCGACATCCTGTTCATACTGCCAAATCAATTGTCAGTTTACAATCTTTATCTGGGGGAAGAATAATTATGGGAGTAGCTTCTGGGGATCGTCCTGTAGAATACCCAGCATTCAACCAAAACATACACAATAAAACAGAGCTTTTTCAAGATAGTTTTTTCTACCTAAAAGCACTAATGGAGGAATTCCCAAGATACAAATCCAAATTCTATGGAGAGGTTTATGGTGGTGCTGATTTATTACCTAAACATGAGCATCAAACTTCATTTTTGGTCACTGGACATTCAGGACAATCACTAGAATGGATTGCAGAAAATGCAGATGGCTGGTTATATTATCCTCGTGATTTCAATACTCTCCAAATAACTATGCAACGTTGGAAAGATACACTTGACACCAAAGCACAGAGCTGGAAACCTTTTGCACAATCTCTTTACATAGATCTTCTGGAAAATAAGGAATCAAAACCTAAACCAATACACTTAGGGTTTAAAGCAGGAGTTGATTATACATTAAATCATCTGAAAGCACTTGAATCACATGGAGTGAATCATGTAATTTTAAACTTAAAATATGGTTCTCGTCCTGCAGAAGAAGTCTTAGAGGAATTGGGGAAATACATTCTTCCAGAGTTCTCCTAATAAAATGATTGATATTTGTGAATTTTTAGCGATTTTTAAAAACACAAAATCAATTTTATGAGAAAACCTTTTCGCTTTAAACAATTTGAAATTTATCATGACCAGTGTGCCATGAAAGTGGGAACTGATGGTGTATTATTAGGGGCTTGGGCAAATCATAATGAAGCCAATAAAATATTAGACATTGGGACAGGAACAGGTTTAATTGCGATTATGCTTGGGCAAAGATGTAAAACTGCTCAACTGATTGAAGGGGTAGAAATTGATAGTGATGCCTATCATCAAGCACTAGAAAATGTAGAAAACTCACCTTGGAAAGAGAAAATTAAAATTCATCATTCCAAAATTCAAGAGTTTGCTCCTAATCATAAATATGATTTGATTGTTAGTAATCCTCCTTTCTTTTTGGCAGGAACGCAAGCTAAAACACAACAAAGACACCAAGCAAGACATACCCAAACATTAAGCTTTGATGATTTACTTAAATCTGTCAAAAAACTATTGGCAGAAGAAGGAAAATTCTCAGTTGTACTTCCTTATCAAGAAGGCTTAAGTTTTATTGAAAAGGCAAAAACACATCAACTTTTTTGTACTCGCAAAACAGCTGTACGAAGCAAACATGACAAACCTTTGGAACGCTTGTTGTTACAATTTGAAAACAAATTTATTAACTTGGAAGAAAATGAGTTGGTCATTCAGTATGAGCAAAGAAATGATTATACAGAAGATTACATTGCTCTGACCCAAGATTTTTATATAATTATGTGATTCTAAAATAGTTTCGATATGAAGAAGAGATATTTATTACTTGCAATACCTGCACTACTTACTTTGTTTGCTTTCACCATGAAAAAGGTAAAGACAAAAAGAGAAAATATTAATCGTAGGGTAATCATGCAAATTCCAGAAAAGTTTCAAGAGCTTTCTGAAGAAGATATTATCAAAGATTATGGTGTTCAGCGTGTGCCTTTGGCAATGTTCACAAATGAGATTGGGGATGTTACAATTACTGTTTCAGAAACAATTGATTCATTAGCAAATTCTAGTCTTGTGTTTGGTTCAAGTAAAAAACACGAAAGAACAATTCATGATTTAGAAATTGAAAAGGCTTTTAGAAAATCTTCTATTATGGCTAATTTTGAAAAGGTAACTTTCTCAAAAGAAGAAGTAAGAGAATTAAACAAAGTACCATTCATCATTTTTGAATTTGATTCGAAATTGGTGGGAAAAGATAAAAACGAAGAAGAGGTAGAAACAGAAATGTATAACTACATTCTGTATGGTCACAGAAGAAACAGAAGTTATGTAATCAATTTAGCAGCTCCACTTCACAAAAAAGTAGATTGGAAAGAAACATTTGATTTTATTGTTAACTCTGTAAATATCTAAGTAAGAGAAATGATATTTTCTGATGAATATTTTATGAAAGAGGCTTTGAAAGAAGCCTCTTTTGCTTTTGATAAGGGAGAGATTCCTGTGGGAGCTGTGATTGTTTCTCAAAATAAAATCATTGCAAGAGCTCATAACCTTACGGAACAACTCAAAGATGTAACTGCTCATGCAGAAGTAATGGCAATTACATCAGCTAGTAATCATTTAGGAGCTAAATACCTCAAAGAATGCACTTTATATGTAACATTAGAACCTTGTGTAATGTGTGCAGGAGCTTTGTCTTGGTCACAAATTGGTAAAATTGTCATTGGAGCAAGTGACGAAAAAAGAGGATACAGAGCCATTAATCCCAAAACAATTCATCCCAAAACAACACTTGTTACAGGAGTATTAGAACAGGAATGTAGTGAGCTTATGAAAACTTTTTTTAAGAAGCTTAGAAAGTAGTTCCTAAATTTAGTAATATCGTATAAAGACAAAATTGAACATTAACAATATCGACATGAGAATCGGAATTATTGGAGCAATGGACAAAGAGGTTGAATACCTTAGTAATACCATTGAAGGCTGTGTAGAAGAAGTAAGAAATGGATACCAATTCTTCTCTGGAAAAATTCACGGAAAAGAGGTTGTTTTATTAAAGTCTGGAATTGGAAAAGTAAGTGCTGCAATTGGTGCAACTATCCTTATCAAAGATTTTGGAGTGACTTCTGTTTTGAATATTGGTTCTGCAGGGGGTGTTTCTACTGGTTTAGCAATTGGAGATATGTTGGTTTCTACCAAAATTGCTTACCATGATTTTGACCTTACTGTTTTTGGTTATGAATATGGACAAGTGCCAAATCGTCCATTATTTTTTGAGCCCAATAAAGACTTATTGGATTTAATCCAATCATCTAAAGAGGTAACTGAACAATTCTCAGTAAAATATGGTTTGATTGTATCTGGTGATCAGTTCATCAATGGTGATGAGCAATTGAATAAAATCCTTGGTAATTTTGATAATGTATTAGCTTTGGATATGGAAAGTGCTTGTATTGCACAAACATGTGATACATTCGAAGTTCCATTTATCATTATGCGTACAGTGTCTGATTTTGTGGATAAAAATGCACATGAAGAGAATTTAGAAGAAATCTCTGAAAATTGTGCTAAATTTGTGATTGACATCATTGGCAAAATGTAATTAAAGAAATTATTAAATAAGAATATTATGAAAGAGATGGATACTATCCCAAGTTTTTTGATTGACCATATTCGTTTATTAAAAGGTATTTATGTAACTCGTAAAGATCATTTAAAAGGTGGTGATGCAGTAACTACTTTTGATATCCGTATGAAAGAGCCTAATCGTGAACCTGCTTTACACATCAAAGCATTGCACACTATTGAGCACTTGGGAGCTACATTCTTGAGAAATGATCCAGAGTGGAAAGACAGAGTTGTTTACTTTGGACCAATGGGTTGTTTGACTGGTAACTATATGTTGTTACAAGGAGATTTATCTTCTAGTGATGTAGTAGATGTAGTAACTCGTATGTTCGAATTTATGGCTAACTTCGAAGGAGAAATTCCTGGAGCTACTGCTATTGGTTGTGGTAACTATACATTACATGATTTAGAATTAGCAAAAGCTGAATCTAAGAAATATTTAGAGGAGACTTTGAGCAATATGACTGAGGAGAACTTAATCTACCCTCAAATTGAGCAATAAGATTTTTTTACAAAGTAAAGAAACTGAAAACGAGTGGTTTTAATTAACTACTCGTTTTTTTATTAAAGAATAGATTGATTTTCATACTATAAATCAGTTTTTTACGTAAAAAGCACTATGAATAATAATTATAAAAAAATTTATTGAAATACAAGGTAATAAAAGATTTGAACTCCTTGTATCAAAGGAATAAGAACTTCAATTTATGATGTATTGAATTGGTTGGCTAATGGAATGACCAAACAAGATATTTGAGAAGATTTCCCAGAGTTATCAGAGGAACAAATTAATGCTTGTTTATTTTTTGCTGCTGATGGGTCTCAATCACATAAACTAGCTTCATGAAACTATTATTTGACCAAAATATCTCTTTTAGAATTGCTCGAAAAGTTCAAGATGATTTCCCTGATTCTTGCCAAGTAAGACAAATTGGTTTGGATAATGTAAAAGGTATTGAAATTTGGGAATATGCAAAAAATAATCAGTTCACAATAGTTACATTTGATGCTGATTTTTATGATTTTGCACTTAATTAAGGGAATTCCTCCTAAAATCATTTGGTTAAGAATGGGAAATACAACGACTAAAAATATTGAAAAAATTTTAAAGGAGAAAAAAGAAGCCATACAAGAATTTACAGAATCAATAGAATATCAAAGTATTTATTTGTCTTGAAATACTATAGCACCTTATATATTACCTAATGGCATAATGAAAAAACTCATTCTCATACTTTTTGGGAGTTTCTTACTCCTATCCTCTCATATCACAAATAAAAGCTCACCCATTCATGCTGATTTAATGAATGTGGATTTTAAAAATTTAAAATCTATTGATTCCACTTTTTATAACAAACACCTTAAGTTTCATTCATTATTTTTAAACCTAAAGAGACAAAATTGTAAGTTATACAAAAAAGTAGAAGCCCATAGAAATTATGATTATTGGATTATCTACAAAGACAAACTTGGTTCTGATGCTTTAGTATTATTTCAAATTGATAAAAAAACACAGTCTATCACCAATCATAAAATACTTAGTGAAATCTATTATACTGATGGGGCTTCTTGCATGCAAAAAGCAGTATTGTACAATGATCATTTTGAAACCATTAAAGTCTGTGAAAACCAGCTGTATGAAAATCAGCAAAAACAGGTGGTTATAGAAAGGGATACAGTTTGTCAGAAATATGATTATGATTTCCAACCAATAAAAAAATAGAGCCAACCTAACAAAAGATTGGCTCTAAAAAATATAATTTATTAGAAGGCTTGAGCTTCTCCTTCATTTTTAGAATACAAGAAATAGTTCAGGTTGTTATTGAAAATGTATGATAATTAAAAGATTGACAGTGAGAGTGTTATCTTATATTTATGTGCGAGATAAGTATAAAAATAGGTTGTTATTGAAAATGTATGATAATTAAAAGATTGGCAGTGAAAGTGTTATCTTATATTTATGTGCGAGATAAGTATAAAAATAAGCTGTTATCACTGCCAAAGTGTTAAAATAGTAAAAAATGGGATAAAAAAGACAGGAGCTCAAAACTATTTATGTAAAAGTTGTGGAAAACA
>JAAEPT010000032.1 GCA_024232295.1 Cytophagales bacterium
AATCAGGGACTTAATCGGTAATAAATGCCATTGAATACCTGTTTTTAACTTGTACAAAATAGCATTTACTATTTCCCATAACTTTAATTTTGTACCTCCTCGTTTTGGAGTACTTAAATATGGGATTATATGTTTTTCTATGTTAACTTTGCTCTCGATTCGAATCATGACTACGCTTTTTATTGGATTTAAGACACCCATAAATTTCGTAGTCTTTTTTGCTTTTTTTGCTTTTTTTTGCAATAACTTTAAATCACTTCAACAAGATAAAAGTAAACCCATTCTATCATTTTTGTTAATTTTCCAACTTTCAGAAGCAATATCAAGCAACCAACCTTCTGGTATTAATCCATCAAAAAAAGGAAACAGGTTTTTACTTCGGAAGTTTTGTTTTGACACAGGCATACTAAATGTTATAAATAGTTCAGGGTAATTTTTTCTATATTCTTCATGATAAACAAACAAATATTCTCCATTCTCTTCTTCGCTGAGTATCCCTGCTTTTATACCATTATATTTCACCACTGCCCTTCTCATTCTTCTTAATACTTACAGGTTCTAATTTGTGCCCAAACATTAATAATACTTGATTTACTTTTGATAAACTTAAATTATCTTTCCCTTGCTCAATTTTTCTGATTACTGTAAGGGCTACTCCAGCTCTCTCTGCAAATTCTTCTTGTGTTAAGTTTAGTTGTTTTCTTCTTTGTTTTACAAAAATCGATAATCTACTCATAACCATTTTATATGCTTTTACATATAACACTACTTTTTTACACAAAAATATATGCTTTTGCATATAATATCACTTTTTTACACAAAAATATATGCCTTTACATATAAAAGTTATTAGCAAACTTTAGAAAGAACTAAGTTTAATATTCAAAACAATAAAAAAATGATTTTAAACAAAAAAAGACCTTAGAAGTAAATCTAAAGTCTTTTTGTACCTGAGGCCGGAATCGAACCGGCACTCCAAAGGAACACGAGTTTGAGTCGTGCGCGTCTACCAGTTCCGCCACTCAGGCATTCGGCAAACTTTCATTTCCCTGAAAGCGTCAGCAAAGGTAAAGACATTTTTCTAAAATGAAAACTTTCAACTTATTTTTTTACCTCTTTCCTACTTCAACCCGTAATACTGTCTACATACTATTGAAAAAACAATGAATTAAGTTTTATGGAATTAATAATTTTTACTGGAATTCAAGGATCGGGAAAGTCTACTTTTTACAAAAAGGAGTTTTTCAATTCTCACATTAGAATAAGTATGGATCTATTGAATACTAGGAATAAAGAAAATAAACTACTTGACTTTTGCTTTCAAACTCAATCAAAAATTGTGATTGATAATACTAACCCAACAAAAGAAGAAAGAGCAAAATATATTGAACTGGGTAAAAAATTCAAGTATAAGATTATTAGTTATTTTTTTGATAGTGAATATGAAGAATCTTTGATGAGGAATAACTTAAGAACTGGAAAAGAACGTATTCCGGAAATAGGACTCAAATCTTTTTTGAAAAGGTTAGACCAACCCTCTTTTGAAGAAGGCTTTGACAAATTATACAACATAGAAATTAAAGAAGGAAAATTTACTAAAACTCATAGTTAGATGAAATTTAACGATTTAGATAACAAACTACGTATTTTTGAAACAGCTTATGACTTTTCTGTACCACCTAACAATTATATGATTGCTAGAATTGATGGACGAGGTTTCACAAGGCTTACCAAAGAAGTTCACAACTTCACAAGACCTTTTGATATTAAGTTTCGTGATTTAATGATTGAAACAGTCAAACACCTAATGACTTGTGGTTTTAGCATTGTTTATGGTTATACAGAAAGTGATGAAATTTCACTTTTGTTTGATATTAATGAAAGTGCATTTTCTAGAAAAACACGAAAGTATAACTCTATCCTTGCTGGTGAAGCAAGTGCTAAATTCTCTTTGCTATTGGGAGCAATTGGAACATTTGATTGTAGAATTTCAATTTTACCAAGAGAACAAGATGTAATTGATTATTTCAGATGGAGGCATGAAGATGCTCATAGAAATGCACTAAATGCTCATTGTTATTGGATGTTAAGGAATCAAGGAGAATCTCCTGTGGTGGCATCTAAAGCAATTGAGAAAAAATCAATACAGTACAAAAATGACTTGCTTTTTGAGAATGGAATTAATTTTAATGAGCTTCCTAGTTGGCAAAAAAGAGGGATTGGTTTTTATTGGTCTACAGAACAAAAAACAGGTTGGAACCCAAAACTAGAAAGAGAAGAAATAGCAGAACGAAAAGTTATAAAAGTAGAAGAAGAACTTGAATTAGGACAAAAATACACTGATTTTCTATTGGATAGGATTCATCAAAAATAAATGATTAATTCTATGTCCTTAAACACACAAAAAGAAGAGTTTTTGTGGTAAAGAAATATTTTCAATGTATTTTTGTACAAACAAATTTCATTTTTTTAAACTTTAAGAAGTATGATGTACTACACTTTACAAAGCCATCGATTTTCATAATTAAAATAGCTACTAGACAAAAACCTGTTAATCAACAGAATAGCTTATTTTTCTTAACTAAATAAAATATATAAATTGATCGAAAAAAGTATCGTGCTTGAGAATCTATCTTTGGTAGATTTTTTAGGCGTTGAAAATAGAAATATAAAGGCAATAAATAAGGCATTTCCAAAATGTAAAATATTGTCTAGAGGGAATGAAATAAAACTAAGTGGAGAGGCAAAGGAAATTTTGCAAATTAGTGAACTTATCAAAGTACTAATTGCTCATTTCGATCGCTATGGCAAAATCTCACCAGATATTATCGAGGAATACCTAAAGCAAGAAGCTCGTGCTAAAATGACCTTGGAAGATGACCAAATCATTGTTTATGGAAACAAAGGTGTAAAAGTTCGTCCGAAAAGCCCTAATCAAAAGAAGCTGGTCAATATCATTATGAATAATGACCTTACATTTGCAGTAGGACCAGCAGGTACAGGAAAAACCTTTATTGCTGTAGCTCTTGCAGTAAGAGCTTTAAAAAATAAGGCAATTCAACGAATTATCATCACAAGACCTGCTGTAGAAGCTGGTGAAAACTTAGGTTTTTTACCTGGTGATTTAACCGAAAAGGTAGATCCATATTTACGCCCAATTTATGATGCGTTAAATATGTTGCTTCCTGCAGAAAAATTAGAGGATTATAAGAAGAATAATATCATTGAAATTGCTCCGTTAGCATACATGCGTGGTAGAACTTTAGACAATGCTTTTGTGTTGTTAGATGAAGCCCAGAATACAACTTCAATGCAAATGAAAATGTTCTTAACACGATTAGGACAAAATTCTAAAATGGTGATTACAGGTGATCCTTCTCAGATTGATTTGCCTAAAAACCAAACTTCTGGACTGAGTGAAGCTCTATACGTTTTGCAAAATATCAAAGGAATTGGCATTATGCACCTGAAAGGAGAAGATGTCATTCGTCATAAAATTGTAAAAAGTATTATCGCAGCTTATGATGAGGTTAAAAACTAAAATGATTTAATATTTACAAAGTGCACATCGATATTTGGTGTGTACTTTTAATTAAGGTTCATTATGAGAGTATTTCTTTTTGTTACTGCTTTTCTTATTTCTTTTACTAATTGGGCACAAGAACACAAGCGATGTGCAACACATTCTCATATTGATTCACTTTTCGAACAAAGACTTCAACAAATTATTAAATATCATAAGTCTGCCAAAACAACTGAAATAGAAAGTATTCTAACAATTCCTGTTGTGGTGCATGTAGTACACAGTCGTTTTGATGGTCAAATTGGAGGGTTTAATAATAATAATATCTCTGTGGCACAGATTGAATCACAAATTGCTGTGCTCAACAAAGACTTTAGGCGTTTAAATTCAGATACTTTAAATACTCCTCAAGAATTTAGAGATGTAGCAGTAGATACTCATATCGAATTTTGTTTGGCTTCTCGTGCTCCAGATGGTAGTCCTACTAATGGTATTACAAGAACCTACTCTTCTAACCTTCCTTTTGATGCCTTTTCATTTCAAGATGAAAAGAATCTAAAATCATTGGCTTATTGGGATGCTTCACAATACTTAAATATCTGGGTAACAGAATTAGCTGATAATACTTTAGGTTTTGCTCGCTTTCCAAGTAATTCTTCATTGTTAGGTTTGAGAGCCAATGAAAGTACTGCTGAATTAGATGGAGTTGTGATTCATCATCGTAATTTTGGAGATAGAATAGGAACAAGTACTTTGGGTTTCTATAATGAAGGACGTACAGCAACTCATGAAGTTGGACACTGGTTAGGTTTACTACATTTGTGGGGAGACTTTGAAACTTGTAATGCTGATGATTACTGTATAGATACTCCAACACAAGAAGCTCCTAATTATGGTTGTACAACTGATGCGTTTTCTTGTGGTACAACAGATATGTCCATGAACTATATGGATTATGCAAATGATGCTTGTATGAATCTTTTTACTGCTTTACAAAAAGAAAGAATGTGGGCTGCTTTAGAGGCAAGTCCTCGTAGAAAAGCGTTATTTTCTTCCTTAGGTTGTTGTGGTGTCAAGAACACATACAGTCTTCCTTTTGTAGAAGATTTTAGCGAAAATTTAGTAGATAGAGGCTGGGAAACGGATACCACTCAAGACAATATTTCCCTTATTTCTCCTCATTTCAATACAAAAGGTTTAGAAGAAGTTCATGTGCAGTTTGATGCAAATTCACAAGAAGATATTATTGTGCTTTATGAACTAAATTGTAATGAAATGTGGGACACCTTATTTGTTCATAGTTCTACAAGCTCATCATGGGAAACAGTGATCAAATTAGCTAGTGTTCTTGATAATCAATCAGCAATTCGCCTACAATTTCTTTTCAATTCAAATACTCAATTTGATTATATTGAACTTTATTCACAAAGTGATGCCCTTGACTTTATTGCCTATCCTAATCCACTTGACCAACCTAATCTAACAATCAAAACTAAATTGACAGGTATTCATAATATTCAAGTCGAAATTTTTAACAACTTAGGAGCAAAAGTAGAAGAGATCACAAATCAAGAAGTTATTGGTGATGAGTTTACAATTCCATCTCTTTACCTTCCAAAAGGATTTTATATTATTCGCCTAAGCTATGAAGGCAACAGTTATTCACAGCCTTTTATTGTAACACAATAATGTGGGGGATTTTTCCATTTGCTCGTTATGTTTTCTTTCTCATACTGGGAATTATTAGTTATGTATTTTTTTACGAATCATGGTTAAACCTACTACTTATAACACTAAGTATTAGTAGTTTATTACTTTTCTTATTTTGGAAAAAGAAACAAGTTACAATTGCTAAATTTTGTCTCCCTATCTCCTTTTTCACAGTTGGTTATCTTCTAACATTAGTCCATACAGACCATAATTATAGTAGTCATTTTTCTCACTTTTCATTTGATAAATACGAGGTAATTGTTTCTTCTGAAGCCATACAAAAAAGCCATGCTTCTCAAATGGAAATAAAAGTTCAGCAAATTTATACGAATGGTCATTGGCAAAAATCCTTTGGGAAAATTCGTCTCAACCTAAAAGATCAATCATTACCAAAGTATGGACAGAAGTTATTGATTTCTAAAAGACCGAAAAAGATTCTACCTCCTCAAAATCCACATGAATTCGACTACAAAAGGTATAGTAGCTTTCATAACATCGAATACAAAAGCACACTAGAAACAGGAGATTATAAACTAGTTGGTTCCCCTTCTTTTACCTTTATTGCATTAGCACATACTTTCAGAAAACACCTTGTTCAAAAATTAAAGCAACAAATTAAGGGGAAAAATGAGTTTTCTATTCTTTCAGCTCTTTTGTTGGGAGATAAACAGTATTTGGGAAATGAACTCAAAACACAATATGCAGGAGCTGGAGCAATGCACATTTTGGCAGTTTCTGGGTTACATGTTGGTGTACTATTAGGAGCTTTACAGTTTTTACTAGTTCGTATTTCCTTTTTTAGACAACGAGCCATTTTCAAAAATATACTATTAATCCTCTTTTTATGGGCTTATGCTTGTATTACAGGCTTCTCTCCTTCTGTACTCAGGGCAAGTACCATGTTTTCTTTTGTACTCATTGCAAATGCTATTAATCGAAATAGTAATATCTATAATACACTCAGTCTAACAGGCTTTTGTTTATTACTGTACAATCCCTACTACATTATGGAAGTAGGCTTTCAACTATCCTTCTTAGCAGTACTTGGAATTGTATTCTTATTTGATAAGTTTTATGCTCTCTTCAATTTTCGATACAAACTCACTAAATACATTTGGGGATTATTCTGTATTTCAATCAGTGCCACATTAAGTACAGCACCCATCACTCTGTTATATTTCCATCAATTCCCTACCTATTTCTTTTTGGTTAACTTATTAATTATTCCCCTTGCTATGGGCTTAGTAATAGGTGGTTTTATAAGTTTATTATTTAGTTTTTGGGAATGGGGTTTTTCAATGGCTTGCTGGGTATTAGAAAAACTAACCTGTTTATTGAATCAAATCATCTCTTATAGTCAAGAACAACTACCTTTCTCACAAATTACAGGAATTCACATAGAAATTTGGGAGAGTTATCTATTATATTTTATCCTCATAAGCACCAGTCTATTCTTCCTCAAGAAACGCTTGATATACCTAACATCTACTGTTATTTTAGTTTGTATTTTAAGTATTTGGAATAGCTATGAAATAAGACAAGAGCAAGAACAAAATATGGTTTCTTTCTACCATACAAGCTATTATCCAAATCTTATTTTTTGTAATAAAAACAAACATTGGTTACTCTCTTCTCAAAGGCTAATTGAAAATAAGAGTTCTCTAAAATTTCATTTTTTACATGATTGGTGGGCACAAGGCACTAAAGAACAAGAATACATCAATACTCAAATCAATAATAAATTTCAGAGAGTTTTTAATAATTATAACTTGGTAATGTGGGATAATAAATCATTTTTGATCATCAAAAAAAAGCTTTCTAAAAAGGAAGAAAAAGCCTTACAAAATGTGCATTTTGATTATATGATAAACTTCAATAGCCATTATTATCAACCAACATTAGATGAGTGGAATATTGGTGAATATGTAGAAAAAGGATTTTGGAGAAAACACTTCTAAACAAAGGTATATTCTGGATATTTCTCTCTAAAAAAGCGTAAATTATGTACATGAATCTTGCATTGAGTTGTCAAGCCTTTTGGCAAACTATCAACATCAGTACAAGTCAAATACAAATGTTTTAGATTCTTTAAATTTGCAATGCTTTCAGGCAAAACATCAATATCTGTATAAGAGAGATTAAGATTTTTAAGAGCTTTCAAAGCCCCTATATTTTCAGGTATGCTAGTCAGTTTTGTGTTTTCAATATTCAAACCTTCCAACTTTGTTAGTTTTGTAATACTATTAGGAAGCTCTTTTAACTGTGTATTTGATAGTTTTAATGTATTTAGATTTTTTAAATCACCGATACTTTCTGGTAAATACTCTAACTCTTCATTATTAGCATAAAATAGCTCCAAATTCTCAAATTGACCAATACCATTGGGAAAAGTTTTTCTTTTAAATTCATGCAACTTTAAAACCTTCAAATTACTGTAAAAGCTCCCTTCTTTTTTGATGGTATTATCAAAAGACATTAGGTGAAGACAGTACTCAAAAAAATATTTTAATTGGGTATTACTTCGTTTATATTTATCTATTTTATTTGGGAAAAACTCTTTCCAAAAACTCAATACAAACACCTTTTCAACCAAAGCATCAAAATCAATATTTTGCCCCTTGCAAAGTTGTTGAGCTAGGTCAATGTTTATTTTTTCTTGGGTAAATAAAAGAGAAGCAATATTTAATTCTTCCTCAGTATAAGTTTTCATGATCTTTATCGCTGAATGATTCCATTAGGTTTTACAAAAACTTTCTCTTCTCCTTTGTAAAAATATCGTTTACCTTGGCGTTCTTCTAATGTCTCATATTCACAAAGTATTAATAGCTCTCCTCTTTTATTGATAAGTCCCCATTTTCCAGCTTTTTTCACACAAGCAACCTGTCCTCTGAATGGCTTAACCTCATCATACACAAACTTCACACGAACATTTCCTTTTGCATTGATGTATCCCCATTTATCTCCTTTTTTTGCCATTAAATAGCGTTCTTGGTAAGTAGAAATTTCATCATACAGACATTCAACCTTTGTATTTCCTTTCACATCAATCAATCCCCATTTACCTCCTTTTTTCGCCAAATAAAGGTTATTGTTATCCAGAGCCTTAATTTCTTGATAGATTGGATCAAAAAGTAATTCACCTTTTTTTGTTAAGAATGCCTTTTTTTCTTTCTTATCTGCCACCAAAGGATAAACAGGAATACCTTCTCCTTCTAACTTTATAATAGCATTGTATTTTTTAGAGATTTTATTTCCTTTGCTATCAATTAAAAATGTTTTCTTCTTTTGCTGAGCAATTAATATCTGATGATCAACAATTGTTAAGTTTGAATAATTAAAGTCTAAAATCGTTCTATTTTGAAGAGAAACTATTCCCCATTTATTTGCAATTTTTGCTTTGATAACCATTTCATTTTTCAAAGAATCTAATGATAATTCTTGGTATTTAGGACGAATGATCTGATTTCCATTTTGATCAATCATACCCCATTTTTCTGCTTCTTTCACAAAAGAATACCCTCTATCATAAGCTTTTATTTCTGAATACTTTGGTTCTACAAAGAAAGATTGAGTTTGCAAATTATAAACACCCCATTTACCACCTTTCTTCATTCTAATTGCAGAACTATTATCATTGTATTGAACCTCTTGGAAATACTGTCCACTTCTATTAGTATACATATCCAGTAATACCCAACCTGTATCAGTTTTGGCAACAAAATAATTTTGGTTCTCTCCTCTTTTTATCTCTTTAAAAGATTGCTTTGTTAAGTATTGATTTTTGGTACCAATAACTCCAAATTCACCATTCTTGGCAACAATACATGTTCTATTCTTGAAATAAGTAGCTGTATCATATTCTAATGGAATGATATGCTTCCCTCTTACATTCATAAAACCATACTTATTATTTCTCTTCACACGAAATACTTTACCTCTATAAGGTTGAATATCATCATATAATCCTTTGGTTAGTTTTCGACCACGAAAAGAAGCCAAACCATATTTTCCATTTACCTTCAGTAATAAACGATTTGGACGTACTCTCTTTATTTCATCATATTCTACAGGTAATACCAATTTCGCATAATCATTGACAATTCCCCATTTTTGTTTACTTTCAACAGCCATAATATAAGGAGCAATCTTAATCACTGTGCGATAAGTTGGTTTAATCAAAAATGCTCCCTTTTGATTATCTACAAAACCTGACTTTCCATCAACTTTCACCAACGAAACTTCTTGATTCAAGATTTGAATAGCATCAAATTGAGGATTAAATAAAAACTCTTTTTTAAGAATATTGTAAAGCCCCCATTTCTGTCCTTCCTTGATCCAAGTCATTGGACTAAAACGCGAAATATCTTTCGTTTCATAAAATCGAGGTGCTAATAATTCCTTTCCATCATTACTTACTAGTCCCCACTTATCTTCTTTTCTTACCCAAGCAACACCTCCTTTGAATGATTTGATTTCATCATATATTGGCTGAATAATAATATCACCAGTACATGAAATCACACCAAACAAAGCTCCTTGTTGAACAACTGCTGTTTTACCATGAAAAGGAAAAACTTTTGTAAAAATTGGTAATATTTTCCATTCTCCAAACAAGTTTACATAACCATACATTTTGTTACGTTCTTGTCTTGGAAACAAGTCTTCTTTGCAAGATTGACCTTGCCCAAATGAAAAAATACTCAAACAAAAAAAGGTAATAAAAATATAATTTCTCATCATTACTTAGTGTTTACAAGTGCTTCATTAATATTATATACATGGTCACCAACTTTCTCAAAAGCAGAATAAATTTCTCTAAAAACAAGACCTTCCTCTATCAAGTCTTTCTTTTTACCAATTCTTCTTAGATGCCTAATCCTTAAACTATCTCTTAAATCATTTATTTCGCTTTCAATCAAGTTAAACTCTTGAATAGAAATTTGCTCTCTTTGTTTATTCAAATTAAGCTTCATTACATCAAATGAGCGTTCAATTAATAGAGAAAGTTCTTCTAAACCATTTGACATATTTCTCTTGAATTCAAGACGATTGTCATGTTTTGTTTTGATTGCCTCTAGTGTATCACCAATTACTCCTTCAATCTTTTCGAACTCATTAATGATTCGTAACATTGTTACAATTTCATTCGAAGATCCTTCACTAGTGTTAGATTGAGCAACCTCTTTCAAAAACTTAGTAACTTCAAAACCTCTCATTCTTAACTCCTGAAGTGAATAATCGATTTCAAGATAAATTTTTGACTTATCTTCATACTCATCAAACAAGAAATTTTTGGCTGAAGAAAAAATTATCTTTGATTCTTCTGAAAGTCTTGTCAATGCATTTTTTCCTTCTAATACTGCTATTTCTGGTGTATCAATTAAGTTTTTACCTAAAATGATTTCTGTATTATCTGTTTCTGTAGTACGAGTAGGAATAATTAATTGGCTTAATTGTATCACATATTTTGTTCCTAACAAAAAGACAACAGCAGTCATCAGATTAAACAAAGTATGGAATACTGCAACAGCCAAAGGCATTGCTCCATGTTTGTGAGAAGAGGAAGAAGAAAAAATTGAATAATGCTCTGGAGTCAATGTTTTGGTAATGGCATCTACCCAAGAGATAAACCAAGGGTAAATCGCTAAAACTAATATTACTCCTACTACATTGAATAAGACGTGAATAATTGAAGCCCTTCTTGCATCCTCATTTCCAACCATAGAAGCTAAAAAAGCAGTAATAGTTGTCCCTATATTTGCTCCTAGTACAAAACCAACAGCAATGTCAAATGAGATATATTCTTGAGCAGCCATCACAATTGTAATTGTCATTGCTGCACTTGAAGATTGAATAATTACAGTTAAAAAAGCACCTAATAAGATAAATAATAGTAAAGAACCTACTCCATAATCAGAAAAGCTTCTAATAATTTCTATGATTTCTTGATGGTTAGAAAAGTCTGGAAAATTATCCTTCATTAATTCTAAACCAAAAAAAAGTAGGCTAAAACCAATCAAAAACTCTCCTACAGACTTCCATTTGCGAACTCCAGAAAATAATAAAGGAATGGCTAAACCAACAGTGGGCAAGACAAAAACAATAATTTCTAGTTTAAAACCAAGATAAGCAACTAACCAACTAGTAAGAGTAGTACCAATATTTGCTCCCACAATTACACCTGCAGACTCAACTAATGATAGTGCTCCTAAATTCACAAAACTTACAATCATCACTGTAATAGCACTTGAAGATTGAATAAGCCCTGTAATGAAAAAACCAGAGATGACTCCAACAAAACGATTATGGGCTATAATCGACAATAAGTTTCGTAATCCTTGTCCTGCGATTTTTTGCAAACCTTCACTCATGATTTTTAATCCATAAATGAAAATCCCCACACTTCCCAAGAATTCCAAAAAACGAATAATACCCATAACTTGTTTATTTTAAATCAAATAAATTATTGACTCCTATCTGTTTTGCTTTTGTGAAACCTTCTGCATATTTGGCCCCTATAGAACGACCAAACTCTCTTGCTCGTGCTTCTAAGAAATAAATAAAATCTGGATTAGATATTGGGGTTTGTGGTCCTTTTTCACTAGTGTCATTTACAAAAAATTGTGTCTCATAAGCTCTAATAGCATCCATCTTCTGCTCCCAACAAGGGGTAACATCTACTGAAAAATCGGGTTGAATATATTCATCTTGAATATAATGAAAATGTTGTTTAGGTCTCCAAGGTTCTTGAATATTTCCTTCTTTATCAAATGTTTCTATCTTTCGAAGACCTGCTAAAAAATTTACTTGATCAGCCAATTGAGAAGCCCTTCCATGATCAATATGGCGATCTTTTATGGCATTAGATAATAATATTTCAGGTTGATAAGTACGAATTTTTTGAATTAATTTTCTTTGTGTTTCTTCATTATTTTGAAAAAAACCATCTGCAATTTGTAAATTATCTCGTACAGAAAGCCCTAAGACCTTTGAAGCTGCTGCTGCTTCAGCATAACGTGTAGTAGGTGTACCTCTTGTTCCTAGCTCCCCTTCTGTTAAGTCCAAAACGCCTACTTTATATCCCATCTCAATATGTTTAATAATTGTACCTCCACAAGCCAATTCTGCATCATCTGGATGAGCTGCCAACACCAATATATCTAATTTCATAAGTTGCTATTTTAACGAACCCTTAATCGTCTTCCTACACGAATGACAGTTCTTTTTGTAATTCCATTCAAACGACAAATTTGACGAATAGAGACTCTATATCTTCTTGAGATTGTCCATAAAGACTCACCACTACGTACTCTATGATATACTGCACGTCTCGCATGACGAATGTATTCATAATGTTTTGGAGTCAATAAAAGAGTATCTGATCGAATGGTATCAGATTCAAAGCTCCATACATGTTTAGGGTCAATAGCATTTCCTTGATAGCGAACTTCAAAATGTAAATGAGGACCAGAACTTCTTCCAGTATTTCCACCTAAACCAATTACATCTCCAGCCTTGACATGTTGTCCCACTTTTGCTATTCTCTTACTCAAATGACCATAGATTGTCTCTGTTCCATTATAATGCCTCACCATTACATAATGACCATAACCTCCTCTATTGTACTTAGAGATACGAATAATTCCATCAAATACAGATCTCACAGTATCTCCAATACTAAGACGTAAATCTGTACCATAATGATGTCTATGTCCCCTTTGTCCAAATTTAGATGTTACATAGTGATCTTTGAGAGGCATTGACCAATTTCCTTTTAGACTATCATATAAGACAAGTAAGGTAGAGTCTTTATACTTTCCTCCATCAATATGATAAGGATTAACAGTCATTGAATCAAAAATAACATACCAAGGGCGAACAGTTTTCCAATAAGTAGTATCTGTCCAAGCATGTAATGTATCTTTTTGCAATAGAGAATCTGATAGTAAGCTATCTGTTGTTAGCACAAAAGCACTATCAGTACCCAATGAATCTAATTGTAACGAATCTGAAGTTAAAACAATATTTTCTCCTACAGAATCAATTTGTACAGTTGTATCTAGTCCAACCACTTGAATACTCTCTGGTTGAGTATTAACAGATAAAGTATCTTCTAGAATAGCAGAAACAGAATCATTTTCTGTCTGCTCCAAAAAATAAAATGTTGGAGTTTCTGCAAAAGAACAGAATCCCCAACATAATAGTAATATAGTAGTAAATAATCTCAAAAGAATATGAATTAGTTTAAGCCCTTATCGCCCAAATATCTTTCAGCATCCAAAGCAGCCATACAACCTGTACCTGCTGCAGTAATTGCTTGACGATATTCCTTATCAGCTGCATCTCCTGCTACAAAAACACCTTCAATGTTTGTTTTTGCTCCATCTTCTTTCACAATATAACCCTCTTCATCCAGTGTTAATTGTCCTTTGAAAACATCTGTATTTGGTTTATGACCAATGGCTACAAAGAATCCTGTTACATCTAACTTAGTTTCTTCGTTTGTTTGGTTATTTTTCACTAAAATCCCATCTACAACTTCTTCTCCTAAAACATCTAATGTTTCTGTGTGATATAGAATCTCAATATTCTCAATACTTTCAACTCTATGTTGCATTGCCTTAGAAGCTCTCATTTCTCCTTTACGGACAAGTAAATATACTTTTTCACAAAGCTTAGCTAAATAACTTGCTTCTTCACAAGCAGTATCTCCGCCACCTACTACAGCAACTGTTTGATTTCTATAGAAAAATCCGTCACATACTGCACATGCAGAAACACCTCCTGCATTCAAACGTAAACGAGTTTCATTTTCTAAACCTAACCATTTTGCGGAAGCACCTGTAGAAATAATTACAGAATCGGCAGTTAACTCCGTTCCATCTTCAACTTTTACAACTTTAGGAGTAGCATTAAAATCTACTTCCGTAATCATACCAAAACGAATATCTGAACCAAAACGCTTTGCCTGATTTTCTAAATCTTCCATTAGTTTGGGACCTGTAATGCCTTCTGGGTATCCAGGGAAGTTATCAACCTCCGTAGTCTCAGTCAACTGTCCACCTGGTTGTCCTCCTTGATAAAGAACAGGTTTTAGGTCTGCTCTAGAAGCATAAATTGCTGCTGTATACCCAGCAGGACCAGATCCGATAATTAAACATTTAATATGCTCTGCCATGATTTCTAGTATTTATTTTTTTTTGTAATAGTCTTTATAACCTTAGCTTTACAAAAAGAGTTTACCAAAAATAAAAAAAAAGACCTTCTTTTGAAAGGTCTTTTTATAAATGCTTGTTTATTGAGTATAATTAACCCAAATAAGGCTTTAATGCTTTACTTCTTGAAGTATGTCTCAATCTTCTAATTGCTTTCTCCTTGATTTGACGAACACGCTCACGAGTTAAATCGAAACGCTCTCCAATTTCTTCTAATGTCATTGGGTGTTCTCCATTCAAACCAAAATATAAAGAAATAACATCTGCTTCTCTCTGCGTCAAAGTAGACAAAGCTCTTTGGATTTCCCTTTTCAATGAATCTGTCATCAATGAAGAGTCGGGCTTAATATCTGCTTCGTTCTCTAATACATCAAGTAATGTATTGTCTTCACCTTGAACAAATGGTGCGTCCATAGAAACGTGACGACCACTAATTTTCAAAGTATCTACAACTTCATTTGTTGTAACATCCAATACCTCTGCTAATTCTTCTGGTGAAGGCTCTCTTTCATACTTTTGCTCTAACTCAGAAAAAGTCTTCGAAATCTTATTCAAAGAACCCACACGGTTTAGAGGCAAACGAACAATACGAGACTGTTCTGCCAATGCTTGCAGGATTGATTGACGAATCCACCATACAGCATACGAAATAAATTTAAATCCTCTTGTTTCATCAAAACGTTGTGCCGCTTTGATCAAACCAAGATTTCCTTCATTAATCAAATCACCTAAGGACAAACCTTGATTTTGGTACTGTTTTGCCACTGACACTACGAAACGAAGGTTAGCCTTTGTTAATTTCTCCAAAGCTAACTGATCTCCTTCGCGAATACGTTGAGCAAGTGTAACCTCCTCATCTGGTGTCAATAAATCAACTTTACCAATTTCCTGTAAGTACTTATCAAGAGATTGACTCTCTCTGTTGGTAATTTGCTTACTAATCTTAAGTTGTCTCATTCAGTATCAAGTTTTGTATTAAGGCTCAATAATTATTTACGTATTGAGCCCAACAAAGTTCATTATTTCGTTATTTTGCCACTTTTTGAAAGTGACAAGGGGGTTATTTTTACCTAAGCAGGATTTTCGTTTTTTGGAGGTCTAGACAATAATACTTTTCTTGATAATTTTGCTTTACCACTTCTCTTATCAATTCCTGTCAACTTCACTTTGATTACTTCTCCCTCTTCTAATACTCCGTCCATATTTTCTAGACGTTCCCATTTAATTTCAGAGATGTGTAATAAACCTTCCTTGCCTGGTAAAAATTCTACAAATGCACCATAAGGGACAATAGATTTCACTTTCGCATCATATACCTCTCCCACTTCTGGTCTTGCAGTAATTCCTTTGATACGGTTAATTGCCATATCCAATGAATCTTTATCTGGTCCAAAGACATTTACGACACCATATTCACCAACTTCTTCAATAGTGATTGTTGTACCACTCTCTTTCTGCATTTCTTGAATCACTTTTCCCCCTGGTCCAATTACAGCACCGATAAATTCTTTATCGATCTGCATTTCAAAGATTCTTGGAGCATGTGCCTTCAACTCTTCAGATGGAGCTTCAATAGTCTTTAAGATTTCATTTAGTATATGTAAACGCCCATCTCTTGCTTGTTCTAATGCTTGTGTCAAGACCTCATAAGAAAGTCCATCTACTTTAATATCCATTTGACAAGCAGTAATACCTTTGGCTGTACCTGTTACTTTGAAATCCATGTCTCCTAAGTGATCTTCATCTCCTAAGATATCAGATAAAACTGCATATTTTCCTGTTTCAAAATCAGAGATTAATCCCATAGCAATACCTGTAACAGGAGCAGAAATTTGAATACCAGCATCCATTAATGCTAATGTTCCTGCACACACAGTTGCCATTGAAGAAGAACCATTTGATTCTAAAATATCAGATACAATACGAATTGTGTAAGGATTCTTTTCTGGAAGAACCTTCTTTAGTGCTCTATAAGCTAAATTTCCGTGACCAACCTCTCTACGACCTGGTCCACGGTTAGGGCGTACTTCTCCAGTAGAAAACCCTGGGAAGTTGTAGTGTAACATAAAACGCTCATTACCTGAGATTGTTGCACCATCAATCATCTTTTCATCTAGTTTTGTTCCTAACGTTACGGTAGATAATGATTGAGTTTCTCCTCTAGTAAAGACAGCTGAACCATGAGCAGAAGGCAAATAACTTACTTCTGACCAAATAGGACGAACTTGCTCTAGTTGACGTCCATCTAAACGTACTCTTTCATCTAAAACAAAGTTACGTACAGCCTCTTTCTTAACTTTATTGTAGTATTTGTTAATCAATTCATAGTCTAACTCTTCCTGCTCTTCTTCAGAAAAAGAAGCGATATACTCTTCCTTGATTGCATTGAACTTTTCAGTTCTTAGCTTTTTATTTGCATTTTGCTCTTTTGTTACTTCGTAAGCAGGAGCATATAATTTCTCTTTAATTTCTTGAGCTAAAGCCTCATTATCTCTTTCATGAGAATAAGTTCTTTTCTCAATATTCAAATCTTTAGCAAATTCTTCTTGAATTGCACAGTGTTTTTTAATCTCTTCATGTCCAACCTTCATTGCTTCAAGCATTTCAGATTCAGACACCTCGTTCATTTCACCCTCTACCATTAAGATATTATCTTTGGTAGCAGCTAAAATAATGTCAATATCAGAGTTTTCTAATTGGCTTGGTGTAGGATTCACTACATACTCACCTTCTACTCTCGCTACTCTTACTTCAGAAATAGGCTCTAAAAATGGAATATCTGATACAGCTAAAGCTGAAGATGCTGCTAATGCTGCTAATGTATCAGGGATAACTTCATCATCATGAGAAATCAATTGAATCATGATTTGTGTATCTGAATGATAGTCACTTGGAAATAATGGACGAATTGCTCTATCAACCAAACGACAAACCAGAATCTCATGATCAGACAAACGCCCTTCTCTTTTTAAAAATCCACCTGGGATACGTCCAGCAGAAGCAAATTTCTCTTGATAATCTACTGATAATGGTAAAAAGTCAATACCATCTTTTGCTTCAGGACTTGAAACAACTGCTGCTAGTATCATGGTATTACCCATGCGAACCACTACCGAACCATCTGCTTGTTTGGCTAATTTGCCTGTCTCGATCGTTATTTCTCTTCCATTGTTTAATACGAGACTTTTTGTAATTACATTCATATTCTTTTTCTCTTCTTGTGTCTAAATATATGCGCTAAAAGGTTCTATTGGTAGTTTTAAAAATTGTATTCAATTAACGAAAAAGAGGGAAACCATGTAATTAGATTCCCCTCTCTATTGATAAACAATTCAAACCTTTATAATTCGTTATAAAATAAGTATAAGAATTACTTTCTCAAGTTCAATTCTGCAATAATTGCACGATATCTTGTAATATCTTTCTTATACAAATAAGAAAGTAATTTTCTTCTCTTACCAACCAATTTTAATAACCCTAAACGAGTTGCGTGGTCTTTTTTATTCTCTTTCAAATGCTCTGTCAAGTGAGAAATTCTGTAAGAAAAAAGAGCGATTTGTGCTTCTGCACTACCTGTATCTGTTACAGACTTTGCAAACCCATAACCTTGAAATATCTCTTGTTTTTTCTCTTTCGTTAAATACATACTATTAAATTACTATTTCTTCTGAAACAATTATCATAAATCGAAACGCAAATATAGAAATCGGTATATTAATTCACAAATCATTTACTTCTTTTTTTCTTGATTTTCTCCAGTAATTGATGAAACCAATCAAACTCAAATAAACGAGAATCTCGATAAGCTTGATATAAGAAAAATAAGCCAAACGGCAACAAAACTAATTCTGGTAACCATCCCCCAACATTCACTTCCATAACCCCAATTTTTGAGTTTTTGTAGCCTGTAGTTGTAATGACATGGTAGATGATAAAAAACACAACAGAAATCAAGGTTGGAACTCCCAAACCACCTTTTTTGAGTACAGCACCAATAGGAGCACCTAATAAAAACATAACAATACAAGCAAAAGCAGTAGCATACTTACGCACACCTTCATAAGCAAGCATATTCAAATTACGATTATGAGTACGTACTCTAGCCCCCATATTATCAGTAAATCCCTTGATAGAACGAGCTCTATTCAATGCCTTTGTTAGTACTTTACTTTTTTGCTTATCTGTCAATTCATAATCTGGAAGAACACCAGGCATTAATTTCACAAATTCCTTATTAACACTCAGTATATCATATTTAAACTTTGCATTGATCCTTTGTTCTGATTCTTTGACTGTTTTTGCAATATCAACTTTTACAGAATCAACAGCCAGTTTTATTCGAGCTAGTGGCATCATTTTTTTGTTCTTCTCAAAAAATTGTTCTGGAGTATTATTGAGTTGAAAAGAAGACAAATCAAAAATAGTCTTTGTATGTGTAAAACGAGAACGAACAAATTCATTTTCTATCCTTTTATTTTGGAGGTGTTCAGCACTTCTTATACCATCAAATAATTCAACAACTAAATAAGCTCCGTCCTTTAATGTATACATGTATCCAGAATCAGCAACCGTTACAGCAACATTCCCTCTCTCGTCTGTATGATCATAAATCATCACATCAGCCAAACTTTTTCCATCTGGATACTTTTTACCAATACGAATACTATATCCTGGAATCCCAGCATAAAACACTCCTTCTTTAATATCTAATGCAGGTTTCTTGTGCCTAATATCATACAATAATCTGTATCCCTTAAGATTTGTTTTTGGCAAAACATAATCATTGAAATAAAAAGTACCCACACCTAAAAGACATACAAAAAAGAAAACAGGAAATAGCACACGAACTAATGAAATACCAGAGCTCTTGATAGCAGTTAATTCATTATGTTGTCCTAAATTTCCATAGGTCATTAAACAGGAAAGTAGTATTGCCAAAGGAAGAGCCTGAGGCATTGTACTAAAACTGAAATAAAAAAATAATTCACCAAACACTGAAATATCTAAGCCCTTACCCTTAAAATCCTCAATATATTTCATCATAAATTGAGTCAAAAGAATAAATACAACTACAGCAAAAGTAATAAAGAAAGGCCCTAAAAAGGCCCCTAAAATCAGTTTATATAATTTTTTCATAAATCATGTGATGGCAGAAACTATACCAATTAACCAGTAACCAAGTACTCCAATTGTTTTCCTAGTTCTAACCAATCTTCCTCAAATTCTCCTTGTTCATCCTGAAAATCAGAATATTCATCTACAATAAAATACCAAACTTCTGTCATTTCATTCTTCTTCAAAGAAAAATCTAATATCGAAGGATTGGATTCTGATTCCATATTTTCATTCAGGAACTCAAATTTAATATATTTATTTGCTTTCTGCTTAACAATTTTAGCATAATGCACTTGTTGATTCCAAACAAGTTTGAATATTTTTTCTTCTACTTGTTCTACATCATCTGCCATCCATTTGGATAGACCCTCTGCTGTACTTAAATAGTAATAGTATTTTGACAAGAAATCTTCTTGGATTTCAAATTCAACTAGAAACTTCTTTTTCTCTCCCATAAAATCAATAAAAAAAATGAGTTACAAATAACTGAACATTAAATAGAAAGAGTATTAATGTTCTCTAAACAAGATAGGTATTTTGTAACTAGATAACAAAAAATGGAATTTATATTTGCATTACTAAAAAATAAACCCCTATATTTGCATCGCTTTTGAGCATTTGGCGAGGTAGCTCAGCTGGTTAGAGCACTGGATTCATAACCCAGAGGTCGCGGGTTCAAGTCCCGCCTTCGCTACAAAAAAAGGGACATTCATTATTTTGAATATCCCTTTTTCTTTTCTACCCACATGAGCTCCTTTTAAAACACATCCCACAAGTCAAAGTACTTTAAAAATATCTTTGTAATATTTCGAGCATCATCAATTCCTCTATGATGTGTACCTTCTAACGAGAAACCTTCTCTTTCTAAGGCTTTTTTCATACCGATTCCTCCTCTTCTTAAATTGGCAAGTTCTGCATATTGATGTTTTAAACTAATGTGTTCATCTAGCCAACCTGCTCCTAAACGATGTAACTTACAGTCATTCTTAAACTGTATTTTATCATAATGTCCCCAAGAACACAAAAGGTATTCTTCTGTTCCAATCCAAGTACGAAAACGTTGAATTGCTTCTGGAAATAATGGTGCATTATCTACATCTTTTTGAGTAATTGATGTTAATTCTGTACAAAAATCAGAAAGTATTGGATTGAGTGTCGGTTTTACAAATAGTTCAAACTCAGAAATTATATCCTGATCTTCATCAACCATCACCGCACCGATCTCAATAATCTCATTCTGATGATTTCCCTTTGGATTCCAGCATGTAGCTTCTAAATCCACAATAATGTAATTCATGATTTTTTAATTAAAAATATAATACAATAAAGAAGTTGGAATTCAACGCCCTTGTATAGACAAACGAATTGTACTAAAAATATCTCTTCCTAAAATAAACATCCCCGTACTGCGATTTGCAATACCTAAATTCTAAACTTCTATTTCAAGAACAAAATTAAGTGATAAAACTATAAAAACAAAAAGACCTATTTATTTTACTAATAAACAGGTCTTTATCATTCAATAACAAAAAACAAACATGAGTTATGCTATGTCGTCTAAATCCTTTTCCATGTATAGGTTGTCAATAATAAACTCTTGTCTTTGAGGAGTATTTTTGCCCATATAATATTTTAGTAACTTCTCAATTGAGGTATCTTCTTTTAAAATAACAGGAGTCAAACGCATATCTTCTCCAATAAAATCACCAAACTCTGTAGGAGAGATTTCACCAAGTCCTTTGAAGCGAGTAATTTCTGGTTTACCCTTTAGTTCTTTAATAGCACTTTGTTTTTCTTCCTCATCATAGCAATAAATAGTCTTTTTCTTATCTCTTACTCTGAATAATGGAGTTTCCAAAACATATACATGACCATCTCTCACCAATTCAGGGAAAAATTGTAAAAAGAAAGTCATTAATAACAAACGAATATGCATTCCATCAACATCTGCATCTGTAGCAATTACGATTCGATTGTAACGCAAAGTATCTAATCCTTCCTCAATATTTAAGGCGTGTTGCAATAAGTTAAATTCTTCATTTTCATAAACCACTTTCTTTGTTAACCCAAAACAATTTAAAGGCTTACCCCTCAAACTAAAGACAGCTTGTGTCTGTACATCCCTTGCTTTTGTAATGGATCCACTTGCAGAATCTCCCTCAGTAATGAAGATCGTAGAATCATATCTTCTCTCCTCCTGCTCTTGGTTATAATGCAAACGACAATCTCTTAACTTCTTATTATGAAGATTTGCTTTTTTCGCTCTTTCATTGGCAATCTTCTTCACTCCTGCCATCTCTTTGCGTTCTCGCTCCGATTGCTTGATACGCTTTTCTAAGGCTTCTGCCACCTCAGAATTTCTGTGTAAGAAGTTATCTAATTTTTCTCGCAAAAAGTCAGCAACATACGTTCTAAGAGTAGCTCCTTCTGGAGCAATATTGATAGAACCTAACTTTGTTTTGGTTTGTGATTCAAAAACTGGGTCTTGCACCCTAACACTAATGGCTCCTGTAATAGAAGCACGAATATCTGCTGCATCATAATCTTTCTTGAAGAAATCTCTACAAACCTTTACAATTGCTTCTCTAAAAGCAGATAAATGCGTACCACCTTGTGTAGTATATTGACCATTTACAAAAGAATAATATTCTTCTCCATATTGATTTCCGTGTGTCAAAGCCACTTCAATATCATCCCCCTTCAAATGGATAATTGGATACCTTCTATTTTCTTCTGCAATTTTTTTAGATAATAAATCCAATAAACCATTTTGAGAATGATACTTTACTCCATTAAAATTAACAGTAAGTCCCGCATTTAAGTAAGCATAGTTCCAAATTTGGTCATCAAGATAACTTGGAATGAAATGGAAATTCTTAAAAATATCATTATCTGGAATAAATGATACCCTTGTTCCGTTTCTCAAACTTGATGATTGAACATCAGCATCTGTCTGCAACTCTCCTCTTTCAAACTCAGCAATCTTTGTTTCTCCTTCACGAATGGATTGTACTTTAAAATAGCTTGATAAAGCATTTACGGCTTTTGTACCCACCCCATTCAATCCTACTGATTTTTGGAAAGCCTTAGAATCGTATTTACCTCCTGTATTGATCTTAGAAACACAATCTACCACTTTTCCTAGTGGAATCCCTCTCCCATAGTCTCTAATATCTACCTTATAATCAGATATCTTCACATCAATGATTTTTCCAAATCCCATCACATGTTCATCAATACAGTTATCTAATACTTCCTTTACCAAGACATAAATTCCATCATCTTTTGAAGAACCATCTCCCAGTTTACCAATATACATTCCGGGTCTCAGACGAATATGTTCTTTCCAATCTAGTGAACGGATACTATCTTCATTATATGTATTTTTTGCCATTGTAGTAAAGGTGTTTTGGTTAGGACTATATTTACAAAAATATCTTAAATTTGAATAGCTTCAAAATCAAGAAAGGTTGCAGTTCATTGTTTAGCCTTGTATCTCTAAGAAAATATGTTTCAAACATTCCTAAATATTCTCCCTTTGTTTTTGCTTATTTTATTGGGCTTTATCATCAGAAAAATAAAATTGGCTGATCAATCTTGGGTAGAAGTTCTGAATAAGTATTCTCTCAATTTGGGCTTTCCTTGTCTTATCTTTTTTGCACTTATTCAAAATAAGCAATCTATCTTGGAGTATCAAGAACTTATTTTCGTGAATTCCTCTTTTTTGGTAATTGCATTCTTTATTTGCTTCTCATTTGGGGTATTTTTCTCTCAGCAACTTAAAAAAACAATACCCATTTGTCTAGTTTTTAGCAATATTGCCTTTTTGGGTATCCCCACCCTTCAACAAATTTATGGAAAAGAAATTTTGGCAGAAGCAAGTATCATTTCTTCATGTTATTTGTTTTGGGTATTCACAATTGGAATTGCTCACTTAGAATATTTCAAATTGGGTAGAATTGCTCCTCTTATCATTTTCAAAAATTTATTAAAAAACCCTCTACTAATTGCTGTAGTTTTAGGACTTTTGGTTAATATCTTTCAGTGGCAACTTCCAAACCTAATTTTTCAACCCATTGAAATGATTGCCAACTCGGTTACTCCTCTTGTTTTAATTTCTCTAGGAATTTTTATTGCTAATAGTTCATGGAAAAACCAACAAAAACTCAAACCAGTAATACTACTTTCCTTAGCTAGTTTATCTATTTTCCCAGCATTATTACTCTTTGGAATTGCAACCAAAAACGTTACAAAAAGTTAAGCTACATTTTTGAGTTGCATTAATAATTGTTTTTCTTTTTCTTCAGGAGTCATATATCCAATGGCAGAGTGAAGACGATTATTGTTGTAAAAACCTTCAATATATTG
>JAAEPT010000033.1 GCA_024232295.1 Cytophagales bacterium
AATTGGATTATTAATAAAACTGATATCCAAAATGCTTCTAAAGTGAGATCTACTAAAGGATTACTTGTACATGCTTACGGGAAAATTATTGCTGCTACTTTTTTAACTTTTGGTTTTTAACCCTTAATTCACATAAATTATAAGATTTCAATAAACCTGTTGCAATAAGATCAGGAATATGTGTTTTTTCATCCAATCTACAAACGCTTCTTCCACTTCAGCATTGACAGTGATTGTTACTTGATAGGTAAGCATAAATCATTAGATATTTTCCCACCATTGATTATTTTGATAAGTATTGTCCTCAAAACTCACCAATTCGCCAATTTTAGGGGTAATAAAAGGAATATTTTCTTTCTGAGATGTTTCGATAAATCGGATAACAGGATCAGTCCATGTATGCATTGCCAAGGCAAAACCAGCCCAATGGACAGGCATAATTTTCTTGGTATGTGTATCAATAGCAGCCTGTACACTTTCTTCTGGAAACATATGAATCAAATGCCATTTTTCATTGTATTGACCACATTCCATAAACCCAAAATCAAATGGTCCTAATCGCTCACCAATTTCTTTAAAGTGCTTACCATAGCCACCATCTCCACTGAAATAAATACTTTCTGAAGCTGTTTTGAATACCCAACCACCCCATAATGATTTTTCACGATCTGTCAATCCTCTTCCAGAAAAATGACGAGTAGGTGTATATGTAATATTGATATCTCCAAAAGCAGTTTCATCCCACCAATCAAACTCTTTAATTTTATCAGCTGAGATGCCCCATTTTTCTAAATGTCTTCCAACTCCCAAACCAACATAATATTCCTTGGTCTTAGGCATCAATTTGATAAGACTATCCAAATCTACATGATCATAGTGGTCATGTGTAAATAAAACAAGGTCAATTTCAGGTAATTCATCAATTATGTCTAGACTTTTTTCAGAAAATCTGTCTGTTGAAAAAGGAGCTATTGGAGAAGCATTTGGTCCTAACATAGGATCAATCAACAAAGTCTTATTATTGATTCTAAGCAAGATCACCGAGTGAGCATACCAAATAAATTTAGCTTTGGTAGAAGGTGCAAGAAAAGCCTCTTTGTCAAAAGGTGCTATTGACAAATTTTTGGAAGGAACACGATCCTGTTTTTTACAAAATTGCTCATATAGCATTTTAGGAAGGTCTTGAAAACTAAAGTTTAATGATGTTTCTTCTAAGTTTACAAACTTTTTCCCATTCCAATTTTTTGACTTAGCATATCTCGCTTCATTTTTAGAAGTAACACTGGCTCCAAATTGCTTTAACATAACGAATAAGTGGTTTTTGATAAAAAGTAATCTCTCTTAAATATAAAAAAGAAATTGGAAAAAGATTGTGATATTTACTAAGAGTATTCTAATTGGGTGGTTTTGTAAACCTTTAGAGGAAGATCTAGAATCAATTGTCTTACAAAAAAAGAGCTAAGGTAATCCTTAACTCTTTCTATTTAAAACCTTACTTAATCAATTCTCGCTAAGCATGTATCATACTGGAAGTTTTACTATTATTCCTTTTCAAATTCCAGCTCACAATTTTCTCCAAAAAGTAAAAGTGTATTATCTAAAACTTGGTAAGAGTTTATCAGACCAATGCTTTTCACTAAATCACTTTCAGATTCATCCTCTCCAGCAACTTCTGTTGTGGAGAAATCTGAAAAACTAATAACCCCTTGTTCTTTTATATTAGCAGTGCCACCACCAGAATTGACCTTCATAACTAATTTGAAACTAGAATCATTGTTAAAACTAAGACAATAATAATAATCACCTTGTTTAACCCTATCTCCATCAATCTCAATACATTTCAACTTCCAAGAAGATTTTGTAATATCCGTTGATTCAGTTAAATCTTCTTTCTCACAACTACTACAAAAAATTGCAAGAAATAACATTAGGCATAATACTTTCACATTCATAATTCAGTAATTAACATTCGATTTTCACAAAACAACGGGTGGAAGATATTTTTATTATCATCCCTTTTTCAGTGTTGGACGTTGGGTAACTTCATGATAACAAATTGCATTTTTATCAAAGTAGTGAAAGACCATACTTTTTCGTGTTTTGTCCTTGTTTTCATGTGCTTCACCACCATGTAATAGGTTTGCATGCCAAATTAAAACATCACCCTTTTTGGCTTTGAAAGTCTTCTTTTTAAGTCCTAATTCTTTAATTTTTTGTTCCAAAGCAATTTCATACTCAGTATATTTCTTATCTCCAATCA
The DNA here is from genome assembly GCA_024232295.1 of Cytophagales bacterium. GTDB lineage: Bacteria > Bacteroidota > Bacteroidia > Cytophagales > JAAEPT01 > JAAEPT01. Next base: position 2,261 of record JAAEPT010000033.1, read on the forward strand.
TCAAAAAATTGCCTTCATTATTATAGTCTGGATTCAAAAAATAAGGGAGTGTATGACTTCCTTCATAATAGTGAAGTGGACCATTATCTTCATCAATATCTTCTAATGCAACCCAAACTCCCAAAAGTCCTCCCAATGGAAAAGTAGTCATATGAATGCTATCTGAATGTGTTTTCTGCTCACTCCCCATCAAAAAGTTAATGCTCTGAAAAAGTTGCATTTCACTACCTCTCAAAGCAGAAAGCAATTCAATTAAATTATTATTATCTCCACAATCCTTTATGAGCTTAGATTTATGAATGGCAAACATTAGTTTGTTACGATACTTAAAGTCTATTTCCTGCTGATTGAGTAAGTTTTCAATCTCTTGATTAATGGCATCTACCTTGTCAGGTGAAAAATGACCACTAAGAATTGTATATCCCCTTTTGGGGAAATCTAAAATTGATTGTTGTACTTCTGGTGTAGCTTCTTGGAAAAGTTTGGTTTCATTGACTTGAAGTGGATAAGGCTGATTTAATAAAAAAGCATCACAATTTTGAAAATCAACACTTGATATTGGTGAGAAATAACATTTTTTCAACCCAATTTTTTTGTAAAGTGCCTTGTTATGGACTAATTGTTTTTTGTGAAAAAAGTTATAGACCATATAGGTCATTTTTATGCGTCTAATCATATCTCAAGCTTAATTTACCAAGTCTTTTAAAGATAAATGATTCGTTGCTTCTTTTCAAATACTCATCCTTGTTGTACCCAAAAAGTTTATACAAAAAAAGAGCTAAGGCAATCCTTAACTCTTTCTATTTAAAATCTTTTTTGACTAGTATTTATCCAAAACTAGCATACTTTCTTTTTCTTATCCACCAGCGAACAATACCAAATAGAACTACTAACAAAACAGGTACTACCACATTGATAATTTGCCATTTTGTTTTCTCCTCCTCTACTTTGAATTTATCCAAAGGACGCTTTACAATATTTTTATTAAATGATTGACGAACAACTTCTTCATCCAACATATAGTTAATTGCATTCAACAAAAATTGCTTATTGGAATAAACCTCTCTTGTGTACTGATCAAATCCTAATGGATAAGGCTTTCCTGCTTTTTGATCAAAAGCATTGGCTAAAATATCTCCATCAGAGAAAACCAAAACTTTTCCTTTTCCATTTCCTTTTGACAAAAAGACTTTGGTTGCTTCAAAGCTCAAACTATCTGGTAGTGGTCTACCTGCATACAAAGAAGTGAAATTGCCTTCTAACAGGTAAGAAACAGGTAATTGCCCAGAATTATAGTAGTTTTTGTCTAAATTAATTCTTAACTCTTCGGCAGAATAGACAATAGGTTGTGACTTGACTTTTGTATATTTTGAAGTATAAACCAATGGCGTTTTCTTCACTCCTTTTGCCTTAATTGTATCTAATGTATTGATATGGCGAGTAAGCAAAGCATTCATATTCTTTACAATAGGATGCTCTTTGTTAAACTCATTCAATAACGGATAAAAACTCCAAGGCAACAATTTGTATTTTTGACCATCTCGAATCGGTACTGGAGAAGCATTTAAGTCTTGAATCATATTCATATTAACACGCACTCCATAGCGAAATAATAAATCTCTTAAATTCAAATCATAGGGCAAACCTTGTAAACCAACACTATCTTTGCGAGTTTCGATGGCATCCATAAAGAATAACACTTTTCCTCCATTCATCAAATACTGGTCAAGCTTGTATTTTTCTTGTTCTGTATAAGCTTGTTTGGGTTGTGCAATGATTAGTGCCTCCAAATTCTCAATCTTATCTGGCAAGCTTAAATTCATTCTACCCACTTCATATTGTAAACTCAAAGCATTCATTGCCTGAAAAACTTCTGCATCAGCAAGCTCTCCATGTCCTTCTACAAATGCCACACGCTTTTTACGCTCTTGTTTCAATACCTTAATTCCTGATACCAATTCAAATTCTACAGTTTCCATTGATTGGTATAAGTCATCTTCTCTATTTCCTTTCAAAAATGGAACAGCAATTTTTCTTCCTTTATAAACCAATACAGCTCCAGGGAAAACCAATGTATTTTTATTACTTCCTCCCTCATTTGAAACTACACTGGTTGGTTGCAAACCTAATTGTACTAACGATTTGAAAAACTCTCCCCTTTTCTTTTTATCTGTTTCTTTTTTGTAAGGGTCAATGAATTCATACTTTAGATTTTTTCCAGCATAAGCAGACATTTCTTCTAGTGTTTCTTCAATGGAACGCTCTAAATTTTTGAATCCTGCTGGAAAATCTCCATGCAAGTATACTTGAACTCTTAATGGACTATCCAAAGTACTTACAATGCTTTTGGTTGATGATGCCAGACTGAAACGCTTGTCTTCTGTAAGGTCAAAACGCATGAATGATTTGCCTACTACCCAATTGACTAATAGAATTACTAAAAGACCAACAATGTATAATACGATATCTCTCTTCTTTCCTTTCATTTCCTTACCACTTTCTACTAACCAAAACCAAACGTGTAGTTAATAACATCAAAACTACAATACTTATGAAAAATACTGCATTACGAGTGTCAATGACTCCTTTGCTCATTGCAGTATAATGATATGAAAAGCTTAATTGGCTAATCCCAAAAGCATATTGATTGCTTACCAATTCTGACAAATAAGATGTTCCTTCAAATAAGAAAAGTGATAAAAATACAGAGATGATAAAGGCTACAATTTGATTTTTGGTCAATGAAGAAGTAAACACACCTACTGCTGTGAAACTTGCTCCCAAACACAACAAGCCAATGTATGAACCTACAATTCCTGCTGAATCTAAATTACCCACAGGATTTCCCAATTGATAAATAGCTATGTAATAAACTAATGTAGGAATCAAGGCAAAAACAACAAGTGAGAAGGAAGCCAAAAATTTCCCTAAAACCAATTGCCACTCTGTAATTGGACGAGTCAATAATAATTCAATTGTTCCTGTTTTCTTTTCTTCTGCAAATGAACGCATAGTGATCGCAGGAATTAAAAACATATAAACATAAGGAGCAACAACAAACAACAAGTTCATATCTGCTTCTCCATAATCAAATACAGTGTCTGGAAACACCCACATATACAAACCAATTCCTGTCAAAAATAGAATGATGACAAGGTAGGCAATAAGGTCATTAAAGAATGACTTAATTTCTTTTCTGTAAATACTCAACATCAGCTAACTATGATTTCGTTAATTGTTGGAAAACTTTTTCTAATGAAATTTCTTCTGAGCTTGAAGCTAATAAACTCCAATTTTGGGCAGTAGTCAAGGCAAAAATATCAGCACGAATGTCTTTCTCTCCTTGTACTTTGATTTCATACACAAATCCCTCTCTCTTGCTCACACTACCTACACCTTCTAATTCTTCAAGGATAGTAGTATCTATTTCTTGATCAAATTCTACAATTAGTAGTGTACCTCCTTGCTGTAAATCTTTCAGTTTTTCTACCTCTTCGTTTGCTACAATTTCTCCTCGATTAATGATGATAACACGGTCACACAGAGCCTGAACTTCTTGCATAATATGTGTAGAAAAAATCACCGTTTTATCTTTGCTAATTGTCTTGATAAGATTTCGAATTTCTAGAATTTGATTGGGATCAAGTCCTGTACTTGGTTCATCAAGAATCAATACTTTTGGATCATGAATCAATGCTTGTGCTAAACCCACACGTTGGCGATATCCTTTTGACAAAGCTCCTATTTGTTTGTTTTGCTCCAATGTCAAACCACATAATTCAATCATTTCAGCAACACGTTCTTTGAGTTTCTTACCACCAAGCTTGTGCAAAGAACCAATAAAGTGCAAATATTCATGCACATACATATCCAAATACAAAGGGTTATGCTCTGGCAAATACCCTACATTCTCTCGAACTTCAATTGGATTTTCAACCACATCATAACCACAAATTTTTATACTCCCACTACTTGGTGGAAGATAACAGGTAGCAATTTTCATTGTAGTTGATTTTCCTGCTCCATTAGGACCTAGAAAACCAATAATCTCACCTTCTTTGGCTGTAAAGCTAATATCATTTACTGCCTTTTGACTACCATATATTTTTACTAAATCACGAACCTCTACAGACACAACTTATCAAGTTTAATTTTAATTGATAACCCACAAAAATAAGAATAAGATATTAAGTTGTGGGCTTTTAGGCTTTATTTCTTAATTTTAATCAAATACTACACCATAGATAAATGAAACTACAAGAGAACATTTCGCTCAAAGCATATAATACTTTTGGATTAGAAGTTACCGCTCAAAAATTTGGGTCTTTTACTTCAGAAGATGATTTGAAAGCTTTTTTCCCAAGTCAAGAAACATGGTTTATCTTGGGAGGAGGAAGTAATATTTTACTTACTCAAGACTTTGAAGGAATTGTTTTGCATAACCAAATCATGGGAATTGATAAAATCAAAGAAGATGAAAATCATATTTGGTTAGAAGTGGGAGCTGGTGAAGTATGGCATAACTTTGTTTTGCATTGTATTGAAAAGGAATGGGCAGGAATTGAAAACCTTTCGCTTATTCCAGGTACTGTGGGAGCTTCTCCTATTCAAAATATTGGTGCCTATGGTGTGGAAGTAAAAGATGTGATTGAATCAGTAAAAGCATTTCATATTGAAACACAAGAAATTCATGTTTTCAATAATAAACAATGTGAATTTGGCTACCGTGATAGTGTTTTCAAAAGAGAGCAAAAAGGAAAGTATGTAATTACACAAGTCACTTTCAAATTGAATAAAGTACCTACATTCAATGTAAATTATGGTGCAATTCAACAAACTTTGGAAGAGAATAGTATCACCGAATTAAGCCTAAAAGCAGTAAGTGATGCAGTAATTCAAATTAGACAAAGTAAATTACCAGATCCAAAAGAAATTGGTAACTCTGGTAGCTTTTTCAAAAACCCAGAGATTCCAACAAGTCAATTTGAAGCTCTCAAAGAAAAATTCCCAAACATTGTGGGTTATCCTGTAAAAGAAGGTGTTACAAAAGTTCCTGCAGGTTGGCTAATTGATAATGCAGGTTGGAAAGGAAAACGCTTTGGTGAAATTGGTGTTCATGCCAAGCAAGCTCTTGTATTGGTGAATTATGGTAATGGAAAAGGAAATGATATCAAAGAGTTAGCTTATAAAATTAAGGCTGATATTTTTGAAAAATATGGAATTGAGATTAATCCAGAGGTGAATATTATCTAAATGGAAAAAAGGCATTTTCATTCATTAAACGCATTTCGTTTTCTTTTTTTCTTATTGGTATTTCTTGTTCATACTCCCTACCCCGATGATCATTGGTTAGGTTTTATTATGGACAAAGGAGGAGTCGCTTTCTTTTTTGTATTAAGTGGCTTTCTCATTACTTATTTTCTTTTATTTGAAAAGAAAGCAAAAGGCATAATCAACTTAAAAAAATTTCATAAGAAAAGAATATTGAGAATTTATCCATTATTCTATTTAATGATTGCATTTGCCTACACCACTCCCTATATACTAGAACTCCTTAATCTTCCACATAATGATCAAGGTTATAGTCCAAACCTACTAACCTCTGTTTTCTTTTTGGAAAATTATGCAATGATATACACAGGTTCTTTTCCAGATGGAGCACCTTTGCGAGTAATGTGGTCTCTCTGTGTCAATGAACATTTCTATATTATTTGGGGATTGCTCTTATCTTTTTTATCAATCAAAAAAGTGCCTTATTTATTAGCTTTCAGTATTATTGGTGCTTTTGGTTGTAGACTTTTGTATTCATCTTTTGAAATACCCACATTAGATTTATTCACACACATTGACTACTTTGCTTTTGGAGCTATTCCTGCTTATTGGTTAATAGAAAAACCTAAAATATTTACATTTCTTAATCCAATTCCAGCATTTATAAAGTACTTATTTTTGGTGCTGGTCATCATTACACCAAAGCTATTTTTTGGAATATTCTCAGAAAGTATTTTTGCGTGTCTATTTTCTCTATTGTTAGTTCTTACACTTAGTTCAGAAAACAGTCTCAAAATTAACGATAAATGGTGGTTTAGTAAACTTGGGAAATATACTTATGGAATGTATTTATACCATACTATTTGTATCTTATTAGTAATACAATTAGTTAAAAAATTAGGATTAGACATACACTGGGGACTTTCTCTATTAATTAGTTTATCATTAACTGTTATTGTCAGTATACTATCTTATTACATTTTTGAAGCTCCTATTTTAAAACTAAAGAAAAGAATCACATAATTAAGTTCTCAAAAAAAATCCTACAAAGCCATTTAATCTCTTATCGGTCAAGTATTGAGTATGGTGTACCATAGCTGTAATTTTACAGTTATTCTACATTCTTTAGTATCCAATCAATTAGTCTGAAACTTTCATCATGTATTTGGAGTACAAAAGAAAAAACTAGCAATTAACATCAAATACGATTTTTAAAATTTTTATTGTTTTCATGGGAATATGAAACTCTAATCAGTTTAGAAATGAAAATCATCCAAATAACTTATCAATTTTTAACATAATAATTATGAGAAAAACATCATTAATTGTATTACTATCTATTTTTCTTTGGGGATGTGGTGGAGAAGAAATTGGACGTTTGCCAATTAACAAAATTAGTAGAGAAGGAAATGTCACTATCAAGGAAGTTACACTTGAATTGAAGAAAGATGAAGAGCTTGGGCTTTGGTCTGAAATGGATATGGAATATGAAGAGGAAGCTTCTTTTCGCTTTCAGGTCATCATCATGAAAGATGGCAAAGAATATGAAAAATTTCAAATAGACCCTACAAAGAAAAATGTGAGTTTGGGAGAGTCTAAAATAACCTTGAATGGCAAAACAAGTTGGGAATTTACAGGTAGAAATACAGCTTATAAGGTAAAAGAAGATGGTACTTATATCTTCAAAAGCCGTCTAATTGCATCCGAAAACCCAAGTATTATCCTGAATAAAGCAGAGCTTGTCATCAAAAGATAATTGTAAAAGTATTTTTAAGGAAGAACTATTTCTGGTTCTTCCTTACTTTTTAATGAGATTATTCAGAATATTTTTTTTTCACTAGTTCCTGAGCAGATTTGTACTGGACACTATAACTTGTATTTTGATTATTGGAAGTAATACCTGTTTTCCACTTCCACAAATAGCCACCTTCTACCCAATCTTGTTTCCATACTTTTTCAAAAAATAAAGCTAAGCTTTCTTCTTGGCTCTGTTCATCATATCCTCTTTTCACATAAGATTCCCAAGGTTTATAAGCAGATTTAGAAATACTACGATAGCCATACTCTGTAAAGATTACTTTTCGATCATATTTCTTAACAATGGTTTTCATTTCTGCCAAATACTTATCCCAACCTTGTTCTATGTCTTTTTGGGTATAAGCCATTTCACCAACCAACTGGAAATAGGCATTTACACCAATAAAATCGAGTTTACCCCAAAAATCAACATATTTGTATTCATCCCAATTGGCTGCATATGTCAACTTCCCATGGTATATTTTTCGAACCTGTTTAATTAAATTTCGCCAATAATCTGGACGTTGTATTGTGTGATTTTTCAATTCTGTGCCAATACAGAAATATTCCACATTCAATTCCTCGCAAAGCTTTGCATACAATAAAATATAGTCTGTATACTTCTTTTCCCAAGATTCCCAATCTTCATTATTCTTGCACTGAATATCACCAGTATATTTACCACCAGCAAACCATATCTGAGGTTTTACCATAACAGAAACTCCTAAAGAATCTGCATATTCCACACATTTTTTGGTACCCTTCACTGTTTCTCCCCACCACTGATAAGAATGATTGTATTGCAAAATAGGATTTGTGATACTTCCACCATAAGCATAAGGAATCAATGCTATGCTACTAGGACTGATTTGCTTCATTTTTGAGAAAGTCTCAAAGCTGATTTCTTTAGGAGGAGCCTCTAAGGTAATACCATTAATCTTTGATACTGATTCTTGTGCTTGACAAGCTGTAAAAAGCAGAAGTGCAAGCCCTATTATTATTTTTTTCATCATGTAGAATAACAAAAAAAGCCCTCTCAAGTTAATGAGAAGGCTTATTAATTTATTTTGGTTTTAGCTCTGAAAGCTTAATGCGAGAAGAGGCTGCTTCTAAACTTGTAGGATAAACCTTTATCAATAATTTATACATCTTAAGAGCTGCATCTAAGTTTCCATCTTGTTCAAAACGCTGTGCTAATAGAAGCATATTTACAGAAACCTCTTTTAATTGCCTTTTTTCTTCCTCTAATATCACAATTTGGTCTTGTAGCTTAATTAGTTGATTTTTCAAATCCAAGACATCTTGACTTTGCAACTCTAACAAACCCTTATATCGTGCCAGCTCAGCTTCCAATCTCTCTGCTTCTGATTTACAATAAGCAAGTTTTGTTCTCAATGTATAAGTATCTTGAGCAAATGAGCTAAAAGTAATCCCACAAATAAATATCAGCAATAATCTTAATTTCATGACTTTGTTTTTATTTCAGAAGTCCAAAATTACAGACTTTCCTCTCTTATAACAAGTCGTTTGCAATATTTGCCAACTCAGAACGCTCTCCTTTTTCGAGAGTAACATGGGCATGAAGTTCATGTGATTTAATTCGATCAATCAAATATGCTAATCCATTGCTCTGAGTATCCAAATAAGGAGTATCAATCTGATGAACATCTCCTGTGAAAATAATTTTGGTATTTTCACCTGCACGAGTAATAATTGTTTTCACTTCATGAGGTGTTAGGTTTTGAGCCTCATCTACAATGAAGATGATATTTGATAAACTCCTACCTCGAATATATGCCAATGGATTAATTACTAACTTTTCACGTTCCTGCATATCCTTTATTCTCTGATAGTTTTTATCCGTTTCTCGAAACTGGTTTTGAATCGTTTTTAAGTTATCAAACAAAGGCTCCATATAAGGATTCAATTTTGATTTAATATCACCTGGTAAGAAACCAATGTCTTTATTACTTAAAGGAATAATCGGACGAGCTAAATAAATTTGATGGAAATCTCTTCTTTGTTCAATTGCAGAAGAAAGAGCCAATAGAGTCTTTCCAGTACCTGCCACACCAGAAATAGTAACTAACTTTACTTTGTCATTCAAAAGAGCGTGCATTGCAAATACTTGTTCTGCATTTCTAGGCTTAATGCCATAGCAAGTTGTTTTATGAATATGTTCAATTTGGTCAGTATCCGCATTGAAATAAGCAAGTACCGAAGAACTTTCATTTTTTATAATAAAGTAATGATTAGGTGTTGGTCTATCATCCAAGACCTCAGTATAATGACAGGAACCTTGTTGGTAAATTTTGTCAATAACTGCTGTAGGAATATCTGTAATTGTAGTACGTCCTTTGTAGCGAGTATTTACTGGACGATAGTTTTCTGTTTGATAACCTTGTGTGTGAATACTCAAAGATTTTGCTTTGATCCTTAGGTTAATGTCTTTTGAAACTAACACTACTTGGCGTTTGCGATAACGTGTTTGTAACTGAATTGCTACATTCAAAATACGATTATCAGCCTTATCTTCTCCAAATACTGCACAAGCATCTGGTTTTGCTTTTTTTTCACTCATCACTACACAAAACTTACCCAACTCTTTTCCTCTAATAGGAATCCAATCTTGTAATGTAGCTCCTGTTGATAAATCATCAATTTTTCGTAGAAACTCTCTTGCCTCAAAATTGATATTGTCATTTCCCTTCTTAAACGTATCTAATTCTTCCAATACAGAAATTGGAACTGCTACATTATCTTTTCCAAAAGAAGTAAATATACTATGGTCGTGTAAAATTACTGAAGTATCTAGTACATAGATTTTCTTCATTTTCTTATCTGTTGTCATAAGCAGAGGGGTTAAAGGGTAAAACATAGAAGACGATACTTATGCAACTGCACAGCATTCAAAAAAATAACTAAAAATAAAAAACGCCTCTTTATGTGAACAGAAACAACAGTGTAAAAGTTCAGTAATAAACTAAAAATAAGATAGTTACAAAAAAAAAGGATTGACTAAAAAGCCAATCCTTTCAATATATTTTGATCTAAGAAACTTCTTAAATGTGAATTACTTCATCATAAGCAGCAGCAACTGCTTCCATTACAGCCTCAGACATTGTTGGATGAGGGTGAACAGATTTTAATACTTCATGACCAGTAGTCTCTAAGTTTCTTGCAACAACTGCTTCAGCAATCATATCAGTAACTCCAGCACCAATCATATGGCAACCTAACCACTCACCATACTTAGCATCAAAGATAACTTTCACAAAACCTTCTTTTGTTCCAGCAGCACTTGCTTTACCAGATGCAGAGAATGGAAATTTACCTACTTTAATGTCATAACCTTGCTCTTTTGCTTGTGCCTCAGTCAAACCAACAGAAGCAATTTCAGGAGCACAATAAGTACATCCAGGGATATTTCCATAATCTAAACCATGAACATCCATTCCTGAGATTTTCTCAACACAGATGATACCTTCAGCAGAAGCAACGTGAGCCAAAGCAGGACCATGTACAATATCACCAATTGCATATACTCCAGGGATATTTGTTCTGTAGTAATCATCTACAATCACTCTACCCTTATCAGTAGCTACACCAATATCTTCTAATCCGATACCCTCAAGGTTTGTTGTCACTCCTACAGCAGATAATACAACATCACATTCAATGATTTCTTCACCTTTCTTAGTCTTGATTTTTACTTTGTTCTTAGCTCCAGAAGTATCAACAGATTCCACAGCAGAGTTTGTCATTACATCAATACCAGACTTTTTGAAGTTCTTTGCTAATTCCTTAGAAACATCAACATCTTCATTAGGAACAATATGTGGTAAGTATTCAACAACTGTTACTTTTGTACCAATTGCATTGTAATAATAAGCAAACTCAACACCGATTGCACCAGAACCTACAATTACCATAGACTCAGGTTTATCTTTCAATACCATCGCTTCACGGTATCCAATGATATTTTTACCATCTTGTGGTAAATTTGGTAATTCTCTTGAACGACCACCAGTAGCTAAAATAATATGATTAGCTGTATATTCAGTAGTTGCACCAGCTTCATCAGTTACGTGCAATTTCTTGTTTCCAGCTAATTTTCCAAATCCTTTAATATGTGTAACCTTATTCTTTTTCAATAGAAATTGAATACCTTTACTCATACCAGCAGCCACATCACGACTACGATTTACCATTGCTGCTGCATCAGCCTCAGGCTTTTCTGCAATAGAAATACCATACTGCTCAGCATGCTTGATGTACTCATATACTTGAGCACTTTTCAATAAAGCTTTTGTAGGAATACATCCCCAGTTCAAACAGATACCACCTAATTCTGCTTTCTCAACAACTGCAACCTTATTACCTAATTGAGCCGCACGAATAGCAGCCACATATCCACCAGGACCACTACCTACAACAATGACATCAAATTTTGACATGACTTTTATATTTTTAATGTAATAATTTCTAAACCTTAGACAAAGTTAAAATATTTATTGAAAAGTCCGAAATTTTAACGAACGCTCAACATCAAATTAGGGTGTCTTTTATTTCCTACTTTTAACAAGGTAAGAGTATCTTTTGTTTCCGTAAGCCAGTATACCTCACGATTTCTTTTTTTGTGTGTATTTAGCTTATCATCATAATATTCAACAAACTCCAACCACAGACTATCTCGTCTTGCAAGAGATGACCCATAATAAGTCACTATGATCTCATTTAATTGTTGATTATTTTCTGAAAAATAGTACTCAATATCTACATTTTCATGCAGAGAAAACTCCTCAACATAACGGATAATATTACCCTCTGTTTCTACTTGTGTTGCCAATTCTACTCCCCTTACTTCAGCAGGGCTCATTCTTAAATCTACCCCTCGAAAAGAACGCTCTTCTGAAGCAATAATCTTCTGAAAATTAGAACTATAATCTTCTAATGTTTTCGCAAAAAGGTCCTCCCAGAAAAAATCATCATCAGGTGTTTCTGTTTCCTGAATAGTATCAGAACCACAACTCCCCAAAAGAAGCAAACATAAAATACCACTGATGTAAAAAATACTTTTCATTTTTTATAAAAATTTACTAACGTTCAAGTTAAAACATCATTTTCAAAAAAAATAGAAAAACCCAATTATTCAATGTAAATTTGGTATTCTATTTTCTAACTTAAAAAGACAACAAACATAAGATAATGATTAAGCCAACCAAACCCTTATTTTTACTACTTTATGTGTTAGGGTTTCTCGTCCTATTCTCGTTGCTCTTCCCTCCTACCAATGAAATTCATTTATTTCGCCCTGAACACTCTGCTGATAGCTTAGATGAAGGGTTTACTATTAAGTTTTTCTCTTTCAAAGACATTTTTGTAAAGGATACTACTGCAGATGCAACAGACATTACAAGTACAGTTGCTCTAGCAGAGGAACTTCTCAAAATTAACAAGGAAAAAGCTCGCATAGATTCTATACAAATAGCAAAACAAGACAGTATACGATTATCTGATTCATTGGCTTTAATTCCTAAAGACACAATACCAAACTTAGATGTTGCCAAAATAGAAAAATTGCTTAGTGATAAATATAGAATTCAGTTTCCAGATAGTCATACAAATGCTCTTTCTCCCTTTTTCTCAGCACTTAATCACATCAAGCATGATTCTAGTCTAATTCGCATAATCCATTATGGAGATTCACAAATAGAAGGAGATCGAATTACTTCACAATTAAGAAAAAATTTTCAGACACAGTTTGGAGGATATGGTGTGGGCTTAGTTCCTGTATTTGACCCTGTACAAAAAAGTACCATTATGCGTAAGCGTAGTTCAAACTGGAAAAACTATCTTATTTATAGTGGTAAGTATCGTAAGAAAAATATCAATAATTATGGAATAACAGGTGCTTATTTTGGTTATACTCCTATCAAAAAATTCATAAAAGATACAGTAGCAATAGTACTACAAGATACCATTCCACAAAATGATTCATTGAGGCTAGCTAAACTAAAAGCAAAGCCAGCAAATGCATGGTTTGAATACAAAAAAGGCTGGAAAAGAGATAAACAAATGTCTGAAGTAAAGGAAGTAACTTTACTTTATGGAAATGTTTATGAAGAAAGCTTCTTTAGAATCAAAACACCAAAAGATACACTTGCAGAGTTTATTGCTCCTAAGGACAAAGGGTATCATAAGTATAAGTTTCGATTCAATGAAAAATTTGAAAAAATACGTGTAGAAATCACTGCTAAGAAAAGTCCACAAGTCTATGGAATGGCTTTGGATGGATTGCAAGGCGTTGCTGTAGATAATATTGGATTTAGAGGAAGTTCTGGAACTGAATTCACACGCAATAATATGCAACTGATGGCAAAGCAAATCAAAGACATGAATGTCAAATTGCTTATTGTACAGTTTGGAGTAAATGTTGCAGCAGGAAAACAATTAAAATCATATGATTTCTACAAAAAAGTTCTCAACAAACAATTAAAAGCTCTCAAAAAACTTAATCCAGAGCTCAGTATCTTGGTGGTTAGTATTTCCGATATGGCTTATATGGAAAAAGGGAAACGTGTTTCTCGACCAAGCATAGAAAAAGTAAGAAATGCTCAAAGAGAGGCTGCTTTTGAAAATGGTTGTGCTTTCTGGGACTTGTATGAAGCTATGGGAGGTAGAAATTCAATGATTAGTTGGGTACAAGCCAAACCTTCTCTTGCTCAAGATGACTACACACACTTTAATGCTAACGGAGCTGAGCTAGTAGGAGAAATGCTATACAATGCACTTATCCTAGCATATGCAAAACACAATAAATTGGTAAAATAAAGATGTTAAAAACAGCTCATTACATTATTGCTTTTTTTGCTTGTACATTTGTTTGGGGACAAGAGTACTTAGAGTCTGGATATTATCCATTTATAAATTATCAAGATAATCACATCCATCTAGGACAAGCTTCTGCACTTGATTATTTTTTCACCAACTTAGATTCTCTTGCAAAAGGAGAAGATAAACAAATCAATATTGTACAAATTGGTGACTCTCATATTCAAGCAGACTTTTTGTCAAATCATCTACGCAAAAGAACTCAAACAACATTTCACTTTGGGAATGGAGGAAAAGGGTTTATTTTCCCTTATCGATTAGCTAAAACTAATAACCCATATAGCTACCATATATCTTATACAGGAAAATGGACTGGACAAAGAAATTCTGTTTCAAAACATAAATATGATTGGGGAGTATCAGGTATTGTGGCAACTACCTCAAATTCTAAGGCTTCTTTTACAGTTAAATTAAATACCAGTAAAACAGATACAAATGTATCTTACAATGCAAATAATGTTCGTCTATATTACCCAGTGAATTCACCTAAAAGTTATGAAGTATATATCAAACAAGGAGATGATAAAATTGAAGGGAAAATAGATAGTTTGGGAGGATACATTGAATTTGAACTAGACACAGTTGTAGAAAAGATTCGCTTCCAACTAAGAAAAACAAATAGTGGCCAAAAAAACTTTCATATAGAAGGAATATTACTAAACAATGATGAAAATGGCATTGTATTTCATTCTATAGGAGTAAATGGAGCACAATATAAATCCTACTTAAGGTGTCCAAAATTCACACAACATCTCAAAACTTTAAACCCTCACTTAATTATCCTCTCTTTAGGCACAAATGACGCTTACCATAGTCCTTTCAATTCTCAAGAGTTTGCAGGAATGGTGAATCAGTTATTGAACTGGATACGAGAAGCAAGTCCACAAACTTCGATACTTCTTACTTGTCCTGGAGATAATCTTCAAAAAAGAACAAGATACAATCCTAACAATGTGACAGCTACAGAAGTATTATTCCAAATAGCAAAAAAACGTAATTTAGCAACCTGGGACTTGCACAAGATAATGGGAGGAAAAGAATCAATTCGCTATTGGAATGCTTATGAACTAGCACAAAATGACTTTTTGCATTTGACACCAAAAGGATATTTATTACAAGGAGAATTATTATTTCAAGCCCTCATTATGGATACCTATTTTGGTAATAGACAACAAATTCTTAGCACAAAACATTAATGAAAGAAAGCCGTGTTTGATTTCTTAAATACTAACTATATACAACAGGCTATTGATTATCTCTTTAGCTACACATCAACAGAACCACTTATTTTTACCAGTTCTCTTTTTTGGTATTTATTTGGTGCTGTGTTATTAGTTTTCCACTTTACAAAAGATAAAATTGTTTTTAGAAATTTATTTCTACTAGCTTTCAGTATCTTCTTCTATTATAAATCAAGTGGTTTTTATTTTGTATTACTGATTATCTCAACCATTGTAGATTATACCTTAGGAAATTTACTTTATAAAGAAAAAGTCCAATGGAAACGTAAAGGATACATTGTAATCAGTTTGATTGTTAACTTAGGTTTTCTTGCCTATTATAAATACTCATACTTCTTTACAGAACAGTGGAATGTTGCATTTGGAACAAACTATGTTGCCATTGATTATTTCCAATTATGGTCTAATAACCTATTTGGGTCAAACTTTAGTATTGACACCATTTTCCTACCTGTAGGAATTTCTTTCTATACTTTTCAAACATTAAGTTATTCTATTGACATTTATCGAGGAACGTTAAAACCTGTCAAAAACATTCTAGATTTTGCATTTTTTGTCAGCTTCTTTCCTCAATTAGTAGCGGGACCTATTGTAAGAGCCTCTGACTTTATTCCTCAGATTTACCAGAAATATCAGCTTAGTAAACAACAATACAATGCTGCTGTTTTTATGATCATAAATGGTCTTATCAAAAAGATTCTAATTTCTGATTATATCTCTGTAAACATTGTAGATAAAGCATTTGGTGGAGCAGTAGATACTGGAATTGAAACTTTATTTGGTCTTTATGGCTACACAATTCAAATTTATTGTGATTTTTCAGGCTACACAGATATTGCCATTGGTTTGTCATTACTACTAGGATTCACCTTGCCAGCAAACTTTAACTCTCCTTACAAAGCAGAAAATATTACTGATTTCTGGAGAAGGTGGCATATTTCTCTTTCCTCTTGGCTAAGGGATTATTTATACATTACATTAGGAGGAAATAGAAAAACAAACTTAAGTGTGTTTCATCATTTATCTATTGCTTTTCTTTCCATAATATTGGGGGATCTACTTTACTGGAGCATATCAGATACATTAAGCCCAAGTGCTCGGTGGTTTAATATTGGAATAATCATTTATGTGGCATTTATATTAATATTCTATCAATATTGTAGTGAAGAACTAAGAAAGAAAATCGTTACTTATATCAATTTATTCCTAACAATGTTATTAGGTGGGTTATGGCATGGTTCTACTCTCATGTTCGTCATTTGGGGAGCTTTGCATGGAACAGCTTTGGCAATTCACAAAGTATGGAGTTCTTGGTTCCCAAATAAAGCTCAAGGTTTAGTAAAAGCATTTTATTATTTTCTAACTTTCCATTTTGTCGTATTAACATGGGTTTACTTTAGAGCAAAGGACTTAACAGCTACAAATGAAATATTTGAAAAAATATTCACTAAATTTGATGGGAAAAATGATGGTATTACAGATTTTGATGTACTTTCTAAGTTTTTCGTGGATTATAAATACCCATTGATTATATTGGGGATTGGTTTTGCCTTACACTGGACTCCTCAAAATTGGAAAGATAATGTGAGAGAAACATTTAGTAATTTACCAGATATTGCTAAAGCACTAATAATAAGTATTATTATTATCGTTTTATATCAAATTAAAACATCAGAAGTACAACCTTTTATTTACTTTACATTCTAAAATAAAATGAAAAAATTATTCATTGGACTTTCATTAGCATTTGGACTTTTTGCTTGTGGAGACAATCAAGAAACAGCAGAAAACCCACTAGTATTTTCGACATCTATTGACAATCTACAAGGGTGGACAAAATTGTCTAAAAATATACAAAGTGAGGTTTCTCATTCTGGAATCTGGGCTGCTTATACAAGTAAAAAAATGCCTTATTCTTATGGGTTAGAAATCCCTTTTCAATTAATACCATCAAGCAATATAAAGAAAGTAAAAGTAAGTGCTTGGGTATACAAAGAAGGGAAAAATGACAAATCTTCGATAGCTGTAGAAATCAGAGATAAAGAAGATAAATTTTTATTTAATGGGTATCATGATATTGTAAAAGTCCCTTTTGAAGATAAAAAATGGACAAAAATTGAACATGTTTTTGACTTTGGTAATGTCAATACAAGTGATGGAGCATATACAAAAATTTATTTTTGGAATTCAGATGCAGATGAAACTAGTAAATTATACATAGATGATTATCGTGTTGAGTTTCTAGAACAATAAAATAAGGCTCTATTTTTGATAAGCTAAAAGCCTCATTGTTTAAACAATAATGAGGCTTTTTTCGTATTTAAATTAAAAATCAGAATGTATGAATAATTTTTTTGCATCTATTCTACTACTAAGTTTGGGGTTAGTTTCTTTTGCTCCCGACCCTATAAATACTAGTGGAACAACCACTCAGAATAATAGTCAAACAACTGACGTATATATGCTACCAAAGAATTATAAGGTATATGTACAAGGAACAACTGTTGTAAATCAATACTATAAGGGCTTTGAAAAAAGGATTTTACCTACCTATAATCATTATACAGGATTAGATGGTGGTTATGTGGCATTATATACTCGTAAGAAAGAAGATTCTGTATACAGTATTGGTGGTGGTATCCATGTTGTGGGACAAGTAAGGGTAAAGGGAAAATACATTGGTAGTATTTTCTACCCAGAAGGATATAAAAAGGGAGATGATATCACACAAGATAAAAAAATACTAGCAATATGTTATCAATACTTTCCCCAACACAAAGGACACATCTGGATTGGAGGTGGTACAGGTGGTTGGGTAGATGCTCGCCATGATGGTAGTTATGCACTCATTCAACCTGATGGAACTTGGAAACGATTTTATCCTTAGAAAATCAATAAATAAAAAAGGCTGTTCTTGTATTTAGAACAGCCTTTTTATGTTATGAAAAGATAGGTGTGTTATTTCACTTCTTCAAAGTCTACATCCTCTGCTCCACTTTGTGCACCTGCATTACCTTGTGCTTGTTGTTGAGCATTAGGATCAGCTTGAGCACCACCTTGCTCTTGCTGAGCTTGGTAAATTTCTTGAGAAGCAGCTTCCCAAGCTTTATTGATCTTCTCCAAAGAAGCATCAATTTGTGCAGCATCTTGTGACTGATGAGCTGATTTCAAATCAACTAAAGCAGCCTCAATTGCAGACTTATTTCCTTCAGATAATTTATCACCATACTCCTTCAATTGCTTTTCTGTTTGGAAAATCATTGAATCAGCTTGGTTTACTTTCTCTGCTTTTTCCTTAGCTGCTTTATCTGCATCAGCATTTGCAGCAGCCTCAGCCTTCATTCTTTCGATTTCCTCATCTGTTAAACCAGAAGAAGCTTCGATACGAATACTTTGCTCTTTTCCTGTTCCTTTATCCTTAGCAGAAACATTTAAGATACCATTGGCATCAACATCAAATGTTACTTCAATTTGAGGAACACCTCTTGGAGCTGGAGGAATATCAGCCAATTGAAAACGACCAATAGACTTATTGTCTGTAGCCATTGGACGCTCTCCTTGTAGTACATGAATATCTACTGCAGGTTGATTATCAACAGCTGTTGAGAATACTTGAGATTTCTTTGTAGGAATTGTAGTGTTTGCCTCAATTAATGGAGTAAATACACTATTCATTGTTTCGATACCCAAAGACAAAGGAATAACGTCTAATAATAATACGTCTTTTACCTCTCCAGTCAATACACCACCTTGAATAGCAGCACCAATTGCTACAACCTCATCAGGATTTACACCTTTTGAAGGCTTCTTTCCGAAGAATTTTTCAACTTCTTCTTGGATTCTTGGAATACGAGTAGAACCTCCTACCAAGATTACTTCATTAATTTCAGATGTAGATAAACCAGCATCTTGTAATGCTTGCTTACATGGCTCCAAAGAACGTCTTACTAGATCATCAGCTAATTGCTCGAACTGAGCTCTAGATAATGTTCTTACCAAGTGTTGTGGAATACCATTTACAGGCATGATATAAGGCAAATTGATTTCTGTAGAAGTACTTGCAGACAATTCAATTTTTGCTTTTTCAGCAGCTTCCTTCAAACGTTGTAACGCCATTGGATCTTGCTTCAAATCAATTCCTTGGTCTTTCTTAAACTCATCAGCCAACCAATCAATGATTACTTGGTCAAAATCATCTCCACCTAAGTGAGTATCTCCATTTGTAGACAATACTTCAAATACACCATCACCTAATTCCAAGATAGAAATATCAAATGTACCTCCGCCTAAGTCATAAACAGCGATTTTTACATCATCTATTTTTTTGTCCATACCATAAGCCAATGCTGCAGCAGTAGGCTCATTAATAATACGCTTAACATCTAAACCAGCTACTAAACCAGCTTCTTTTGTTGCTTGACGTTCAGCATCATTAAAGTAAGCAGGAACTGTAACTACAGCTTCTGTTACTTCTTGTCCTAAGTAATCTTCAGCAGTAGCCTTCATTTTTTGAAGAATCATTGCCGAAAGTTCTTGAGGAGAATATAAACGCTCTCCAATTCTAACTCTTGGAGTGTCATTTGGTCCAGACTCTACTGTATAAGAAACATTTCCAACCTCTTTTTGAGAATCAGAAAAGCTTTGTCCCATGAAACGCTTAACAGAATAAATCGTGTTAATTGGGTTTGTAATTGCTTGTCTTTTTGCAGCATCACCTACCTTACGCTCACCATTACCATTATCTAAGAAACCAATGATAGATGGTGTAGTTCTTCTTCCTTCGCTATTTGGGATTACAACAGGCTCGTTTCCTTCCATTACAGAAACACAAGAGTTTGTTGTACCTAAGTCAATACCAATAATCTTACCCATGATATTTATTTAAGTTATTTTTATTGTATTCAAATTTTCAACTGCACCTTCCTTATCAATGGATGTGCCAAGTCATTTTTCTGCCATTTTTACACAATTGGTCTGCCATTGATTGACAAAACCATGACAACATTGCCTAATGAAAGACATCAAATCACATTATAATTAGATTATTTTCCTCTGGCAGGGTCAATGTATTTTTTTTGAATCTTATTTTTTGTCCAAGGAGAGTGTGTCAATGACATGAAGTGAATAGTGAATCCAATAATAGTAGCCAAGAATAAAGCAGCTACAATAAAGAATATTTTTTTTGAACGTTTCATAGTCTTATTGTTTTGAAAACTAATACCTTTGTGTCCTAAATTTTTATTTTAAAACTCAATATCACAAATGAAAAGAACATTAACCAAGTTGTTAGTATTTCTATCTTTGCTATCTTCCTTGATAGTCCAAGGAAGTAATATTAATACTGCAAATTTAAGGTATCAATGTCTTGGAAACAATGAATACCTTGTAACCTTAGAAGTTTTTACTGAATGTGTCGAAGGAGACAACTCATTAGGCTCTCAAAACATCCTTTCTGTCTTTTATGAATCAGCAAAACTAGGTGTAGATCAACAAACACTTATCCTAGAACAAACTTATTCCAATCGATGGACTCCTTTGCGTTGTCAAACAAGCCTTTCACAAACAGGTTGTTCAAATGGTGGCTCTGAAAGAGGGATTTATCGTCATCTTTACCAAGGTAGATTAAATTTAGATAGCTTTGATGCAACAGATGACTGGGTTTTATTTTTCTCTAAAAACTCAAGAAGTAGTTTAAATAACTCCCTTATTACGACAACAGATTTACCCTTCTTCACTTCTACAATTATAAATACAGGATTAAGTACATGTAATTCTAATATTTATAGTGCCCAAGGAACTTCAAATATTTTTAAAGTATGTATTAACAGAGATGAGGAGTTTGACTTAGGACTTTTTGAGAATGATGGAGATGAACTTAAATTTCGTTTTGAAGCTCCAAAGTCTACGAATAGTAATAACTTATCATATAGCAGTGGATTTTCTGCAACAGAGCCAATTTCATTAAATGGACCACTAAGCGTAGTAGATGGTAAACTACAAATTAGTGCAACAACTCTTAATGAAATTGGAATGACCACTTTGGTAATTGAGGAATGGAGAAATGGACAAAAAATCTCTGAATCTTACCGTGATATTCAAATCCAAACATTTGATTGCTCAAATGAAGCTCCTACTATTTCAAATTTTATTTCTAATAGTGATAGTACTCAACAAGTTTGTGTAAATAGTTTATTAAGTGAATCTATTTCTAAAAGTGATTCAGAAAATAGTACATTCTTTTTTGTAGACAGCACAAGTGAAGGAATTTCTGCTTCTGTATTTAATACAAGTAATGGTAGATTCTCATGGACTCCTACTGAAGAAAACATTGGAGAACATACAATTATTGTTGGAGTAAGAGATAATGCTTGTCCTTATGCTGACACTGTGTACAAGACATTCACCATTGAAGTTGTTGCAATTCCTGCTTTTGACTTAGGAGAAAATGAATTCTTAAACTGTGACTTAGGAAAAACATTAAGTGCTGAAATTACAGGAAATGCTCCTTATACTTATCAATGGACATCTTCAAAATATAACAATGGAAATGCTGGGTCTATAGATGATATTTCTACTGATGCAACAATCAATGTTAACGATTTGGAAAATGCAGATTTCATTCGTTATTCTCTAACAGTTGTAGATACATTTGGTTGTGTAAATACTGATCAAATAGACATCCAAAATAGTATCAAAGCTGGTTTTAATCCTATTAAAAGATGTATTGGAGATTCTACTGATTTTTCAAATAGTACTCAAATATTATCAGGAAATTTAACTTCTTACTCTTGGGGTTTTGATTTTACAAATGAGAATACAGAAGTAAATGATGATGAAGAACCTGTTGTATTATATCCTTCTACAGGAACATACAACACAAAACTTACAGTGAATAATGATTTAGGTTGTAGTGATACTTATACAAATCCAGTAGTAATTTGTGATCACCCTCGAAATGTAGCTTATGAGCGTCAAGATTCTTGTTCATTGGAAAGAGTTGATGAGGATGGTGGTGTTCCTTTTGAAGACATTACTGATTATTCATTTACTCCATGTGGAAGAGATAGCTTGTACTTTGATCTTTACAACATGGAAAGTGATCCTAATAATCCTTATGATTCTTTTGCATACGGACCAGAAAGTATTGGTGTCCTTATAAAATTTGATTCTGAAGGAATTTACAGATTACACATGACTACTATAACAGAAGCCAAATGTATAGATACATTCTCTACAGTTTTTACAATTCACCCTCGTCCTACTATTAGTTTAGTGCAAGATGATATTTATAGAAATTGTGATGAACCTGACACAGTATTGGTGGCAAATTTAGATCCTATTGAGCAAGGAACTGGAGATGTATATTATGTTTGGAGACAAAATGGTATTGATACACTCTCTGTTCAGCCAGCACCAAGAGATTCTTCTACACAAAACATTAATGAAGTAGGTTCCTACACTGTATCAGTCTGGGATTCACTACAATGTTCATATACATTGCCTGTGCAAATGATCTATCCAATTAATGCTGATTTTAGATATACACAAGTATGTGAGCCAGAAGATAGTATGACTTTCACTTCAACAGGGTCTTCTAGTATTCACAAAGTTGTAAACTGGAGATGGGATTTGGAAGATGGTACAATCGTAGATTTTGATGATACTAATCAATACAAACACTATTATGATACACCAGGTGACTATAATGTGACTCTTACAATTACTGATAGTACTGGATGTACATCTTCAAAAACATATGAAGTATACAATACTTTTCCTGTAGATACTTTCTCTGTAAACCCAGTATTGGCTACATCATTTTGTAAAAATGGAGAGTTAATCGCACAAGGTAATTATCCTGATCCAAAAACAGGTAGCCATATTGACCTGATTGTATGGACTTGGAATGGAGTGGAACAAAATTACTCAGGTGTTTCTGTAAATAATGGTTATACTATTGAAGGACCAATACCTTCTGATGTTGATCAACTAGAGGTAAATTACTATATATTATACAATAGTCATCCAGAAATGGGTATCTCAAGTTCTTGTCGTAGAGAACCAGAAGCCATTACTAAGAGACTAGATGAAGAAATTAATGGTAAATTCTCTGTAGGAGGAAGCTGTACTGGAGATTCATTACGCTTAAAATTCAACCAAACAAGTTCATCACCTATTGTATCTTGGGATTGGTCTGTGAGAGAACGTTTTTCTGATGATGATGCCTTCGCTCCTTCACAAGATTCTATCGCTACTTTCTTTATTGATAGAGAATTATCAGGAAAATCTTATGATCTGTATGCTACACTAAAAGATGAAAATGGTTGCTTCTATAATAATGATGGTCAACCTTTCAAGACGGAGACAATCAGTAATGTTGATTCTGTTTCGCTTGTTTTTGATAGAGAGGAGTTATGTTTGGGAGAAACGATAGAGGTCACAGCTGCTGAAATTGGTCGACCAAATAGTTTCATTAATACTTATTATGTACTAAACAATACAACAGGCGATACTCTTATTGGGGAGGTTTTAAACTTTAAAACACAATTTCCAAACTCATTTTTACAAGAGAACACTCCTGCTTTCTTAAGGGAAGGGACAAATGAAGTAAGTATTTATGCTACACAAGTTAACATTTCTGGAGGAGATACAACATACTGTGGAGCTTACACAACTCAAGAAGTATTAGTATATCCTGGTCCAGATTTATCATTCACTTATGATACTGTTTGTACAGGAAAGATGACAACAATCAATAATACTTCATCTATCGAAATAGATAATATTATTGGATATAACTGGATATTGCCAGATGGAAGTACTTCTAATGAAAGAAATCCTTCTTTTGTAAGTGTTAGTGGTGGAGCAAATGATATTAGCCTAGAAGTAACAACAGGTTTTGGATGTACGAATAAAGGAGGAAATAAACTAGATACTACTGTTTACTTCCATCATACTCCTGTCGTTGATTTTGTGGTTAACTCAGATGAATTGGAAGCATTCATTGGATTACCATTCGAAAGTACTTCTTATGTTGAGGGAGCTGAAATTGCAACTTATACATTTAACTTAGGAGATGGTACTTTAAAGACAGAATCTGAGTTTGAACATACTTACAATGTTGTAGACATTTATCCAGTAACTCATTCTGTAGTTTCAAATGTAGGTTGTACAGCAGAACTAACAAGAGAAATCAATCTAAACACTTATTTGAATAATCCAACAGCATTCTCACCAAATGGTGATGGAAATAATGATGATTTTGGATTAATTCACAAAGAGATTGATGAAATACATGAATTCAAAATTTACAACCGTTGGGGAGAATTAGTCTTTGATGGTGGTAATGATCCTGATGCACGTTGGGATGGAACATTTAGGGGAGCTGACCAAGAAGTTGGTGTTTATATCCTACACGTGAAGGCTTCTGGTGCTTATGACCAAGAATATAACTTCAAGAAAAATATTACTTTAATTCGTTAATTTTTATTAGAAATCAATCATCATGCGAGTAATTGACATGACAAAAAAGCTACTCATTAGTCTACTATTGGTGGGTAGTTTTTCAAATATATTTGGACAAGATTTGCACTTTTCGCAATTCTATAGCTCTCCCCTTACCTTGAATCCAGCAAATACAGGGGAAATGAATAAAGATATTCGAGCTTCTTTTATTAGAAGAGAACAATGGAGTAGTATTGCCTCTTCATTTATCACAAATGCATTAAGTACTGATTTCTCTTTCACAGGAGGGATTCTTAGTCAAGACAAATTGGCTTTTGGAGTTGTACTTTATGACGATAATATGGGAGAGGGAATTATTAAATCTCAAAGTGCTCTTTTCTCTACAGCTTATCACCGTGCAATTGACAGACACCATTTACATGACTTGTCTTTGGGGCTTCAAGTCGGAATGATGAGAAAAAATATCGATGGAGATTTTCAATTTGAAAGTCAATTCAATGATTGGCGATTTGATAATGGAATAGAAAGTGGTGAAAACCTTGATGCATTAAACGATAATAACTTTAGTTTACACATTGGTGTTTTATGGAAATATACAATCAAACCTAAGAAATTACGCTACTATTTAGGAGTATCTGGATTCCAAGTAACAGCTCCTTCAGAAGGTTTTTTGAGCAGCACAGATAATAGTCTTAGCCCTCGTTTGACAATTCACACAGGAGTTGACTACAAAATCACTGAGAAATTCATACTCTCACCTAAGTTCTTGTTCATGACACAATCAAATGCAAGAGATATTAACTTGGGAGCAATGGTCTCTTATGATTTTAGCGAAAATTTTAGATTAATGGGTGGAGCCTGGACACGTCTGAGTGATGCAAATATCATGATGGTAGGTACTCGTTTATACAAAAACTATGAAGTAAAATTCAGTTATGATGCTACAAGCTCTTCATTAGTAGATGTACAAGGAATTCAAAACACAGCCAATGATGGAAGAGTAGCTGCATGGGAAATTAGCTTTATTTTCATCGGAAACATTTTTAAATCTAATCCAGAGAACTATACAATACCTTGTGGTATTTTCTAATTGACAAACATAAAATGAAAGCAATTATAAAACCTTTCTTAATTACATTATTTGTAATTATTTCATCAGCTCTTTTTGCTCAAAAGAAACTTATCAAGGAAGCAAAAGATCATGAATTAGATGACCCAGAATTGGTATTAAAAGTTCGTAAAGCAGATACTCGAATGAGTCAGAATAGTTATTACGATGCTATTGATGTATACAGAGAAGTACTTGTTGATGTTCCTGATAATGCTTATGTTAACCACCGATTAGCTTTTGCTTATTATATTTCTAGAGATTATGCCAATGCCTCAAAATATTACGCAATTGCAGTGGCTTTGGATGACCATCATTATCCAGAGGATTATTACTACTATGCAGAGTCTTTACAGATGCAAGGTAAATATGTAGAGGCACTCAAAGAGTTTCAGTTATTTGCTAAGCAAAAAAGTAAAGATCCACAGATCAAGCTATTAAAGAAGTATGTAAGACAAGAAAAGCGTTCTTGTAACTATGCTCTTCGTATCATTGATGAAGATACTGCCTTTGCTCATGTTGATTTAATGCCAAAGGGAATTAATCATGCTTATAGTGACTTCTCCCCTATGCCAGTAGGACATGATACGTTGATTTTTGCTGCTCGAATGGAAGATAGTATCATTAGCTATGAACGAGGAGAAAAAGAATTTCATCCTGTTCGTTTATATCAAGTAACTCGTCAAAGTGAAAATAATTGGAATGAACCAACTGTGCTAGAGATCAATGATAAACTTGATCACAAGTATGAGCATACAGCCAATGGAACATATAACCCAGAAGGAAATCGCTTTTATTATACTCGCTGTATAGAAGATGGACATCACAAAATTGTTTGTTCAATTTACTATACTGAGAAAGATGAAAATGGTGAATGGGGTAAACCTAAAAAACTTCCTGAAGCTAATAAAAGAGGCTATACCAGTACACAACCAACAGTACAGTCTTATACAAAAAAGAAAAGAAAGAAAGTACAGAAGTTTGATGTTGTTTACTTCTCTTCTGACCGTCCAAAAAGTGTAGGTGGTCTAGATATTTGGTTTGTAACAGTGGATAATGAAGGAAATGTTTCTGAAGCAACTAACTGTGGCAAAAGAATCAATACAATTCGTAATGAAGTAACTCCTTATTACGATAACGTGCATAGTACATTATTCTTTAGTTCAAACTACCATTATGGATTGGGAGGATATGATGTACAAAAAGCAACTGGACAGCAAAAACGTTGGGCTAAACCACAAAATGCTGGTATTCCTGTAAACTCTTCTTATGATGATACTTATTATCGTTTAGAGAAAGATACAACAACAGATAAAGCAATTGGATATATTGTTTCCAATAGACCTGGAGGTTTTGCCTTGAAAAGTGCTACTTGTTGTGATGATATCTATCACTTCGATTATTATGATCCAGAAACATGGGATCTTGCTGGATTGGTTACAGAAAAGGTAAAAGATGACACTACTGGAAACAAAAAAGTATTAAAAGATGTACAAGTTGGGTTAGTTAGAACACACCATATTGACAAAGCAATAGTAGATAGTACAGTTGATTTCAACATTTTGGCAGAACACATCAAATGGAGAGACACTACTCTTCAAGATGGAAAGTATGACTTAGAAGTTGTCAAAGAAAGAAGTTATCATTTAGTAGTACAAAAAGAAGGATATGAAACTCCTAAGATATTTGACTTAGATTCTTTATTAAAAATCAACCGAAATACTCTTGATGTTGAGTTAGTAAAAATTATTGATTCTACAGGTATTGCACCTCCTAAAGACACAAATGCAACACAAGCATTTAACTCTAATCTTTCGGATACTCAAATTCAAGAAAATCAAAAATTTGTGTTGAAAAACGTATATTTTGATTATGCAAAAAGTACTTTAAAAGATGAGTCTACACCTGCTTTGCGTTTGTTGCTAACATTTATGCTAAAACACCCTAATGTAAAAATTGAGGTTTCTGGACATACAGATAGCAATGGTAGTGATGACCTTAACAAAAAGCTTTCTGATGATAGAGCCAAAGCTGTGAGGAAGTACTTGACTGACAATGGGGTGGAGCCAAACATGGTAGTTGCTGTAGGGTATGGAGAAGATCAACCAATTGCTCCTAACCAAAAACCAGATGGTTCTGATAATCCAGAAGGTCGTAAGAGAAATAGACGTACAGAGGTTAAAATTCTATCAAAGACAGACTTTGAAGTAGAAACAGAAGAAGAATAAAATATAGTTAGTTTTTATCTAGAAAACTCGCTTTCTCTATTATTGAGAGAGCGAGTTTTTTTATTATCTTTGTTTAGTACAGTGCTTTGTATTTACATCATGAAAAGACAATCTTTTTTATTCTTCCTTTTATCTTTCATCAGTATTCTTTCTTTTGGACAAGTTCCTCAACTAATCAATTATCAAGCAATTGCAAGAGACATTGATGGAAGAGAATTGCCAAACTTTAATATTTCGGTAAATATTGCCATTACAGAAGGACAAGGAAATGTCTTATATGAAGAATTGCATGATGACATTACAACCAACGAGTTTGGTCTTTTTACTTTAAAAATAGGAGGAGGAACTCCTACTAGCCAAGATTTTAGTTTTTCGAGCATAGATTGGAGTGGTGAAAAATTCAAGTTTGTGCGAGTTGCCATTGATTTTGATAAAAATGGAATTCCTGATCTTATTAGTGAAACACAACTTTTGAGCGTTCCCTTTGCCTTGCAAACAGTAAATGCAGATACAGCTCAACATTTAGATAACGAGACATTAACCATTACAGATGGTAATGTGGGTATTGGTTCTCCATTCTCTCCTACAGAACGTCTACACATTCTTAATGGAAATATCTTGATAGAGGAAGGAAATCTTCTTATTGCAGAAGGAAGACTTGGAATTAATACAGAACTACCTGCTACAGCTCTTCACCTCAAAGAGGGAAGTTTGTTCATTGAAAGTGTTGATGGAGGTATCTACCTTAAATCTAATAATGGAAACTGTTATTTTTTGAGCATTGACAATAATGGTGCATTACAAGTTGTTCAAAGAACCTGTCCATAGTTTGAATTTTTATTATGTTATTTTTTCAGTCAAATACACTCAAAAAACTCTCTGATTTAGAATTAGTAGAAGAATATAAGACAACTGCTGATAATAAATACGTAAGTGAATTATTAGGAAGATACACTACATTCACAATAGGTATTTGTATGAAATACCTCAAAAATGAAGAAAAAAGTAAGGATGCAACCATGCAAATTTTTGAAAAATTGTTGCAAGACCTTATGAAACATTCCATTAGTAACTTTAGACCTTGGCTACACCAAGTAATTCGTAATTTTTGCCTGATGGAGTTACGAAAAGAAAAAAGTGAACAAAAAAAAGCAAATCTATTTGTGGAATCTGAGCCAATTGTTCATCCTTTTGAAGACGATAACGAAGAAGAAAAAGAAAGTCATTTACAACAACTATCTTATTGTATAAAAGAACTAAAGAAAGAACAAAAAGAGTGTATAGAACTGTTCTTCTTACAAGAAAAGTGTTATCAAGAGATTGCAGAGATTACTGAGTTCACTCTCAAAAAAGTAAAAAGTTATATCCAAAATGGAAAAAGGAATTTGAAAATTTGCATGGAAAAACTAAATGGATAAGCAAGAAAAACTATATCGCCAATTATTTGAGCCTACCAAAGATTGTCCTACAAATGAACAATTATTGAAATATGCTCAAAATGCTCTATCTACACAAGAAATGCACGAAATAGAAAAGCATTTACTTTCTTGTGAAGCATGTAATGAGGCAATGGATGGTTTACTGTTATTTGAAAATCCTGATACTTTAACCCAATATGATAAAGAAATTCGTTCTTCTTTTCGTGTTTCCAAAACCAACTATCTAAAAATAGCAGCTATGTTTGCTGGTTTACTAGTTTCTCTTAGCACTGTCTTTCTATTATTCCAGAATTTATCAGACAATACATATGCTGAAATGGCTATGGAAACAGAGCCAATGATGAATGCAACAAAACAAATAGAGGAAATAAGTGCCACAGAAGGAATTACAGAAGAAGAAGAAGCTTTATTAGAAGAAATTGTAGAAAAACAAGAGATGTCTACAAGAGAAAGACAGACACAATCAATCACTAAACAAATTGCTACAAAAAAAGAAAAAATAGCACCAACAAATAAAGACAGCTATAATTCTCAACCAACTACAACAAGTAGTAGTTTAACTTCTCCACCACCTAATGACCCTACTGTATCTGGTAATAATTTGGAGAAAGACATAATAATTGTTGAAAGCACAGTTGAAGACAATGAAATTATTGAAGAATTTGAAGATGAAAGCACTGTAGAAATACAAGAGGTACATGCGAAAAAAATAGCAAATCAACAACGTCAATATGGAGGAAGTAATTACTCAACAAAAGCTAAAAATAATCACTCAACAAACATCAAAGAACAATATAAGCGTTTATCTCTCTTATTAATAGATGATAAAACAAATCCTACTTTCCAAAAACTATCTAGTGGACAATACCCACAAGCCTTGAAAGAATATCAACAAGGGACAAATACATTTGCTACTACCTTATGTTTTATTTTTATGGAAAACTTTGAGGAAGCAAAAAAATTGAGTGAAAGTATAAAAGATGAAAATGCTCAACTGTGGATAGAGTCTTTAATTTCTCTAGAAGAAGGTAAAAAGTATAAGACTAAAAGAAGTTTAAAGAAACTGACTAAAGAAGAACATAAGTTTCAAGACAGTGCTTTAGAATTATTGAAGTTATTAAACAATTAGAAATCTATCTCTATCCAAGATTTACAACCTCCATGTTCTGGCAATAAATCTAATAAAATGGGGGGTTCTAGTTTTTTCACATCTACAACTAATAGAGTTACTTGATGCTCCTGCCAGCGTTCGTATCGTTCTTGAATTACATCTTCCCTCCATACATGTTGATCATCTAACTTTGCTAATTCTTTCCATGAATTAATTTGTCTTACTTCTTTTACAAAAGCCTCAAAACGAATCCAAACTTGCTGATGATTTTGATAATAAATATCCTCCTCTCCTACTTCATTAAGCCATGATTGCTTAATTTTTTCATTTTGTTGATGGTAAAGAGTAGGAAGAAGTAGAAAATCATCTTCTTGTACCGAAAAAGAACCATTTTCTTCAATGATCCCGCCTTTTCTAAGAATAATTTGTTGTCTACCTTCTCCTAAAGCTTGTACAACTTTCGTCCACTCCTTAAAAACCTTTTTTCTAGGCATTATTACACTCTTTCTGTGATCAGTAGTAGACGTTGATATAACTCTTCATAAAGAGGCAAGATATTATCAATATCAAACTCTTTGGCTCTCTTGAGTGCATTTTCTCTAAATGTTGGCAGATTATTATCATCCAAAACAATCAAGGCATTTTTTGCCATATCGTCTACATCACCAACATCACTTACAAAGCCAGTCACTCCATTTATATTTAATTCTGGCAAACCTCCAGCATTTGAGGAAATTACAGGCACCTCACAAGCCATTGCTTCTAAAGCAGCTAAACCAAAACTTTCTTTTTCTGAAGGCATTAAAAATAAATCAGAAACAGATAGTACTTCTTCTACTGCTGATATTTTGCCTAAGAATCGAATATCTGGACAAGCTCCTAATTGACGACAAAGATTTTCCGTTTTTTGACGTTCTGGACCATCCCCAACTAATAATAATTTAGCAGGTATTTCTTTACGAATTTTGTCAAATGCAAGAATTACATCTTCTACACGCTTTACTTTTCTAAAGTTAGAAACGTGAATAAGTAATTTTTCTCCATTAGGACAAATTGCCATACGAAAATGGTCTTTTTTATGCTTTTTGAATTTTGTTAGATCAATGAAGTTTGGAACAACTTCTATCTCTTTCTGAATTGAAAATAAATTTAGGGTATCTCTTTTTAAATCTTCTGAAACAGCTGTTAGAATGTCAGATTGATTCATGCTAAATGCAACTACAGGCTCATAGGAAGCATCTTTTCCTACAAGTGTAATATCTGTTCCGTGCAAAGTTGCAACTACTGGAATATCAATTCCTTCAGACTGTAAGATTTGTTTTGCGAGATAAGCTGCTGTGGCATGAGGAATGGCATAATGTACATGAAGTAAGTCGAGCTTCTCATACTTTACAACATCTACCATTTTACTAGCCAATGCTAGTACATAAGGAGGGCTTTGAAACAAAGGATAATTAGGAATTACTACCTCATGATAGAATAAGTTTTCACTTAGTATATCAAAACGAGCAGGCTCTGTATAGGTAATAAAGTGTATTTTGTGTCCTTTTTTGGACAATGCAATTCCTAGTTCTGTCGCTACAACTCCACTACCTCCATATGTTGGGTAGCACACAATACCTATTTTCATTCTACTTAATTTTCATGAAACTCCATCATTGATTGATAAATCACATCATGAATTCTTGTGCGAATATCCAATCGAAGGAGCTTTCTATTTTCTGCATCTAAATATATTCTATTGGACAAGAAGATATACACCAAATCATAGTCTGGATCCATCCAAACACATGTTCCTGTAAAACCAGTATGTCCAAAACAGCGAGGAGAAGAATAAATAGAAGTTGGACCTAAACCTTTTGGAGCAGGCTTATCCCAACCCAATCCTCTTCTATTTTTATCGTTCTGTTTTTCAGTAAACATCTCCAACACGTCTTTAGATAAGTAATCTAAGCCTCCATAAGTTCCATTTTGTAGATTCATTTGACAAATTTTTGCCAAATCATTCGCATTACTAAAAATTCCTGCATGTCCTCCAACACCTCCCAATAAGGCGGCACCTTCATCATGAACAGTTCCTTGTAACTGCTTTTTTCTGAAATATTGGTCATAAGCAGTAGGTACAATTCTACTTTTTGGAAACTCTTGTAATGGGTTATAACGAGTAGAGTAAGCCCCTAAAGGCATGTAAAAATTCTGACTCATAAAGTCTTCTAATGATTGATTAAGCTTTTCTTCTACCAGTTTTTTCAATAAGTAAAAAGTTAAATCACTGTACTTATATTCATATTTTCTAGAAAAAAATTTCTTGTTTCTCAATTCAGAATCTACTGTCCACTTCCATAAAGAATCTTCGATAGTACTAATTGAATACAGTTTTTCAGTTACTTGTTGGTTGAAAGTATCACTTTTTTGAGGAGCAAGATATGTAGCATTATGAGTTCCATCTTCATTTACCACCTTCTTCCAATGAGGAATAAAAGGAACTAACCCAGCTTGATGCAACAAAACATCTTTGATGATCAAATTACCTTTATTGGTTCCCTTTAAATCTTTCAAATAAAAAGACATCTTCTTATCAACATTGAGATCACCTTGATCAACCAAAAACATTACTGCTTGTAGTGTACTCAACACCTTTGTGACAGAGGCAATATCATACAAAGAAGTATCTTGGATTAACTTCTCTTTGTTGTAAGTGTAATAACCATAAGATTTGTCAAAAACAACTGTACCATTTTTCACAACCAAGACTTGACAACCTGGAGTTGCTTGTTTTTCAATTGCTTCTTGTGCAATTGCATCAATTTGTTGTAATGTTTTTGCACTCATGTTCTGAGAAGCAGGAAGATCATAAGATAATCGGTTCAATGATTCTACTTTGAATCCTTGTCCTTCTTTGAACTCTTCTGAAGCGGTAACAGGTAATATTGCATCTACTCCAAAAGCTCCAAAAATCAACTGAGGAACAAGTTCTTGTGTCATCAAGTTATTATCATATGCAGCAATTACAGAATTTACCTTATCTAGGTGTTTTAAATTGTAAGGGTTTCCTAATAAGCCTGCAACAACTGTTGTTTTTTCACTTAACTTATCAATAAAATCTTGAATGTCTTTGTTGAAGGCACGAGTACATTTTGAACATATTCTTAACTTATGTAAACCTAAGACAACCACTTTCTTGTCTTTTACCTTTTCATAGATAGCATCAAGTTTTGCTTTGGTTAATTCATTTTTTCTAAGTGAGTGATGTTCAAACTTAGCATATTTAGAAAGCATTTGTTGGAATGTACTATTGTCTTCAGAATTTAAACACACTGATGCAAAAGTATTGGTATCTATCACTTGAATTGGCAAAAAGTTACTATCATTCTTGGCAACTGTTAAGCTTTGCTTATACAATTCTCTTCTTAGTTTGTATGCTTCTGGTGTGTTTAAATCTTCATACAAGTTTTCTAACTCCACAAATTTTTGTTTGTGCAAACCAGACCAGTGTTTAGCATACAAAATTTTTCGAATGCGAGCATTAACCTCTTCTTCTGTAATTTGTCCTTTTTTAATTGCTTCTTGAATATGACTGATCGCTTTTGGAACATTCATTGGAAATAATAAAACATCATTTCCTGCTAATAATGCTTTCAAATCTACTTCACCTGGTTCATGAAACTTACTTACACCTTTCATATTCAAAGCATCAGTAAAAACAAGCCCTTTAAAACCTAAGTCATTCTTAAGTAGCTTGTGTACTACATTTTCAGACAAAGTAGTGGCAATATTTTCTCTTTTATCATAGGTTGGCATGTGGATATGAGCAACCATTACACTTGCCAAACTATCTTTCATCAATTCCCTGAAGGGATACAATTCGATGTCCTCAATTCTCTTTTTATCATGGGTAATAATTGGCAAAGCATGGTGTGAATCAGTATCAGTATCTCCATGTCCAGGAAAATGTTTAGCATTTGCCATGACATGATGAGCCTGCATTCCTTTCATATAAGCAATCCCCTTTTGAGCTACTTTGTATTTATTTTCACCAAAAGAACGTGTTCCAATTACAGGATTTTCGGGATTGACATTTACATCTACTACTGGAGCAAAATTCACGTGAATCCCCAAACGTTTACAATGACGAGCAATTTCTTCACCCATTTGATAAATCAAGGTATCATTTTTCAAAGCACCTAATGCCACTTGACGAGGAAACTTAACCGTAGAATCTAAACGCATTGCTAAACCCCATTCTGCATCCATTCCAATCATCAAAGGAACTTTTGCATTCTTTTGATAGCGATTTGTCAACTGTGCTTCTCTAACAGGACCTCCCTGAAAAAAAATCAATCCCCCAATGTTATATTTTTTGATTAGTGAATCAATCTCTTTGTAGTGCTTTTCTGTACGATTTGAATAAGCAGCTACCATGAATAATTGACCCAAACGTTCTTCTGGAGTCATTGTGTAAAAAACACTATCTACCCACTTATCAGCATCAGTACGCTCATACCTAGGAAAGTTTAGATTGTTCTGAGCAAAGGATAAAGAGGAAATGCTCAAAATAAGAAAGAAAAAAGAGGAAATTTTTCTATGCATTGTATTATACATTATATTTATGGATGAAAGACGAAACTACAAAGGTAATTTGTATTTCTAAAAGAGTTTGCGTTTAATATCACAAAAAAAGACAAGAACCACATGAAACTTCCTTCTTTTTTTAAGACCCCAAGACATCGCCAGTTTGAATATCAGCCTCGTTACTATGATGAAGTAAAAGAAGATATTGAAAAACGTACACAACGAATAAAAGCAGAGTTGAACAAAGACCTTGATTCTGACGAAGTTCGTGTGAGCCAAATTAGAGGCTCTTTCCAAAATGCTCGTCAAGAAACAGAAACACGGAAAATTCCTTTCATCTTTGTTCTTATTATTCTTCTAAGTTCAGCGACATTTGGCTATATTTACACAGGTAACATTACTGTCTTTTATGTCTCTGTGGGCTTAGGCGTTGTATTATCATTATATAAGCAAAAACTGAAAATTTTTAAGTAACCTTAGCGAATGTCTGATATAATCAATTTATTACCTGACTCACTTGCCAACCAAATTGCTGCTGGGGAGGTCATCCAAAGACCTGCTTCTGCTGTAAAAGAATTACTCGAAAATTCAATTGATGCTCAAAGTACTCATATACACCTCATCATCAAAGATGCAGGAAAAACACTTATTCAAGTAGTGGACAATGGAGTTGGTATGTCAGAAACAGATGCTCGTATGTGTTTTGAAAGACATGCAACCTCCAAAATTAAGGTTACAGAAGACTTATTCAACATTACTACCAAAGGCTTCAGAGGAGAAGCAATGGCTTCTGTTGCAGCAATTGCACAAGTAGAACTCAAAACTTGCCAGGAAGGACAGGAATTGGGGACAATGGTTCGTATAGAAGCATCAAAAATAACAAAACAAGAAGATATTGCCACTCCACAAGGAACTTCTATTGCAATCAAAAACCTATTTTTCAATGTTCCTGCTCGTAGAAAATACCTCAAAAAAGATTCAATAGAGAATAAACACATTGTTGAAGAATTTCAACGTGTAACACTCGCTCATCCAGAAATTCATTTTGTATTGACTTTGGATGAAAAAGAAATCTTCAATTTATACAAAGGTAGATTGAGCCAAAGAATCGTTTCTGTATTTGGCAAAAATTATCAAGAAAAAATCGTTCGTTCTACAGAAGACACAGAAATAATCAAGATATCTGGATATATTGGAAAACCTGAAACAGCAAAAAAATCAAGAGGAGAGCAATATTTATTTGTCAATAATCGCTTTATCAGAAGCACTTATTTTCATCATGCCATTTCTGATGCTTATGACGGTTTAATTGATGATAAAACACATCCTTTTTATGTACTTTTTATTGAAATTGATCCTAATCGAATTGATGTAAATGTACATCCAACCAAAACAGAGGTGAAATTTGAAGATGAAAGCACACTTTATGCAATCTTTAGAGCTTGTGTGAAACGTTCATTAGGAGTCAATAACATTGCTCCAACCATCGATTTCAATGAAAACCTAAATTTCAGTTTCTCAGATGATAATCCTCCCAAAAGAGATTATGACGATACAAATTCTCCTTTCAAGGACTTAGTTGCTTCGAACGAAGAACCAATTGATGAACCAGCAAGTTTTAATGAAAATGATTCTCCTTTTTCTGGTTTTTCAACACCAAATAACGAAAAGGAAATAGAAAATGGTGCTTTTGCTGAAGGAATTGATTGGGATGGATTTTATAAAGGTTTGGAAGGGTCTCCAGAAATGGAAGAAAAACCAAAACCACCAACACCAAGCTTTGAAAACATTGAAAATGATAAACTAGTAGATGATTCGTTTAGCCTTGATCCTTTTGCTGATATGGTTAATACTGAACCAGAGCCAGTACAAGGAAGTTTAAATTTACCAAGTTCTATCAATGATGAGAATTATTTCTCAGATACTGTTGAAAGACATGAGTTATCAAAACAAAGTAATAACAAAAATGTAACTTTTCAGATTGCACAGAGTTATATTACTGCACAGGTGAAGACAGGATTAATCTTAATTGATCAACAAGCTGCTCATGAGCGTATCTTGTATGAACGTTTCTCTGTTTATTCAGAAAATCCAATTAGTACACAAAAGTTCTTGTTCCCTCAAACTACAGAACTGTCAATTACTGATTATGCTTTGGCAACAGAACTACAAGAGGAACTAAGAGCATTGGGGTTTCAGTTTAGCTTAGGAGATAATAATAGTATTACTCTTGAAGGAATTCCTTCTGATTTACCTCACGAAGCCGAACATAATTTACTAGAGACCTTCATCGATCAATTCAAGAATAATAAATCTGAGTTAAAACTAAACAATCAAGAAAATTTAGCTCGTTCTTTGGCAAATCGTTCTTCAATAAAAAAAGGAAAAGTGCTAACAGAATTGGAAATGAGTGAACTAATTAATCAATTATTCGCTTGTGAGAATCCTAACTATAGTCCCAATGGCACACCAACTTATGTCAAAATTGACAAAGAATTTATTGCCGACTTATTTATTAACAAAAGTGAAATTTCATAAAATATGAACTTCAACCTCACCCCCATCATAAAAGCAATTCTTATTATCAATGTAGCTGTTTTTGCAATCATGTCATTGGCAAGATATAATATGCAAATTGATCTAAGACCTTATATTTATTTATTCCCACTCAAAACAGAGCATTTCTTACCAACCCAGCTAGTAACGTTTATGATTGCTCATGCTGGCTTTGGTCATTTGTTAGGAAATATGCTTCCTTTCTTATTCTTAGGTCCTTTGGTTGAACAACGCATTGGTCCAAAAAAAATGATTATTCTATATGTAGTAACAGGAATGGGTTCAGGACTATTTTATATGTTACTAAAACAATACATTTCTCCAAATGAGTTAGTACCATTGG
This sequence comes from Cytophagales bacterium, assembly GCA_024232295.1. Classification (GTDB taxonomy): domain Bacteria; phylum Bacteroidota; class Bacteroidia; order Cytophagales; family JAAEPT01; genus JAAEPT01. The sequence goes on from JAAEPT010000033.1 coordinate 40,286, forward strand.
TTGGAGCTTCTGGAGCTACTTTTGGTTTATTGATGGCATTAGGGCTTTACTTTCCAGAAGAACGAATCATTATTTTCCCATTGCCTATTCCCATCAAAATCAAATACTTTGTATTATTTTATGGAGCATTTGAGGTTTACAACACACTACAAAATAGAGCTACAGGAGTTGCTCATGAAGCCCATTTAATTGGGTTGGCATTAGCTTTTTTGCTTGTCTACATTTGGTCAAAAAAAGGAAATCAACAACAACGCTACTAGAAATCTATGGCAAATAGTATTCTTCAAGATATCAAAAACATGTATAATCGCCCTAATAATGGGCTTATTAAAATCATCATTATCAATGTGTGTGTATTTCTAATTATGCACATTCCACTGGTATTTATGAAGTGGTTCAAGCTTACTGAAATCTACCTAATTTATCGTGATATCTTCAGTATGCCTGCTAATATCATGGAATTTCTTCTAAGACCTTGGACATTATTTATCTACTTCTTCTCTCATGCAGATATTCAACACATTCTGTTCAATATGCTTTTCCTTTATTGGTTTGGAAACATCATCAATAGTCTTGTTGGTAACTCTAAAGTAATTGCAATTTATGTATTAGGAGGTTTGGCTGGAGCTGTATTTTATTTCTTAGCCTATTATTCCATTCCATCATTCATTGACCTAAGGTCTAAAGCAGAAGTTATTGGTGCTTCAGGTGCTGTTTATGCAATGGTAATTGGTGCAGCTACTCTAAGTCCTAATTATGAAATCAATTTATTATTTATTCGTGTTAAAATTAAATGGATTGCTCTTGTTTATGTAGTTATTTCATTTTTGGGTACTGGCGGAGGAAATGCAGGAGGAAATGCGGTTCATCTAGGAGGAGCTTTACTAGGATTTCTATTTATCAAGCAATTACAACAAGGAAATGATTGGTCTGGTATTGTCATGAAACCACTCACTGTGATTGAAAATCTATTTGCTAAAAAAGATAATCTTAATGTCAGTTATCGAAACTCCCATAAGAATACCCGTTCTCAAAACATCAAAAAGAATGATCGTTATCAACAAAGTGGACCCACTGAAGCTGAAATTGATCATATTTTAGATAAAATTTCTCGCTCTGGATATGAGAGTTTGACAAAAGAAGAACAACAACTACTTTGGCAAGCAAGTAAAAAAGGAAATAGACCTAACTAAAATAACTGATTATTGGTTTTTCACGTTAAGAAGTGATAGCATCACTTTAATTTTTTGTATATGAAAAACCTAATTTTAACGATTCAAGAGGGCATTGCAACAATCACAATTAATCGAGAAAAAAAGCTCAATGCCCTTAATTTTGAAACTCTTGCAGAACTTAAACAAGTTTTTGAAGACTTATCCACACAACGAGAAGTTTCAGTCATTATCTTAACTGGGCAAGGAGAAAAATCTTTTGTAGCAGGAGCAGATATTAATGAAATACATACATTGGACAAAGAGAAAGCAGAAGAAGTTGTCACAAATGCCCATCATATTTTTAATGCCATCGAACAATTTCCAAAACCTGTAATTGCTGCTGTAAATGGCTTTGCTTTGGGAGGAGGTTGTGAACTAGCCATGGCCTGTCATATGCGATTTGCTTCTGAAAATGCACAGTTTGCACAACCAGAAATAAATCTAGGAATTATTCCTGGATATGGAGGAACACAAAGGCTTACTCATTTAGTAGGTAAAGGAAAAGCAATAGAATTAATGTTAAGTGCTGATTATATTTCTGCACAAGAAGCTAAGCGTATTGGTTTAGTAAATGATGTATTAGAAAGTCAGGAAGAATTATATGCTCATTGTAGAAAGCTTGCAAAAAAACTGAGTGAGAAACCAAAAATTGCCACAAAACTGATTATTGATGCTGTAAATGCTCATTACCAATTTGACAAAGATGGTTTTGCTCAAGAAATCAAAAACTTTGCAGAGTGTTGTAGCACTGATGACTTTAAGGAAGGAACTCAAGCCTTTATGGAAAAAAGAAAAGCAAACTTTAAAAACAATTCATAGTTTTGTAGCTGATTAAAAAATAAAGAAGCTACATTATGAGTGCTCTCAAAAAATTAGCTGGACAGACTGCCTTATACGGTCTGTCTAGCATTGTTGGACGTGCGTTAAATTTTTTACTTGTTCCCTTTTATACAAGTGTCTTATCCATACAAGATTTTGGGGTCATGACAGACCTATATGTATACATGGCATTCCTCAATATTATCTATCTTTTTGGAATGGAAACAACCTATTTCAAAACAGCTAATGATCAAGGAGAAAATATTGCTTTCAATCATGCATTTACTTGGATTCTGATTATCGGAGTAATTTTATCAAGTTTTTTCATTATTGGCTCACACCAAATTGCTCAACTACTTTCTTACCCACAACTCCATGAGTACATTATTTTGATGGCAATCATCTTATTGATTGATGGAGTATGTGCCATTCCTTTTGCACAATTGCGTTTCAAAGAAAAACCATTAATTTTTGCCAGTGCAAAAGTTTCAAACATCATAATCAATATTAAGTTAAACATCTTCTTCTTGGTTATCTGTAGTCATTATTATGAAAGCACAGAAAATAGTGCTCTCAAAAACCTTGTAATGTCTTTCTATGACCCGAATTTCAAAGTGGGATATATCTTGTTATCCAATCTAATTGCCAATGTTTTATTCATTCCTTTCTTATGGAAAAGTTTCTTGTCATATCGTCCTAAAGTTTCGTTAGAATACATGAAACCAATGGCAAAATATGCTTATCCATTAGCTATTCTAGGAATTGCAGGAATGATTAATGAAATGATTGATAGAATCTTGCTAAAAGAAATTTTCCCAAAACATCTTTATCCCAACAAAACGAATATGGAGGTATTAGGTATTTATGGAGGAATCTACAAATTATCCATTTTTATTACATTAGTAAGGCAAGCTTTTCAATATGCAGCAGAACCTTTTTTCTTTTCAAAGGCAAAAGACAGAAATGCACCAGAAACCTTTGCAACAGTCATGAAATATTATGCTTTATTTTGCTGTTTAATGTTTTTATTCATCAGTCTTTATCGAGACTTAATTGGAGGAATTTTATTACAAAATGATGTATTTCAAGAAGGGTTATACATCCTTCCATTTTTACTATTAGCAAATGTATTTCTAGGAATTTACTACAACCAATCTGTGTGGTATAAGTTGACAGAAAAAACATATTATGGAACAATCATCACAATCATTGGAGCAACCATCACCATTGTACTGAACTTATTACTAATTCCTCAATTTGGATATTTTGCTTGTGCAATTACAACCTTAGTTTGTTATGCAAGTATGTCAATTATTTCTTATTTCTTAGGGCAGAAGTATTACCCCATCCCTTATCCTGTTGGCAAAATTCTATTTTACATATTGTTGAGTACAGTATTAATTATTATCAGTTTTATTCATCCATATCAAACAAATACTTTACAGAACCTTGGTATTAATACAGGTTTATTAGTCTGTTTCTTAGTGGTTATTGCTTATCAAGAAAAGTCTCTTTTGATTCGAAAAAGACAATAAATTTTGTAATTTTACTTATACACATTTTGTTTTTTGTCCAGAAAAAGGACTAATTTTTGCTTGAACACAAAATATGGTTATAAAAGTAATCAATAAATCAACTCACCCATTGCCAAACTACGAAACTCAAGGTTCTGCTGGTATGGATTTACGTTCTTTCTTAGAGGAGCAAATCGTTTTGCAACCTATGGAAAGAGTTTTGGTTCCTACTGGGCTTTTTCTAGAGATTCCACTTGGATATGAAGCTCAAATTCGTCCAAGAAGTGGATTGGCATATAAGCATGGAATTACAGTACTTAATTCACCAGGTACAATCGATGCTGATTATAGAGGAGAGATTAAAGTTTTATTAATTAATTTATCAGAAGAAGCCTTTACAATCCAAGATGGTGAACGTATTGCCCAAATGGTAATTGCTGCTCATGCACAACCTGCATTAGAAGTAGTAGAAGAATTGGGAAATACTGATCGAGGAGCAGGAGGTTTTGGAAGTACTGGTACTCACTAAAAAAGAAGAAGCTATATGAAAATTGTTATCCCTATGGCAGGAAGAGGTACTCGCTTGAGACCTCATACATTAACTACACCCAAACCACTTATTCCTATTGCTGGAAAAGCAATTGTACATCGTTTAGTGGAAGATTTAGCAAGATTATGCTCTGAACCAATTGAAGAGATTGGATTTATTATTGGAGATTTTGGTGATGAAGTTAAAGAAGAACTAAAAGAAATCGCTATAGAAGTAGGTGCTTCTTGTAAAATTTATACTCAAGATAAAGCTTTAGGAACTGCTCACGCAATCTTATGTGCTGAAGAATCATTGGATGGTAATGTAATTGTTGCTTTTGCAGATACATTATTTAATGCAAACTTTAAACTAGATACAGACCAAGATTCAATCATTTGGGTACAACAGGTTGAAGATCCTTCTGCATTCGGTGTTGTAAAATTAGGTAATGACAATGCAATTACTGATTTTGTAGAGAAACCAAAAGATTTTGTTTCTGATCTTGCGATCATTGGTATTTATTACTTCAAAGATGGTGAAAACCTTAAAAACGAATTACAGTATTTGGTTGATAATGACATCACAAGTGGTGGAGAATATCAATTGACTGCTGCCTTAGAAAACATGAAAAACAAAGGGCTTCGTTTTGTAACAGGACAAGTAACAGAGTGGTTAGATTGTGGAAACAAAGATGCTACTGTACATACAAATCAGAGATATTTAGAATACATCAAAGACACAAAATTAATTGATGATTCTGTAGAAAATAATAACTCTGTGATCATTCCTCCTGTTTACTTAGGAAAAAATGTAAAATTAAACAATTCTGTTGTAGGACCTCACGTTTCTATTGGTGATGGTAGTAGTGTGGATAATAGTATTATCTCAAACACTATTGTACAGAAAGATACAATAATCAACAATGCAGTATTAGAAAATTCTATGCTAGGAAATAAAGTATGCTTCGAAGGAAGAAGTGCTCAAAGTGCTAGTATTGGAGACTTTAATACTGTAAAACATTAATATTTAACTCAGTAATATGCTTCGTTTTTATTGCTTACTCTTAACATTTGGTCTATTATTTACTTTTCAACAGGCTTCTGCTCAAAAGAAGAAGTTAGCAAATAGTCCTAGTGTTCGAAAAAAATCAGAAATAAAAACGGAGCGTTTTTTTATTGAAGCAGAAAAGTTCTTCTTACAAGAAGACTATATAAAGGCTTTAGAATACTTCACAAAAGCTCAACAGCACAACAAAAAATCTCCTGCTATTTTTTATAAAATTGCCCATTGTAATTATAAACTTAAAAATTACGAGGTGACTTTAAAAAACATTAAAAAAGCAGTCAAATACTCTCCAAAAGAAACCTATTATTATCAACTTTGGGCTCAAACATGTTTAGCCTTACAAGAAAAAGAACAAGCAGTTGCTGTTTATCAACAACTTATTGAAAATACTGCCAAACCAAAATATGAATACCTTGATTTGGCAGATATATGTGAAAGAATTATTGAAGAGGGGGTCAATAAACATCGTGAATTACAAGATCCGAAGGAACTAAAAAAGGTAGAGGAAAAAGTAAAAGCTTACACATATCTTGCTGTAGATGCTTACAAAAAATTTGAATATATTGACGGAGATAATATTGATTTAGCACTTCAACAACAAAAGCTTCTACTACTAGTAAGAGATGTAAAAGAAGCTCTTAGAGTAGGTGATAAATTCTTAAAAAAGAACCCTGCCAATACAAGTATGATTCTATCACAAGCTAAAATATTGTATGATAGACAAAAAGTTAAACCTGCTATTGGTTTATTAGAACAAAAACATAGAGACTATCCAAAAAATAAAGAAATTACACTTACACTAGTCGAATTTTATAATGCTAATCAACAAGAGGTAAAGGCTCACAAACTCTTGTATCAATTATTTGATAATACTACTATCAGTTTAGATGAAAAAGTAAATATTATTTCTTTTTACCTACAAAGACCAAGTTATAAAGATTTTGAAAAAATTGCTTATGATTTAGGGGATAAGCTTCAAAAACTACATCCAACCAAGACTAGACCTTACATCCTAATTGGGGATATTAATTCAATTTATGATCAAGCTGAAGGAGCTAAGATTGCTTATTCAAAGGCTGTAGAAATAGACCCTACACTTGTGGAAGTGTGGAAAAGGGTAATTGCTTTCCATGAAAATCTACAAGAATCAGATTCTGTAATTTATTATTGTAGCAAAGCTTTAGAGCATAATCCTGAAAATTTCGAAATTTGGTTCAAAAAAGGAAGTGTAGAGGCTGAAAAATCAGACTTCAAAAATGCAATCATCAGCTTCAATAAAGGAGTTGAAAATTCACAAGACGAAACGAGATTATTATCTATTGCATATCCACAATTGGCTTATTTTTACTCAGAAACGAAAGAATTTGACAAATCTTTTGAAATGTATGATAAAGCTCTTGTTTTAACTCCTAATAACCCATTATTACTTAATAACTATGCTTACGTCTTAGCAACCAATGAAGGAAACTTATCAAAGGCAGAGTCAATGTCTAAAAAGTCCCTACGTATGGAACCTTATAATCCTTTATTTTTAGATACATTTGGATGGATTCTTTACCTGAAAAAAGATTATACTGGAGCTGTAGAACAATTTAAAAAAGCAGTTAACATTTCTGATAACTCAGTTATTATTGAACATTATGGAGATGTATTATTTCGCTTGAATAAAGTAGATGAAGCTGTAGAACAATGGAAGATTGCTCAACAAAAAGGAGGAGCAAGTGAATTCATTGATAAAAAAATACAAGACAAAAAGATTTATGAATAAGCTTGTGATTTTATTGATGGGAGTACTTTTTCTCTCATCTTGTGGAAATCGTTTATCAAGAAGTAAGCAAAACTTACTAGAAATTAACAACATTGATTTTCATTCTTTCAAGACAAAAGCTAAGATAAAATACAAAGATTCTGAACAGAGCCTTCCTTCTGTTACTACTACCATTCGTATGCGAAAAGATTCAATTATTTGGATGAGTGCAAAGGCAATGGGATTTGAAGTGGGAAGAATTCGTATGATGCAGGATTCTGTATACTTACTAAATAAATGGCAAAAGGAATATTATGTCAAAGATTATCAATCATTAAGTAAAATGATGAATTTTCCTGTTGACTTCCAGCTGATACAAGCAACTCTATTGGGAAATCAAGCTTTCACAGAGATTGGAGCTCAAAAACTAAAAAAAGAGGAAAACCATTACTTACTTATCAATAAAATCAGTCAATTTATCATCTCTCAGTATGTCAATAAAGAATCAATGAGAATACAAGATGTTAAAGTTGAACAACAAGAAGCTAATGGTGAATTGACAATTGCTTATCGTGATTTTATCACTATACAAGACAAACCTTTGGCAAGCAATATCCAGGTCAATGTATCATACCAAGATACTACACAAACTTCTCCTTTTGAGAGTAGCATAACTTTTAAATATTATAAAAGTGAATTTACTTCAAATCCACTAAAGTACCCATTCCATGTTTCTAAAAAATACAAGAAAAAGTAATTTTTTCATCATAAGCTTATTAGTTGTATTTATAAGTCTGACTTTAGTAGCAGAAGGTAAAAAATCTCGTAAACAGTATGAGAAAGAGAAGAAAGAATTACTAAGAAAAATACAAGATGCTGATGTTATTTTGAAGGATACTCGTAATGAAATTAAGGCTTCTGAAGGTGAATTAAGAGCATTAAATCAGCAAATTTATACCCGTAGAAGGTATATTAAAAGTTTAGAAAAAGAAATTGATTTTTTGAATGAGGATATTCTTTCCTTGAATGATATTACAAAGTCTTTGCAAAGAGATATTGATACACTCAAAGCAGAATATAGTCATATGATTTATGCTGCCTATAAGGTCAATAATAACTACAATACATGGATTTTTATTTTTTCTTCTGAGAGTTATAATCAATTAATGATGCGTCTTCATTATTTGAAAGAGTTTAATAAAATGCGTCAAAAACAGGTTATTAAAATCAATCAGGTAAAGGAATATTTAGAGGAAAAGAAAAGTACTATTCAATTAAAGTTTGAAAAGAAGCAAAAAACTCTTGCAAAGATAGAGAAAGAACAAAAAGAATTGACAGCAATTAAGTCAAGTAAACGAAATGTACTTTCTTCTTTGACAGAACGTGAACAAGAATTCTTATCTAAACGAAAAAAGTGGAAAAAAGAGCAAGAGAAACTAGAAATACTTATCAAGCAAAGTATCGCTCTTGAATTAAGTAAAGGACAAAAAGCAATTTCTAAGCGTTTTGAAGCAAAAAAAAGAAAGTTACCAAAACCTTTAAAACGTTGCTTTATAGCCCGAAAATTTGGTAAACAACCCCATCCATTCCTAGAAAAAATTTATGTAAATAATATGGGGGTTGGACTACAAACACAAAAAAATGCCAAAGCTTATAGTGTTTTTGAAGGAAAAGTTACAACGGTTGCTTCGATTCCGGGTATGCACAAAGTAGTCATGGTACAACATGGTGAATACTTTACAGTCTATGCAAAATTGAAAACGACAAATGTAAAAGTAGGACAAACAATTCTTGCTAATCATGTTATTGGAACTGTATTTACTTCAAATGATGGAGAAACAGAACTTGAATTCCAAATCTGGAAAGGTAAAAACAGATTAAATCCAGAAAAATGGCTTAGAAAATAAGTAATTACATATCTAACAAAGTCAAAATACTCTATTTGTATGTCTCAAGCATATAGCATCCAAATTGCCAAGGAACTTGCTCTTGGTGAACAACAAGTAACAAATGTTTTACAATTATTAGAGGAAGGGGCTACTGTCCCTTTTATTGCTCGTTACCGAAAAGAGCAAACCAATAGCCTTGATGAAGTTCAAATCTCAAACATCAAGGAACTAGCAAATCAACTACAAGAACTTGATAAAAGGAGAGAGAGCATTCTCAAAAGTATAGAGGAACAGGGAAAGTTATCAACAGTTCTTGAAAAGAAAATCAAAGCAGTCACTACATTAAGTGAGTTAGAAGATTTGTATTTGCCTTATAAAAAGAAAAGGAAAACAAAGGCTTCTATTGCTAAAGAAAAAGGGTTAGAACCTTTGGCTGAACTTATTTTTTCTCAGCAAAAAGGAAACATCGAACAAATTGCCAAATCTTATCTAAAAAATGAGGTAAAGGATACTTCTGAGGCCTTAGAAGGAGCAAAACACATTATTGCTGAATGGGTGAATGAAAGTGCTCCTGCAAGAGAAAAAGTGCGTTTACTCTTTGACAAAAAAGCGAATGTAAAAACAAAGCTTGTGAAAGGAAAAGAACAGGAAGGTGCTAAATATAAGGATTACTTTGAATATGAAGAGAATCTAAAAAAAGCCCCTTCTCACCGTATTCTTGCCATTAGAAGAGCAGAGAATGAGGGAATTATTTCGTTTGGAATTGCTCCAGAACAAGAAGATGCTTTGGGACATTTAGAAAAGCAATTTATTAAGAGTAATAACCACAGTCAACTTTTAGAAGATGCCATCACAGATAGTTATAAACGCTTGATGAAACCTTCTATGGAAACAGAGTTTAGAACAAATAGTAAAAAGAAAGCTGATGAGGAAGCAATTAAGGTATTTGCTGAAAATCTGAAAGAGCTTTTGTTAGCTTCTCCATTGGGACAAAAAAGGATTTTGGCTCTTGATCCTGGCTTTAGAACAGGTTGTAAATTGGTTTGTTTAGATGCTCAAGGTAAATTATTAGAAAATACAGCTATTTATCCTAATGAGCCACAAAACAAGCAATATGAGGCTGAGCAGGTAATCAAAAAACTGTGTAAAAAACATAAGATTGAAGCAATTGCCATTGGAAATGGTACAGCAAGTAGAGAAACAGAAGCTTTTGTCAAGAAAATTGACTTAGGTAAAGAAGTTTCTGTAATTATGGTGAATGAAAGTGGCGCTTCTATTTATTCTGCTTCTGAAGTAGCTAGAGAAGAGTTTCCTGACCATGATGTAACTGTAAGAGGTGCTGTTTCAATTGGTAGAAGATTGGCCGACCCATTGGCTGAGTTGGTAAAAATTGACCCAAAATCAATTGGTGTAGGGCAATATCAACATGATGTTGACCAAACGGCTCTGAAAAACAAATTAGATGAAGTTGTTGGGAGTTGTGTAAATGCTGTGGGGGTAAATATTAATACAGCAAGTAAACAATTATTGACTTATGTGTCTGGCTTAGGTCCTCAATTGGCTCAAAATATTGTGGATTATCGAAATGAAAATGGAGCTTTCAAAAGTCGCAAAGAAATTTTGAAAGTAAAACGAATGGGAGCGAAAGCATTTGAACAATGTGCTGGTTTCTTACGCATTCCCAATGCAAAAAATCCGTTAGACACTAGTGCAGTACACCCAGAACGTTATAAATTGGTTGAACAAATTGCCAAAGACCTTAATTGTGATGTTCAAACTTTAATTTCTTCTAACCAACATCGTTCAACAATTGATTTGAAAAAATACATTTCAAAAGATGTGGGACTTCCTACTCTTCAAGATATTTTGAAAGAATTGGAGAAACCAGGTAGAGACCCAAGAGAACCTTTTGAAGCTTTTCAATTTGCTGATGGTATTGAAAATATTGAGGATTTAAGAGAAGGAATGCAAGTTCCAGGAATTGTAACCAATGTAACAAACTTTGGTGCTTTTGTGGATATTGGTGTTCATCAAGATGGTTTGGTTCACCTTAGCCAATTGGCAGACCGATTTATTTCTGACCCTAATGAGGTAGTGAAAGTAAATCAACAAGTACAAGTTACTGTAACTGGTGTTGATGTAGCTCGAAAAAGGATTTCTCTTTCAATGAAAGGGCAACAAGTGCAAAAAACAGTTGCAAAGCCTTCAAAAAAGAAGAGTAAACCTAATAAACAAGATACTGGAAACAGCTTACAGGATTTAATGAAAAAGTGGAATAACTAATTGAATTATGAGTCTGTACCAAGAAATCATTAAAAATTTCCCATCAACAATTATTATCCCTTCTGAGATGAAAACCATTGTAGAATGGTATGAAAATTCAGATGAATTGATGGGTGGTTTGTTTGAATTTTATCCTGATGAAGAACAAAGCACTATTCAAAATTGGTTTGGGAAAGAAACACTAAGCGAACGATTTGGTGTTTTTGGAATAATGCTTGATGGTGCTCCCGTGGCTTTTTGGTTAGATGAACAAAATGTTCAAAAAATTATCATGTTAGGAAGTGAAGGAGATTGTCAAGTGGTTTTAGCTGACAATTTCCTTGACTTTATTCGCTTGATAGCAATTGGTTATGATGATTTTTATTGTTTTGAATTTGATCAAACGATTATTGAATACAATCAAGAAAATGAAGATAGTGATGATGAAGGAGTAAATAAGGAGTTTCAACAATGGCTACAAAATACTTTTCAAGTCACAATTCCAGAAAAAGGTAATGAGATTGTTAACATAGAAGATTATTCTTTTTCAGGCTGGGTAGAAAAACAATTTTAAAAATGATTGCAGACACTCCAAAACCTCCTTATTATGCTGTAATATTCACCTCTTTTCGAACAGAAATAAATAAAGGTTATTCAACTACAGCCAACAGAATGATTGAATTAGCTCAACAACAAAAAGGCTTTTTGGGTATTGAAAGTGCAAGAGAAGAAGTTGGAATTACTGTTTCTTATTGGGATAGTTTAGAGTCTATCAAACAATGGAAAGAACATTCTGAACACAAGTTAGCTCAAGGAAAAGGATATTCTCTTTGGTATCAAGCTTTTAAAGTAAGAATAAGTAAAGTTGAGTATGATTATGAAATGACTATAAATGATGATACTTCTCCCCTCTCAAAATCGTAAATGCACGATAAACTTGCTCTACAAAGAATAATCTTACCATTTGATGAGAGAAAGTCATTTGTGACAATGCCATTTTTTCATTGGCACGTTTGTACACTTCATCAGAAAAACCGAAGGCACCACCTACCACAAAGACCAGATTACTTAATCCCATATTCATTTTCTTTTGAAGATTCTGAGAAAAACCAACAGAGGTAAATTCTCTACCATTTTCATCTAATAAAATGAGATAATCACTTTTTTGAAGTTTATCCAATATCAATTTTCCTTCTTGTTCTTTCTGGCGATTAATATCTTGTTTCTTACCTTGCTTTACATCAGGAATAATAATTGGTTCAAATGTCACATAATGCTTTAAGCGACCAAGGTATTTTTCAATCCCTTCTTTCACATATTGCTCATCTGTCTTTCCTACTGTAATAAATGTAATCTTCATATTGCTTTGTCTTTGTTTGTAAAAGTACAATAAGTTCTATATTTCTTTTTGGCTGACTTTAGATAAATCATCCACAGTTGTATTCAATACATTCATTTCTTTTTTCACATTATCAAGACGCTCATAATTTTGTTGAACTGCTTGGTTGAGTGTTTGAATGTTCTGGTTTACTTCATCAATTGTTATTTTTTGGTTGTTAGAAGAACTTATTACTTCTTCCATAATTTTCATTACCAATCTAAAGTTTTCAATCAAGTCTTCAAATTGAGAAAATAAGTTTTGAGATACATTTACACTTTCAGAAGATAAATATTTGATTTCATTAGCTACTGTATGACTTGTTTCTGCTAATTTTCTCACTTCCTGTGCTACTACAGAAAATCCTTTTCCTGCTTCTCCTGCATTAGCTGCTTCAATTGATGCATTGATTGCCAATAAATTCGTTTGGTGAGAAATCTCTTCAATCACTCCTACTCTTTGCGAAATTTGAGCTAAAACATCACTTGTTTCTTTTACCAATTGCTTTCCTTGAAACATTCCATCATCTGTTACTTCCATTAACTCATGTCCCTTTTGAGTTGCCTTATGATTGTTTTCTACCACTTCAACCATTTGCTCCATTGAAGTTGCTACATTAGAATAAATAGTGGTATGTGTTTGAAAACTTTCATGTACAAAATTGACTGCCTCAGTAGTAGTATCAGCATTTTGGAACAAAGAAGAAGAAGTTTTTTGAATAGTTATCAATGCCTTTTCCAAGCTCTGATTATTAGAAGAAAGCTCTACTTGTAATTCCTTCATTGAATCAGTCATTTTTCCTAAAGTAAATGACCAATACATTCCAATTACCCAAACAAGTAGTGCCAAAATCATATGAAAGAAAAAAGTTGTCCATGTCCAATTTACTTGTGTGAAGTAAATATTTTCCATTCCTCCAATTACTTGTAAATACACAAAACCACTATGATGAATCACTCCTAAAATAGCTAAAGGCAATTGAATTTTCCAATCTTGAAAAATAATTAGAACAATAATTCCTATAAAAAATGAAAAGTGCATCTCAAATAGACCATGCATTTGATAAATAAATTGCGCCATAAAAACGGCTAATACAGCACTAAACACATATTTATACAAATCACTTTTCTTAAACAAAAATTTAGTCAAATACACTGCAATGACAGATAAACTACCTACTCCTATTCCAATAAGCCATGTATCATAAAAAACAGAAATAATTAATCCAAAAAGATAATAAGCAATAAGAATAATATTTAATAACCTCTCTTGTTGCTTTTTTTGCTTATCAAAAATAGATAATTCTTGATTTTGTGATTGTAATATATTCATCTTAATAAAAAAATCCTCACCTATGAATATAAGTAAGGATTTTCAATCTTGTAATTCTTTTATTTATTTTTCTAATAAATACTGTTTGAACCCTTCAAAATCTTTATCCATTTTGATCGATACTTTTTCTTTATTAATAATCGATTGTAATTCAACAGGAATTTCTAACTCTTTCCCAATAATTGGTTCTACAACATCCAAGAATTTTGCAGAATGAGCTGTTGATAAAAATACACCATTTGCTTCACTTCCTGTTGCTTCAAAATATTGTTTCAATCCTAAGTAAGCAACCCCTGTATGTGGACACATGATGTATCCAGTCTCTTCATACACTTCTTTTACAGCTACTTCTGTCTGTTGATCATCATAGAAACAACCTTGTACTTCTTCAATCACAGATTCATACTCTTCTCCAAAAAGAGCAATCATACGAGGAAAATTACTTGGATTCCCTACATCCATTGCATTTGAAATGGTTGCAATTGAAGGGCGTGGAGAAAAATCTCCTGTTTTAATGTATTCAGGAACAATGTTATTAACATTTGTAGCAGCAATAAACTTTTCAACAGGCAATCCCATTTTGTAAGCTATCAATCCACCACAAAGGTTTCCAAAATTTCCAGAAGGAACACAGAAAACAACTGGTTTACCAGCTTTCTTTAGTTGAGCATAAGCCCAAAAATAGTAAAATGACTGAGGAACCAAACGAGCAATGTTAATAGAGTTTGCAGAACTTAAGTTCATCTTAGCATTTAACTCTTCATCTAAGAATGCTTGTTTTACCAATGCTTGGCAATCATCAAATACTCCATCAATTTCTAAAGCAGTGATATTTCCACCTAAAGTAGTCAATTGCTTCTCTTGGTTGACACTTACTTTTCCAGATGGGTAAAGAATTGTTACATTAATTCCTTCTACATTATGGAATCCTTGTCCTACAGCAGAACCTGTATCACCAGATGTAGCCACTAAAATATTGATTTCTTTTTTCTCTTTCTTTAAGAAATAAGACATGATACGAGACATAAATCTTGCACCAAAATCCTTAAATGCTAGAGAAGGACCATGAAATAATTCCAATACATTGTATTGATTTTTTATCTCTACAACTGGTGCATCAAAATTTACAGCATCATCAATCAATACTTTCAAATCATCAGCAGGAATTTCATCTCCAACCAAAGCATTTGCTACTGTAAAAGCTACTTCTTGAAAAGAAAGTGTATCAATTTTGTCAAAAAATTCTTGTGGCAACTGAGGAATTTCAGTTGGCATATATAAACCATTATCAGATGGAAGTCCTTTAAAAACTGCTTCCTCAAAATTTACATTAGGTACACTACGTTTAGTACTATATAACTCCACTTCTTTATATTTTTTCTCTTATTCAATAATTCTTGGACCTTGTTGGCTTACTTTTGAAATGTATACCTCAGATTCTATTTCCCATTTTTGATATACTTCCTTCATTGCCTGTCCAACTTTACTTGCTGTTTCTGCTCCTTTGCTCAATGCAAAAATAGAAGGACCAGAACCAGAAATACTTGAGCCTAATGCTCCTGCATCTAATGCTGCTTGTTTTGCTTCATCAAAGCCTGGAATCAATAAAGCACGAACGGGTTCTACAATGACATCTTGCAAAGAACGACCAATCAAATCATAATCTGATTTCATTAAACCAGCAATAAGACCTGCTAAATTTCCCCACTGTTGAATAGCTTTACTCAATTCAACCTCTTTACGAAGAATATTACGAGCATCTTTTGTTTTTACCTCTACATGTGGGTGAATAATAGTAGCATATAAATCATCTGGTGTAGGTAATTGTATTACATCCAGAGGTTCATAACTTCTAATCAAAACAAAACCACCCAACAAAGCAGGAGCAACATTATCTGCATGGGCAGAACCACAAGCTAATCGCTCTCCTTCCATTGCAAAAGGTAAAAGCTCTTCATCTTTCAATGGAGAGCCTAATAATTTATTTAGGGCATAAACTCCTACTACAGAACTTGCAGCACTTGAGCCTAGACCACTTTTCAAAGGCATTAACTTACGTAATTCAATCTCAACTCCTTGGTTAGAACCAATGTGATTTAAGTATTCTTGAATTACTAAGCTTACCGTATTTTTTTCAGCATCCAAAGGTAATTTACCTTCATCACCTGTAATACTCTTAATGATAATACCTGGTTCATCTTTCAGAGTCAAAGTAACTTCATCACCAGGATTTTCCACAGCAAAGCCTAAAACATCAAATCCACAAGCAACATTTGCTGCTGTAGCTGGGGCAAACGCTTTAATACTTTTCCCCATCTTATGATAACTCTTTACTAACTGTGATAATATCTGCAAAAACTCCAGCAGCTGTTACTTCTGCACCAGCTCCAGGTCCTTTGATTACTAAAGGATTTGTTTTATAACGCATTGTAGTATAAGAAATCATGTTGTCACTTCCTGCCAAAGAATAGAATGGGTGATTAGCATCTACAGCTTGTAAACTTACTGTTGCTTTTTCATCTTCCAACTGAGCAATAAAGCATAACTTCTTATTATTTGCTTGTGCTTCTTCAATCATACCCTTGAATACACTATCTGCTTTCTCTAACTCTTCAAAAAAAGCATCTACAGTAGGAGCATCAATACAAGCTTGAGGAAGGATATTATTTACCTTCACATCTTCTGGTTCTAACTTCAATCCAGATTCACGAGCCAAAATCAAAATTTTACGAGCTACATCCATTCCATTCAAGTCATCTCTTGGATCTGGTTCTGTAAATCCATTCTCTTTTGCCTGTAAAACAACCTCTTTGAAAGAAGTTGATCCATCATATGTATTGAATATATAAGATAATGAACCTGAAAGTACACCTTCTACTCTTAGGATATCATCACCACTATTCATCAAGTCTTGTAATGTATTAATTACTGGTAATCCAGCCCCAACATTTGTCTCATATAAGAACTTCACTCCACGCTTCTTCGCAATGTCTTGTAATTCTTTGTAGAAAGTATAAGAGCTAGAATTTGCTACTTTATTTGGGGTAACAATAGATACACTTGCATCCAAAGCTACTGGATAATAATCAATGATCTGTTTGTTAGATGTATTGTCGACAAAAACACTATAAGGAAGATTTAATTCTTTAATACGCTCAAAGAAGGTATCAAAGCTCATTTCTTCTGAATCATTTTCCAAAGAATCTTTCCAATTAGATAAGTCAATTCCTTGCTCATTGAATAACATTTTTCGGCTATTTGCAATGGCAATTACACGAATATCAACTCCTTTATTTTCTAACAAATATGATTTTTGCTCTTGAATTTGCTTAAGTAGTGTTCCTCCGATAAGACCTGGTCCTATCATAAATACATTTAGTGTCATAGATTCTGATAAAAAGAAAGAGTCATGCAAAGCATTCAATGCCTTTGATACATCTTTCTTCTGGATTACAGCTGAAACATTTAATTCTGATGAACCTTGTGCAATGGCAGAGATATTTACTCCATTCTTACCCAAAGCACTGAACATCTTACCTGATATATTAGGTGTGTGGTGCATTCTTTCGCCCACAATTGCCACAATGGCTTTATCTTTTTGTACTCTTACAGGCTCAATTTTATTTGCCTGTATTTCGTAATAAAATTCATTTTCTATCGCTTCTTTTGCCTTTTCTGTATCTTCAATACTTACAGCAAAAGAAATCGAATGTTCTGAAGAAGCTTGAGTAATCAAAATTAAATTGACTTTGGCATTCCCTAAACAAGTAAATAACCTTGAAGAAACCCCTGTTACTCCAATGATTCCCGCTCCTTGAACAGTCAATAAAGAAATTTCATTAATTGAGGAAATCCCTTTAACTTTCAGACGATTTTTTCCTGTCTTTTCGCTAATATATGTTCCTTCAAAAGCCGTATTGAATGTATTTCGAATACGAATTGGAATATTTTTTACAAAAACAGGTTGCAATGTTGGTGGATAAATCACTTTTGCTCCAAAGTGAGAAAGTTCCATTGCCTCTTTGTAAGAAATAGCAGACAAAGAAAATGCATTTTTCACTTTACGAGGATCAGCAGTCATTACACCATCTACATCTGTCCATATTTCTACTTCTTCTGCATTTAAAGCAGCAGCAAAGATAGATGCAGTATAATCAGAACCACCTCTTCCTAAAGTTGTGGTTACATTTTTTGAATCTGAAGCGATAAACCCTGTGATAAATTGGGTTTGGGTGGTATTGGTGAAGTGGGTTTGAATATTGGTGTTGGTCAACTCAAAATTGACAGTAGCTCCTCCATAAACATTGTTTGTTTTCACAAGTTCACGAGCATCTAAAAACGCAGCATCAATTCCTTGATGATTGGCTGCTTCTGTAAGAATGTAAGCATTTAATCGCTCACCATGACTTAAAATATAATCTAAGGTCTTGTTGGATAGTTCTTGTACAAGGTAAACCCCTTTCAACAAGTCTTCCAACACATTCATTGTTCCTTTGACATTGGCAAAGACTACACTTTGCTCCTTAACAGGAATCAATTCTCTAATAATGTGGTAGTGAGTTTCTTCAAACAAACGAAGAACATTCACATAAGAATCATCATTTTGCTCAGCCAACTGACTCATTTCAATTAGTTTGTTTGTCATTCCTCCTACTGCGGAAAAAACGACAGCAAACTGCTGGTTATCCTTCTGATAAGCAGATAGGATATCCAGTACTTTCTGAATACTCTCAGCCGAACCAACCGATGTTCCTCCAAACTTCAATACTTTCATACACCAAAAAGTTATAATGATACTTACAACGTACCTTTCTATAATATAGACTTCAGCAATTTCACAAATATCGAAAAAATACAAGGGAAATACAGAAAAAACAATTTATTTTTAGGACACTCAAAAAAGCATGGATAAAAACAGACTAATTGCCTCTCAAGAAGTATTATATAAATACTTTGAAATAGAAGAGACAAACTCTCCTGATGAACTACATAAACAACTAAGTTTGGCTATCCAATACTTGCTAAATTACCGCTTTGAGCGATTACTTCAGGTTATGTATCAAATCGATGTTTCTGAAGAAAAATTTAATAGTGTTTTCTCTCAAAAAGGAAATATTGCTGATCAACTTGCCACATTAGTCATTGAGCGAGTATTACAAAAGGTCGAGTTTCGCTTCAAATACAGAAACCAATACTAAACCCATGAAACATTTCCCATTATTGATTCTCTTTGTTCTATCTTCTCTTACAGGTTTTTCTCAACAATTTGTTAAAAATCAAGGAGGACAACTATTACTTGATAACAAAAGCTTTGAACTTAATAGCATTACTTTCAATAACCTTCATTGGAAAGCAAATCAGCAATTCAATAATGCTTACCAAAACATAGAACTTTATCAAGAAACTGATTACCAAGAAGCAAAGCAATTAGGATTTAATGCAGTAGAGTTACAATTGGTACAACCTTATGATGATACATACCAAAAACCAGAGACTCAACTAACATGGATTAAACAACAAATTGAATGGGCGAAAAAGCATGATTTATTCATCATTTTATCTCTTGAAGGCTATAATCAAATAGATCTTAATAAAAAGAATTTGAATTTATGGACAGATGAAAAAATAAAAGAACATACTATAGGATTTTGGCAAAATATGGCAAAAACTTTTACCAATGAGTCTTCTATTTTGGGATATAAACTCCTCACAAAGGCTAATACAACCTCTCAACAATGGAAAGAGTTTTCTGAATCATTAACTAAAGAAATTCGAAAAATTGACCAAAAACATTTGATCATTATCACTCAAAACCAACAACCATACTTCGAAATTTCAGACAATAATACTTTATATAATTTCCAATTTAACAAACCCACAAGCTTTAGTCAACAAAATCGAAAAAATGGCTTTGAGAAATACCCAAGCACAAAAAATATCTTCCCACAAGATTTGACAATACACAAAATTGACACAAGTAGTAATAAGTTCTTGACTGGAAAAAGTAGTTGGACATATTATGAAGGAAAATTATTCCATATCCCTGATTCATTGCATGAGTTTCCATTGGTGGGAAGTCCAATCCTTACCTCAAGCAAATGTACAGTAGGTTCTGTGTATTTTGGAGAATTTATTGTTGAAGAATTTGACACTAGTGGTATTGCGAAAGAAATTTTAAGAATACACCCATACAATAGTGATCAGTGGAAGTGGAACAGTGTGGATAAACAAGCTTATTTCCGTCAATATCGTTCACATGATATGGACAATAATGATGTTCTAGCAATTCGATATGCCACTAATTTAGGTTATTGCTATAATCCAACTCTTCGATTTCCTATCAAAAAAGGATGTAAATATCGAGTAAGTGGGTGGTCAAAGGGAGTAGATATTCCTTTTGAAGCGTTGAATTGTTTTGGACTAATGATAGAATATAGCCCCAAAAAGTTCTCTACTTTACAAAATAATAAAGACCTACTAGCCTTTTATCTAAAAGATATTATCGCTTTTAAAAACCAATCACGACAAGCTGTTTGGGTACAATATGAAGTTTCAAAATATGCTTTTCAATCAAAGAGAGGAGCATCAAGCTGGATTCAAGATGTTGAAAGTTTATTGACAGATCAAAAAATAAATAAAGGCTATTCTTATTACTTAGATGGACAAAAAGGAATCTATGAGCTAAAAAAGAAAGGCAAAAAAGCCCACAAAAGAGTGAAAAGCTTCTTTGCCTCAAAATCAATCCAAAACTAAGAACAAATCTTAGATAAATTGGCAATATATTTCTCAATACCTTCCTCTATTTCAGAAAGGTAAATGAATTCATCTGCTGTATGTGAACGTTCTGACTTTCCTGGTCCCATTTTTACAGAAACTCCAGAAAATAGTGCTTGATCAGACATAGTAGGTGATCCATACGTTTTGGCTCCATTCGAAATAGCTGCCTGAACAAAAGAGTGTTCAATTGAAATCCCAGAAGAAGTCAAACGAGTTGAACGAGGAGTTACTTCACAATCCACATGCTTTTTGATAATATTAACCACTTCTAAGTTTTCATAAGCATCTGTTACACGTACATCAACCACAAAAGAACAAGTATCTGGCACTACATTATGTTGTGTTCCCGAATTAATTACAGTCACAGACATTTTCATCTTACCCAAAGCATCTGAAACACGTTCAAACTCATAGTCCTTAAACCATTGAATGTCTTTTAATGCTTTATAAAGAGCATTTTCACCTTCTTCTCTTGCTGCATGTCCAGACTTTCCTTTTACTACACAATCCAAAACCATCAAACCCTTTTCTGCAATGGCTGCATCCATTTGTGTAGGTTCTCCCACAATTGCAAAATCAATTTCATCCAAATGCGGCAGAGTTAGTTCCAAACCATTTCGTCCAGAAATCTCTTCTTCTGCTGTAGCTGCTAACACAAAATTATATTTCAAATCTTCTTGGTCATAGAAATACAAGAAAGTAGCAATCAAAGATACCAAACAACCTCCGGCATCATTACTTCCCAAACCATACAATTTCCCTTCTTCTACAATGGCAGAAAAAGGATCTTTGGTATACCCTGCATTGGGCTTTACTGTATCATGATGAGAATTTAACAGAATAGTAGGTTTACTTTCATCATAATACTTATTGTAAGCATAAACATTATTCTCTAAACGATGTGTATTTACACCTTTTGACTCCAAAAAATCATTAATCAATTGAGCTGTTCCTTCTTCTTCTCTACTCAAAGAAGGAGTCTCTATCATATTTTTCAACAAAGCAATTGCTTCTTGTTGTAATTCAGTGATCATATAAATATCTTTAGTGAGTACATTGCAAAGATACAGATAAAACTAGAATATGCCCTTTACTTTTTCTCATCCTTCAATTGTTATTCCTCTTCATCAACTCAAACCCAAATGGTTTTCATTAACAGGATTAATCATTGGAAGTATGAGTCCTGACTTTGAGTATTTCTTAAGAATGAAAATACAAAGTGAGTATAGTCATACAATATTAGGTTTATTTACCTTTTGTCTTCCTGTTTCTCTACTCAGTGCATTTATTTTTCATTATATCATTCGTGATTCCCTTATAGAAAACACTCCTAAATTTCTACAAAAAAGATTACTTCAATTTCATCAATTTAATTGGTATCAATATTTTAAGAAAAATTGGTTTATTGTTGTTTATTCAATCCTTATTGGAGCTTTTTCACATACTTTTTGGGATAGCTTTACTCATTATACAGGTTATTTTGTTGAGCATATTCATCTGCTTCAAGAAAGTACTATTCTGCCTCACTATAAGATTTTACAACATGGAAGTACATTGGTGGGAGGATTATATTTATTATTTTATGTTTATCAACAGCCGATACAAAAAAAGAAATTCAAAGTAAATATTCTCTATTGGGTAAGTTTTATTATCACCATCATTGTAGTAATGAGCCTAAAAATAATGCAAGGATTATCAATCTATAGCTACAGAAATGTAATTGTTTCTCTTATTTCAAGTGGTGCTTTGGGATTTATTATTAGCCCATTCATTCTAAAAAAAATCACAAAAAAGAAAACCTCTGCATAGAAAACTATACAGAGGTTTGTTATATTATTAATTACAAAAATGTAATTATTATTTCTTCTTATAACGCTTGTTAAATTTCTCAACACGACCAGCAGTATCCAATAAGATATTTTTACCAGTATAAAATGGGTGAGACTCAGAAGAAACTTCTATTTTGATCACAGGGTACTCTTTTCCTTCGAACTCAGTAGTCTCAGAAGGCTTCATTGTAGATTTAGTCAAAAATTTGTGATCACTTGAAGTATCGTGAAATACAACATCTTGATAATCTGGGTGGATTCCTTTTTTCATTTTATTAATATTTTTAAATAACTTCTAATTTTAGAAACGATTTGCAAATTTATCAATCTTTCATGAGATAGCAAAGCATTACTAATTTTCTTTTGGCGTGAGTCATAAAAAACGGTAGCTCATCACTGAACTACCGTTAAATATTCTTAGAAAAGAAGAAGTTTATACTTCTTCATCTTTTTCTACTTCCTTGTCATTCTCTCTATCCTTTACCTTAAAGACAATTTTCTTTTCTTCCTTATCAAAGTCAGCAATCAAATTATCTCCTTCTTCCACATTTCCACTTAAAATCTCTTCGGCTAGAGCATCTTCCAAGTGTTTTTGTAAAGCTCTATTGAGTGGTCTTGCTCCAAACTTAGGATCATACCCTCTATCAGCAATAAAGTCTTTTGCTTCATCAGTAAGCTCTAAAGAATATCCTAATTCTTTTACTCTACCCAATACTCTGCTTAAAGAAATATCGATGATTTTATGAATATCTTCTCTTTTCAATTCATTGAAAACAATCACATCATCCAAACGATTCAAAAATTCTGGAGCAAAGGCTTTTTTCAAAGCACCTTGAATTGCCATTTTCTTAGCATCATCTACACCATCTTTTCTACTTTGTGTATTAAATCCAATACCTGTACCAAAAGATTCTAAATCTCTCATACCAATATTAGAAGTCATGATAATAATTGTATTACGAAAATCGACTTTACGTCCTAGACCATCAGTCAAAACACCATCATCCAATACTTGTAATAAAACATTGAAAATATCTGGGTGAGCCTTCTCAATCTCATCAAATAGAATAACACTATAAGGCTTACGTCTTACTTTCTCTGTCAATTGTCCACCTTCTTCGTATCCTACATATCCCGGAGGTGCTCCCATTAAACGAGATACGGCAAATTTCTCCATATACTCACTCATGTCAATACGAATCAAGGAATCTTCTTTATCAAAAACTTGCTTAGCAAGAACCTTAGCTAATTCCGTTTTACCGACTCCAGTAGGTCCTAAGAAAATGAATGAACCAATTGGCTTGTTAGGGTCTTTTAATCCAACACGTGTACGCTGAATAGCCTTTGTCAAATGCTTAATTGCATCAGGCTGTCCAATTACTCTACCTGTTAAATCTGCTTGTAAGTTCACTAATTTAGCAGTTTCTTTCTCTGCTACCTTTTGAACAGGAATACCAGTCATTGAAGCAATTACATCAGCTACATCATTTGCAGATGCCTCATGACGAACCTCTTTCATCTCTTCTTCCCATATTTCATGAGCATCATCAAGCTCTTTTTTATAACGCTTAGCTTCATCTCTATAATGAGCTGCTTTTTCATAATCTTGAGCGTCTACTGCACTATGTTTATGCTCTGTAGCCTCTTCAATTTTCTTTTCCAAGTCTGCAAAGACCTCAGGAACATGAATATTTTGAATATGTACTCTTGCTCCTACTTCATCCAAGATATCAATTGCTTTGTCTGGGAAGAAGCGATCAGAAATATAACGGTCAGATAATTTTACACAAGCAACCAAAGCTTCTTCTGTATAATCTACACGATGATGTTCCTCATACTTATCACGAACATTATGTAAAATCTCTAATGTTTCTTCTGGACTAGTTGGATCAACAATTATCATTTGGAAACGCCTTGCTAACGCACCATCTTTTTCAATTGTTTCTCGGTATTCGTCCAAAGTAGTTGCTCCAATTACTTGTAGTTCTCCTCTTGCCAAAGGTGGCTTAAACATATTTGATGCATCCAAAGAACCAGTAGTCCCTCCTGCTCCAACCATTGTATGAATTTCATCAATGAACAAGATCACATCATCTGCTTCTCTTAACTCATTCATTAAACCCTTCATACGCTCTTCGAACTGTCCTCTATATTTAGTTCCTGCTACCAAAGAACCAATTTCTAAAGTTACTACACGTTTGTCTAACAACATGTGAGCTACTTTACGCTGAACAATTCTCAAGGCTAAACCTTCTGCAATGGCTGTTTTACCAACTCCAGGTTCACCAATTAACAATGGATTATTTTTCTTTCTACGTGTTAAGATTTGAGCAACACGTTCAATTTCTTTACTTCTTCCTATAATTGGATCAATTTTGCCTTCTTCAGCAGCTTGAGTCAAATCAATACCAAAGTTATCTAAAATAGGAGTTTTACTAGCAGTATGTGTTGTTTTATCTGATGATGCACCTGATTCTAATCTTCTTTGTCCACCACCCATAGGTGATTCTCCTCCTGTGCTAGCACTAGGAGTTTCTGAATCTCTATCATCTAATTCACTATTCAATACTGTTTTGATAGATTCATAACTTAGATCATACAAACTTCTAAGTACTTCAGAAACATTATTTGATTCATCTCTTAGAATAGACAACAACAAGTGTTCTGTATCAATGATATCACTTTTAAAGATTTTAGCTTCTAGATAAGTGATTTTTAATATCTTTTCAGCATTTCTTGTAAGTGGTATATTTGTTCTATTTTCCTGAACAGACATACTTCTATCAGCCAATGCTTTTTCTATCTCTTGTGTAACGTCAGGCAACTTCACTCCTAGTTCTTCTAGAATAGTAATTGCATGCCCTTCTCCCTCTCTAACAATACCTAAAAAAAGATGTTCACCATCTATATGGTCATGCTTTAGACGAAGCGCTTCCTCTCTACTCAAAGAGATAACTTCTTTTACTCTTTTTGAAAATCTCGCTTCCATATATTAGTAGGTTATTTTTTTAATTAAAAACGTTCAGCTCTAGATTGAGCTTTTAATAATTTCTTGGGCATAGTTCCCTTCACAAAATAACAAATCTACAATACTAAGGTTTTCAACAAAACCTTCTGATGATTCAAAAACTTGTGTATACGGAATATAACTCCTTGAACTATCTAACTTTTTTGGGTGGATTTTATTTCTCCAATCGGCTATTGAAGATACAATTTCTTTTTGATAATCTGTAGTAAGAACTACCTTTTTGTCAAAACCCAAGAGTTTCAAAGATAAACTCAATAATTCCACATTCAGTTCAAATAAATGACTAGGTTTTCGAAAAAAAACATCATGAAAATACATTTCATAATGTTCAAAGTAGGGAGAATTATTGTATGCTGAAACAATTGCTCTCCAATGATCATTTAACCACCTTTGTGAATAATCAATTGTAACATCTTGAATAAACCTTCCTTTGGCATTTACAGGGATGCTTAATGTATTTACACCATTAGAAGTCAAAATCTTACATCGACTTCGGTAAGTTTGCTTTTGAAAATTCTCACAAGCTTCAATATGAAGCTCATCGTGTTGTATAATTTGTTTGAAATATTCTACACTGGGCAAATAATGTAGTTCTATTAATAAATGATTCACTCAATAGTATGTTATAAAAACGATTCAATATCTCCAAGACCTTCTCTTATTACTGTAATTTCACCACTTGTGCAATCAACTACAGTAGAAGGAACATTCTCTCCATAGCCTCCATCTATTACCAAATCTACCATTTTTTTATTTTTCTCAAAAATCAAGTCTGGATCCGTTGTATATTCTACCACTTCATCATCATCTTTGAGAGAAGTTGTAATGATTGGATTTCCTAAACGATTTACAATTTCTCTAGCAATGTTATTATTTGGAACCCTAATTCCCACCGTTTTCTTTTTGGCTTGTAATAGTTTAGGAACTTTGGTACTTGCATTTAGAATAAAAGTAAATGGACCAGGTAATGCTTTTTTCATTACCTTAAAGACATTATTATCCAATTGTTTTGTGTATTCAGAAATATGGCTTAAATCATAACAAATAAAAGATAGATTAGTTTTATCAGCTTTTACACCTTTAATTCTGCATAATTTCTCGATTGCCTTTTGATTGTGGATGTCACAACCCAAAGCATAAACAGTATCTGTGGGATAAATAATAACACCTCCATTTTGCAAAATTCGAACAGCTTCTTCGATCTTTCTTTCTTGAGGGTTTTCGGAGTTAATAACGGATAAATACATAAGCAAAAAATGATTTAATAAATGCTTACGTAATTTATTCTGCTTTTGGTTCTTCTTTTTCTATTTCTTTTTGTTGTTTGTATTGAATATCTAGAACAGCGATAATAGCTAACATTGCCCAAAATAAGTATGATGATTTATCTGTATCCAAAAAGAAGTTCACAAAACCATGAATCAAATAACTTACAAAACTAAGTATTGCTGCAACCAACAAAGTCTTTAATCCTTTATCCTCCAATTTATATAGTAAATCCATTCCTATCTTAATTCCATAAAAAATAAAGAATAAGAAGGTTATAATTCCTAAGTAACCAGACTCAGAAAAAGGTTTCAGATATTCCGAATGAGAACCTCCCCAAGAACCATCTCGCACACTAATAATAGTCATTTCATCTCTTTTTTGAAATGTACCATAATTAAACATATATGTCCCTGGTCCGTATCCCAATACTGGTCTATCAACTCCCATTCTGATTGCACACAACCAACGGTTAATACGCTCTGTATTAGAAGCATCAGTAGAAATATTGGAAGCTGATTGAGCATGTTCAACTAAACTACCTCCAGAATCTCTATCGTTTTTACTTAATTTATCTGTAATCGATTTGGAATTATAAAAACCTATTCCAACTAAAACACCCACCAACAACATTACTTGCCAAAAGGTAATTTTTAGTCTAAACATTAACCAACCTACAGAAATTCCTACAATACTAATCCATCCTGCACGAGAGTATGAGTGTAATAAACCAACAACAAGTACTAGAAATAATACAAAAGCGAAAAAATTGATTAGTACATCTTTCTTTTTTTGAAGATAAAATAAAGCAATAACCAAAGGCATCATCATCACTACACATGCAGCATAAATTGTATGATCATCATAAAATGGGTAACTAATTTTATTAGATGTGTCCTGCCCCAAACCAAGTGTCCAATGTTTAACAAACACAATCCCAATAACTATGCTAATACCTAATGTGTACAACCAAATAAAACTCTTAACATACTTCATCTTCTGAAATAGATATCCAGAATATAAGTAGTACACTAGAACATAAACCACTCTTACCAATACAAATTTGAAAGAAACAATTGGCATAGAACTAGTAATTGTGGTAATTACAAGCCATAGAATATGTGCATAAATGGCAATAGATAAAGGATGCCACAGAAGCTTTTGCAAGTCTTTATATTCATAAAATATTTTTGTGAGGATGAGTAAACCTAATATTGCTGTAAGGAGTTCTGATGGAATGCTTAAACCAACTCCAAGACCAATATCTCTTAATGTAAGGGAGAAAGGTAGAGAAAAAACTAATAGGTGAAAAATCACATTTGTATGATACAAATACAAATAAGCAATCATACCTGCAAAGGGAACAACCAATAAAGGATAAAATATTCCTGTCATATCTTTTGACAAGGAATACCCCAGAAGTAAAATGTATATAACCCCTATAAAAATAAGTATAGGTTGAACAAATGGTAAGTATTTTTTCATCTAAGACCTTCTTGTTACCTCAACTCTTACTCTTCTTCTAGAGAATCTTCTACTCTCTCCTTAATTGCTAATAGTAAAATTACTAAACTTGTAATTGAGAATGTAATTAACACAGTAACAACAGAGATTTTAGGGAATACTTTTTTGTATTTTGGTTCAGCTTTACTTACCCAATAAATAGCTGTAAAAGATCCATTATAGTGACTTTGAGCAGCATCATAACGATTTTTCAACTCATTCATTCTACTTACCTCAGACTCAAATTCTTTTTTGATACGTTCATAATTTACTGCTTCTACGCTATACGTACCAGCCGTTTGCACAGCTTGTCCAAGTGTGACTAATTTGGTTTGTAAAACATCAACCTCTTTTACCTTTGCTAAGTATTCTTTTTTACGGTCTGTAATAGGTCCTTTTAAAAAGTCTTTAAATAATGTTAAACGAATTTTTCCAGCAGTCTCAGTAATATAATTTGCTAATTCAGCAGCTTTTTCTGGCGAATGATCTTCTACCTTCACAGAAATTGCATCATTATTTGTTGTTTCAACATTAACATTTGAGAAGAATTTTTTGTCCAAAGCATCTACCCACTTTTTATTTCCTACAGTATCAATTTCATAATAACTGATCAAGTCAAAATGCTTTACTACAGAATCTCTCAAACCTTTAGATTGCAAAATTTGAATCATTCCTTCAGTGTCTTCATCCTCTGCAAACTCTTGAGGAGGTAAGATCGTTTCTGGCTCAGGTAACTTAGTCACATAAAAAATTGCTTCAGAATCAAAACGCTCTTGTACAACAAATTTTGTAAAAAAAACAGTTACCAATGCTATTACAAACGCAAGGATTCCCAAAGGCTTTTTGTATTTTAAAATAACCGTCAAAAACGGCACTGAATCGATTTGTTTCATAAGTATTTTTGTATCCTAATCTATAGTAAAGAACAAATTAAACATTCTTTCACTTAATATCCACTATCATTTTTTTGTTTTTTCTTTCTAGCCTCTCTTTTTTTCCGTTCAGCTTCTATATCCTTAAAAAATCGGGCCCATGCAAAAGGATCTAGTAGAGGATTTGTTTGAACCATATACTTTTGTTCCATTGCTTGTATTTGTTGTTGCATGTAATAACGGTGATTCATACTTGCTGACATGGTCGACTCAGACAATAAACGTCTCATTATCTGATCATTTAAATTCTCCTGCATATAATTTCTTTGCTTTTCATCAGGAAGATTAAGGGCTAAAAATGCTTGTTTGAAAGCTCGTTCCGAAGGCAAAGCTCTAATTGTAACTTCTGGTAACATGAGTGTATCTCTCAACATATGAACCATAACTGTCATATCTTGCAAAGTATCTTCTGGAATGATGTAGTATTGCTTCTTGTACCCTATTGCCAAAATTAATAAACTATCACCAGGTAAAGCAGGGATTGAAAAATAACCCAATAAGTTTGTACTAGCTCCTCTTCCTGCTTTAGGAATAAAAACATGAGCACCTGGAATACCTAACAAGCTATCTCCCTCTACTACCAAACCAGAGAATTGTATCATTTTCTTTTCTCCTTGTCCCCAAGAAACATGGAAATTAGCTGTAAATAGAAGGAATAAGGCAATATATTTCAGTTTATTCATCACGGTCATCAAACGACTTTTCATTTTAATTATTGTTAAGACAAGAAATATTTTTCTATCTTTCTAACTATGCGTCTCAAAACTGTAAATTTATCGCTAGGTCTCCAAATATTCAAAGCTTTTAGTGATGAATCAAGAATCAGAATCCTTAACTTATTAATTTGTCACAATGAAATGTGTATTTCTGACATAGAACAAATTCTAGACTTTACACAAACGAAAACCTCTCGACACCTTATTTACCTCAAAAACAGTGGGATTTTGAGCACACAAAAGCAAGATCAATGGGTGTACTATTATATAAAAGAAGAATACATGGGAGTTGTTTCACAAGTATTCAATATTTTGGAAGAAAAAGACCCACAATTAAGTGAAGATTTAAAGACATACAGAACATTATACACCAATAATATATTGGCAATTAGGAAACTACATAATAAACAAGGAAAATATCACCTTCCAGAACTTTAGAAAATGAATCAGATAAAACATATTTTCTTTGACCTAGACCATACTTTATGGGATTTTGAAGCCAACGCTCAACTAACTCTTCAAGAGATTTTTGAAGAATTTAATCTTGCTTCAGAAATAAATACAGATGTTCAGTCATTTTGTAATGCATTTCTAGCAGTCAATTATGAAATGTGGAAATTATTTGATGATCGAAAGATAAATAAACAACAGCTTAGAGAACAAAGAGGACCAAAGGTTCTAGAAAAGTTTGAAGTAATAAATCCAGAACTGGCAGAAACAATAGAAAGTACTTACTTAAAAAGATGCCCTACCAAAGGACAAGTTTTTCCGCATACATTTGAAGTTTTGGAGTATCTTTCCAAAAAATACACTTTGCATATTCTCACAAATGGCTTTCAAAGCTCTCAAAAAATAAAAATAGACTATGCAAACCTTCGACCTTATTTCAGAGAAGTAATTACTTCAGAATGTTCTCCTTACAAAAAACCAGACTTGGCTTATTATGAATTTGCCCTTCAAAAAATCAAAACAACAAGTACTAAAGTCATTATGATTGGAGATAATTTAAGAAATGATATTCTTCCTCCAAGAGAACTAGGAATAAAGGCTATTCATTTTGATCCTAAGAATTCTTTTTCTCAAGATTCAATCAATAGCCTTCATCAGTTATTTGAGCTTTTATAATATTTTATTGTATGTAATCAAGTACATCCTCTAAAGCTGAACCACGAGAACCTTTTACCAAACAAAAAGTATCTTGTAGTGGATTTTCTTTTAGAAATATTAATAAGTCTTCTTTTTCAGAGAAGAAGAACAATTTATCATTCTCTATAGTTACTTGTGCAAATTCTTTTCCATAAAAAAGAGCTTTTTCAATTGGCATCTCCAATGCTTTTTCCACAAGATATTGATGCTCTTCCTTACTAATATGCCCTAACTCAAACATATCTCCCAAAATCAACACTTTGTTATTAGCATTCATTTGTTCAAAATTGGTTAAGGCTGCTTGCATAGATGAAGGATTCGCATTATATGCGTCCATCAAAATTGTATTGCGTTCTTTTTTAATTACCTGTGAACGGCTATTTGTAGGAACATATTCTTGAATTGCTTGATGAGATAAAGCATCATCTACACCAAAATATTTCCCCAAACATAAAGCTGTTGCCACATTCTCAAAATTGTATGCACCAATCAACTGAGTTTCTATCAATTCTCCATTTGGAGACTCATACTCAATAAAAGGAGAAGCATCTTTGAATATCACATTATAATATGTTTCTTCACCAAGATAATACATTGGATTTTTGAAACGCTTTGACATTCTATAAAGGTGTTCATTTTGTGCGTTAATGAAAACAACTCCATCATTTGCTAATAGGTGCATATACAATTCACTTTTTGCTCTTGCCACTCCTTCAAAGCTTCCAAACCCTTCAATATGAGCTTTTCCAATATTTGTAATTAACCCATGAGAAGGCTCAGCAATATTACATAATAACTCAATATCTCCAATTGCATTTGCTCCCATTTCAATCACAGCAATTTCTGCTTCATCAAGAGGAATGGATAACAAGGTCAAAGGTACTCCAATGTGGTTATTGAAATTTCCTTCTGTAGCATAGACCTTGTATTTCTTAGCTAAAACTGTTCTGATTAGTTCTTTGGTTGTTGTTTTCCCATTAGAACCTGTCAATCCAATAAAAGGAATGGTAAACTGATGGCGATGATGATTTGCTAAATTTTGGAGTGTAGTCAATACATCTTCAACCAACACAAAACGCTCATCTTTTTGGTATTCTTTTTCATCAATTACCACATACTTAGCTCCTTTTTCTAAGGCTTGTTCAGCAAAAGTATTTCCATTAAAATTAGCTCCCTTTAAAGCGAAAAAAATACAATTTTCTGTAATTTTGCGTGTGTCTGTACAAACTTCTGAACATATTTTATACAATTCATAAATTTCAGCTATCTCCATCATAACTTATGCTTTTACTTTATATTGAAATCCTAAAAGAGCCTAGTTTCAACTTTCAAAAACCTACTCTTGAATTTATTAAATCAAACTTTTCTGATTTGGACACATTAGACTTGGATAATCATTCAGAGAATTATCTATTTGATTATGCACTAAAGGCTTTCCAAGAAAATGACCAAGGTATTTTATTTTTTGATATTCAAGATTCTTCTGCTCAATTAGGAAAATCGATTCTTCTTTTAAACAAATTAATCAAAAAGAAGGAACAAATGTTAATTTTCTTGAAAGGGAATCACTCTATGTTAGAAAAAATGTTGAAAATTTATCCCAACACTTTTATTAATCTTAGTGAAGAGAAAATCAAAGAACAAATCAGCTCTTTGTAATTATTTTATCTCAAACTTATCAGCATCTAAATGTACAGGAAATTTTTCCCTTAAATCTTCCAAACCTTCTTTAGATAAATTAGTAATGTGAATCTCTTCACAGTTTTGAGCATCATACAAGACCTCTCCTTTTGCAGAAATCACTTGTGTATCTCCACTATATGAAATTCCATTGCCATCTACTCCTACTCTGTTTACACCAATAACATAAGCCATATTTTCCAATGCTCTTGCTTTTAATAATGTATTCCAAACCTCTCTTCTTGAAGCAGGGAAATTAGCAATATACAGCAACACATCATATTCCTTATTTTGATTTCGTGACCAAACAGGAAAGCGTAAATCATAACAAATTAAAGGGCAAACGTTAAAACCTTTTACCTCTTTGATGATTCGTTTTTCTCCTCCTGTATAAACTTCATGCTCACCTCCCATTCTGAATAAATGGCGTTTGTCATAATAATCAACAGCACCACTGGGTTCAACCCACAATAAGCGATTATAAAACTGACCACCTTCTTTAATAATTAGAGAAGCTACTACCACTGCTTTTTGTTGTTGAGCAATTTGTTTCAACCATTTCGTAGTAGTCAGGTTCATAGGTTCGGCCAACTGATTTACATTATTAGAAAAACCTGTAGTAAACATTTCTGGAAAAATGATAATATCAACTTCCTCTTCTAGTTCCCATAACCTTTCTTCATACTCTGCCAAGTTTGCAGAAATATTCTCCCAATAAATATCAGTTTGAATAGTTGCTACCTTCAACATATACTTAAATGCAATAAAAAAAGGGAACTTAATCCCTTCTTTCTTTTATAATTATTTTTTTGGAAAACGCATTTTATAACGTTGTTCACATTTTCCTTTCGAAATGTTTGTCAATCTACCTTTCAACATTCTTTTCTTCAATCCAGAAAGGTAATCAATAAACAAAACTCCTTCTATATGATCATATTCGTGCTGAATGATTCGAGCAGCAATTCCAGTATATTCCTCCTCATATTCTTTCCAGTTCTCATCAAAGTAATGAATTTTGATGCGTTCAGGACGGAAAACCTCTTCGTTAATTCCTGGAATACTCAAACAACCTTCTTCAAAACCCCACTCTTCACCATCTTCTTCCAAGATTGTTGGATTGATAAAAACCTTTTTGAATCCCTTCAAGTTTTCTTCATCCATTGGTTCACCATCCAATACAAACATACGAATCGGTTTTCCAATTTGTGGAGCAGCCAAACCTACACCATGAGCACTATACATTGTCTCAAACATATCTGAAGCTAGCTTCTTCACATCAAAGTTGGGATCTGTAATATCTTCTGCTTCTTTACGCAAAACAGGGTCTCCGTACGCAACAATCGAATAAATCATAATAATGTATTTGAATCTAAGTAAGACTGTAAGATAACAGCCGCACTAATCTTGTCTAAATTTTCTTTTTTGCGTCTATTTTTCTTTTTCATTCCTCCAGCAATCATAATATCCATTGCCATTTTGGAGGTATAACGCTCATCAACCAAATTTACGGGAATTGAAGGAAATAATTCTTCTAATTTGGTTTTAAATTCCATCACAAAAGAAGTAGCGTGAGTATCTTCATCATTCAATCGCTTAGGCAAACCCAAAGCAAAAGCTTCTACTTCTTCTTGCTGACAGTAGTTTTTGAGGAAATCAAGCACCTTATCTGTTGGTATTGTATCCAATGGACTTGTCACTATCTGAAGTGGGTCAGTTGTTGCCAATCCCACACGCTTTGTACCATAATCTATCCCAATAACTCTTGCCATATTCTTGTTGTTTCTGCAAATATACTAAAAAACCCTTATGAGCAGACTCACAAGGGTTTTCTATTAGAATAATCTATATTTTTTATTACATAATCATCCCTGCAGCAACAGTTTCGTGTGTATGCTCATCAATTAAGATAACACTACCTGTTTGACGGTTTTTAGAATATGAATCAGCAAATAAAGGAGCGTTCGTACGTACACGAATACGTGCAATATCATTTAACTTCACTTCTTTGTCATCTTCAATTTTATGTAATGTATTGATATCAACTTTATAAAGAATCTCTTTTACACTTGACCTAACATCTTTTGTTGTATGTTTTAAAGCATATTTCCCACCAACTTTTAATGGACTATTACTTAACCAACAAATCTTAATATCAACATCTTGGATTGATTCAGGTTGATTGTTTGGCTTAACAATCATATCTCCTCTAGAAACATCAATATCATCTTCTAATGTCATTGTTACAGACATTGGAGGGTATGCTTCTTCAATTGCCTCACCGTTTAATTCAACAGTTTTGATTTTTGAAGAAAAACCAGAAGGTAAAATTGTTACCTCATCACCAGCTTTGAATACACCACCTTCAACACGACCAGCATATCCTCTGAAGTCTCTGAACTCATCAATTTGTGGACGAATCACATACTGAACAGGAAAACGAGCATCCATAAAGTTCAAGTCATTACCAATTTTTACATTTTCTAATGTATATAATAATGTAGAACCTTCGTACCAGTCCATTTTTTCAGACTTATCCACAACATTATCTCCCTTTAAGGCAGAAATAGGAATAAAACGAATATCTGGAACATCTAAACGAGAAGAAAACTTCTTATACTCTTCTTTGATTTTTTCAAATGCTTCTTGAGAATAATCAACTAAGTCCATCTTGTTTACACAAACAACGATGTGCTTAATTTGTAATAAAGAAGCAATGAAAGAGTGACGCATTGTTTGTTCAATTACACCATGACGTGCATCAATCAAAATAATTGCTAAGTTTGCTGTAGAAGCACCAGTAACCATATTACGAGTATACTGAATGTGTCCTGGAGTATCTGCAATGATAAATTTACGTTTTGGGGTAGCAAAATAACGATAAGCTACATCAATTGTAATTCCTTGCTCTCTTTCAGCTTTCAAACCATCTGTCAATAAAGACAAATCAACATCATCTTGACCTTTTTGCTTAGAGCTTTTTTCCAAAGCCTCCATTTGGTCTTCAAAAATTGATTTAGAATCGTATAACAAACGACCGATTAATGTACTTTTTCCATCGTCTACACTACCTGCAGTAGTGAAGCGAAGTAAGTCCATATTTAAATATGCTTGATTATCTATTGTATTACTCATTATTGTCAAAATTTAATAGGTAGAAAAAATGATGATTGTCTAGAAATAACCCTCTTTCTTACGCTCTTCCATAGCAGCTTCAGAACGTTTATCATCTGCACGACCACCACGCTCAGTAACTCTAGCAGAGGCTACTTCTTGGATAATATCATCTAATGTACTTGCATCAGATGCTACAGCTCCTGTACAAGTCATATCTCCTAATGTACGGTAACGAATAATTCTCTTTTCATAAGCCTCATCTTCTGATAAAGTAATGAAGTCATTCTTTGCTAACAATACATTGTCACGCAATACAACTTCGCGCTCATGAGAGAAATAAATACTAGGTAATTCGATTCCTTCTAATTTGATGTATTGCCATACATCCATTTCAGTCCAGTTTGAGATTGGGAATACACGGAAATGATCATCAGTATCTTTTTTACCATTGTATAAACTCCAAAGCTCTGGACGTTGATTCTTAGGGTCCCAAGTACCAAATTCATCACGATGAGAGAAAATACGCTCTTTTGCTCTTGCTTTCTCCTCATCTCTTCTTGCACCACCAAAAGCAGCGTCCCATTTATACTCGTCAAAAGCCTCCATCAATGTCACAGATTGTAATCTGTTACGAGAAGGATTTGGACCTTTTTCTTCAATAGCAGTTCCTTTATCAATAGAATCTTGAACCAATCCTACGATTAAGTTTGCATTGATTTCCTTTACCATGTTATCTCTAAACTCAATTGCCTCAGGGAAGTTATGCCCTGTATCTACGTGCAACAATGGAAAAGGAATACGTGCAGGATAAAAAGCTTTGCGGGCTAAGTGAGCCATCACAATAGAATCTTTACCTCCTGAAAATAACAATACAGGCTTATCTACCTGAGCAACTGTCTCTCTAATGATATGAATTGCTTCAGCCTCTAATTGCTTTAAGTGTGATAAATAATATGAGTTCATATTGACAATTGATTTCTAGTTTTCTTCTTTATACTCAATAATTGGCAAGATAGCATTTAATAATTGATTTTTACTCTCTTCCAAGCTTAGTAAATCCGTACGTACTTCAATAAACGGATTTTCTGGATTATCAAAAGGAGAATCCAAGCCTGTAAAGTTTTTAATCTCTCCTGCTAATGCCTTTTTATACAATCCTTTTACATCTCGCTCTGCACAAACTTCAAAAGGACAGTGAATAAATACCTCATGATACCCTTCACCAATAATCTCTTTTGCCATTTGACGAATTTCCTCTGTAGGGCTAATTAATGAACAAATCGTCACAACTCCTGCTTGCATAAACAATTTTGAAACCTCAGCAGCTCTACGAATATTCTCTAAACGATCTTCTGTAGAAAAGCTCAAGTTATTGTTTACACCTGTACGCAAGTTATCTCCATCTAATAATTTAGTTAGATAACCTTTTTCGAATAATTCATTTTCGATAGCTCTTGCCAAAGTACTCTTTCCAGAACCAGACAATCCCACCATCCAAATCACTACACCTTTCTGCTTTAATAAGGCTTCCTTCTGACTTGGCTGAAGGATAGTTTCAAATATAGGATGTATGTTATTTTCCAATATATTAATAGTTTTGTGTACTAATTAAGAACAAAAATAAGGCTTTTTTTTATTTTGTAAAATTTTATTTTGAAATTTTCATTTAGACAAAATTTTTTTTCGGTAAATCGATTTTTACAAAATTTTTTTTTGTAGAAAGAAGATTATGTAAAATTTTTTTAGTTATTTTGACTTTAATTATATTTAACAACAGAATATGCAAGATTCAAACGCACGGAGTTTTATTAAGGGAGTTACTTGGCGAATGGTTGGTTCATTAGATACTTTGACCATTGCATTTATATTCACTGGAAGCTTAGAGGCAGGGGCTAAAATTGCTGGTGTTGAAGTCATTACAAAACTTATATTATACTACTTTCATGAAAGAGGTTGGAACTTTATTCCTTGGGGAAGAAAGTCTTATGGACCTACCAAATGGCGTAGTATTACCAAAGTAATTAGTTGGAGAGCTATTGGTAGTTTAGATACTTTCCTTATTGCTTACTTTATGGGAAGAAGTCATGTGGGTGATGATGAAGCAGCAGGAATTGCAGGAGCAAAAATTGCTTTCACAGAAATGGTAACAAAGCCAATCTTATATTATTTCCATGAAAGAGTTTGGGGTAATGTAAAGTGGGGACGTATTAAAGGGGATGTAAATCCTACATTAACAAATAAAAATATGATTGAAGATATCAAACTTGAAGACCTTGTTGATATTGCACAGAAAGCAGGAGACAAGATCTTAGACATTTATGAAAATGAAGATTTCAGCAAAACAATTGATTTCAAAGCAGATGATTCTCCTTTGACAGTTGCTGACAAAGCTTCTCATGAAATTATTGACCATGCACTTGAATTATTGGATTTGGGTATTCCTGTTCTTTCAGAAGAAGGAAAACAACGTCCATATGAAATTCGTAAAGAATGGAAATATTTTTGGTGTGTTGATCCATTGGATGGTACAAAAGAATTTATCAACAAAAATGGTGAGTTTACTGTAAACATTGCCTTAATCAAAGGAAATGAGCCAATCTTAGGTATTGTGTATGCTCCTGTACTAAATACTACTTATGTAGGTAAAAAAGGAGAAGGTGCTTATATGATTAAAGATGGTGTAAAAACAGAAATCAAAATTAATGAGAAATCTTCTGGTAGAATTGCTGTAAAAAGTAAGTCTCATAGTTCTGAAGCAGAAGACAAAGTGCTTTCTCAATATGATGTAACAGATACAATTTCTGTAGGTTCTTCATTAAAGTTCTGTATGGTAGCAGAAGGTAAAGCAGATATTTATTATCGTCATGGTCCTACAATGGAATGGGATACTGCGGCTGGACAAGCTGTTGTAGAAGGTGCTGGTGGTACTGTATTGGATGCAGACAACAAGCCTTTTGGGTACAACAAAGAAAATTTATTGAATGGAAGTTTCTTAGCATTAGGTTTCTAAGAACAATCACATATAATGACATAAAAAAGCTACTCTATTAATTTAGGGTAGCTTTTTTAGTTTCTGACAGATAATAACAATGGGTTTTTCTTCATAATTTGTAGTACAAAACACATACAAATCACCACCATCTTTTACTTTCGTTTTTTTACGAATCTCCTGCACCGAATAAGGAAAGTTTCTTACTGTAATGTTTGCCTTCTTTCCTACCTTCTTGGCAAACTCTTTCTTTGAAAAAGCACATACTTCTTGTATCTCAAAACTTCTTCCCATAAAGTCTTCAACCAAATTTTCAGAAGTATACAAATGGCTATTTATTCCCAATTTAGTAATACCACAAGTTGTAATTGATTTAAAAGCTCCACCTTTTAGAATACTAGTATTAGGCTCATACAAATATTGCTTAGGCTGGCTAAAAGAAATGGATAATTGTTTCTCTTCCTCTACCGAAAAAGCATATTTCTGAACAGTTGGAAAAAGCTCTACACATTCTATTTCAAATGTTCCTTGATGTTTTTTTTCCAATAAAAATAAAATCTCTTTGCATTCATTACGAACAGCAATCACAAAGACTTTTTTGACATATTGTAATTCTTCCACTCCTTGAGAAATATCAACCATTGGAGAAGCTTTCACCAATATTTGTGAAGTCTTACTAAATAATAAATCAATATTTTCGACAATATTAGGTAGGCAATCTTGAAAACGAAAAACCTTTTCATTTACATCATTCCTACGAGCAGGATCTACAAAAACAGCATCTACTTTTTCAACTGTTTTCAAAAACTCTAATGAATCACCATGAATACACTTCAAATTATCCACACCCAATACATTCACATTATGATTTACAATTTCAGATAATTCTTGAGACAATTCACAATGAAAAACTTTCTCAAATTGTTGAGAAAAATAATAATCATCTACACCAAACCCACCAGTCAAATCAACTAAGGTTTTTCCTTGAATTAGAGAAGCTTTGAACTTAGCTGTTTCCTCAGAACTTGCTTGTTCAACTGAAATTTTCTTGGGATAAATCAGTTTATTATTCTCAAACCAAGTAGGCAATTTTTGTTTTGCCTTTTGCTTACCATTTATTTGATTAAGAATATAATCCTT
This sequence comes from Cytophagales bacterium, assembly GCA_024232295.1. GTDB lineage: Bacteria > Bacteroidota > Bacteroidia > Cytophagales > JAAEPT01 > JAAEPT01. The sequence continues at coordinate 80,155 of JAAEPT010000033.1, forward strand.
AGGCAAATCAGTCTTACTTAATTTTAAAGCTAATTTTGTAATATCCTCGTGCCAATTTTCTTCAATAAATTGGGAAATTGTAGAATTATTGAAATACTCCTTAAACATTTATTTTTTGGTTAGAATATCCCAAACAAAACACAATACAAAAAAAGGATAATCAATTCCATACCTTTTTATCAACTTTGGTTCATCAATCATTCGGTATAACCAACGAAGATTGAACTTGTCAAAAAAAGCAGGATAATAATCAATATCATCTTGAGATTGGTGCAAGAATCCACCACAAGTAAAACCACTACCTTTGAAACCTTTCTTTTGTAAATCTATCAAGAATTTCTCTTGAATAGGTGTTCCCATTCCCACCACTACAAAATCAGGATTTTTTTCAATAATTTCATTAATTGCTTTGTCCCATTCTCCTTCTTTATTCAAATAGCCATTTCGGCAACCTGCAATTTTCATCTGAGGATAGCTTTCTTGGAAAGTTGTTACAGAATTTTCTACTTCCTCATCTTTTGCTCCAATAAAATAAATTGTTTTAGCCTTTTCTTCACAATGCTTGAATAACAAAGGAGCCATTGAAGTCATATCAAAACTCCTACGCACTGTTTTGACTCCAACTAACTTCAAGAAAATTACCAAAGCAATTCCATCAATATGAATGTAGTCAAACTTAGCAAATAAATCTTGTTCCTTACGTGCTAATAAGTAAGAATATGGGTTTAGAAATGTGTGGTTTTTGGCTGAAAAGTCAAAAGAATCAGCCAAAGAAGATTTAAGTATTTTTATCATATAAATACACTAAAGTACCTATATAAAATGTAGTAAATAAATGTGTATCGATATCTTCTGCCAAAGATATAACCAACACACACAACAAGCCCATTGCACTCACAAGATGAACTTGATTAAATTTTTTAATATTTGTCAATACTCCTTTTATCAGTCCAATAAAAGCAAGTACGTAATACAAGAGTAAAACAGCACCAAAAACTAAGCCTAAACGAAAGATTCCCCCAAGAATTGTAGAATGGGAACCTAAAGGGTATTCTTTGATATATGAAGCAACAATTGGTTTGATTCCAACTCCCATAAAAGGGGCTTCTCTTAACATAAATTCAAAAGAAGAGGTATAAATTAAACTTCGAGTAGAAGCTGAACCTTGCCTATAAGACATCAAAAAGAGTCCTAAACATAAAAATAAAACCAATAATATTGGTGTAGCATAAACAAGTATTTTCAGATTTTTTTCATTCCTAATTAATGTGATAATAGTGATTACGACTCCTAATAAAATTGCTAATCTTGAACCTGTTAAAAACAAACAAACATTCAATAGTGAAGTATCAATAAACCTTGTTTTAGGTGAGAAAAATTCAAATGAAACACAATAGATAACAAGTAGTAATATTGCTGTTCCATTTGGGTAATAAGCCAACACAGTAGTTCGTGGAAATAAAACCTCAGAAACATATTCTAATCGATTGTACTTAACAAAAGTAAATTTATTGTCTGTAAAGTAGAATAGTAAGCCACTATGTGATATTGATTGTTTCAAGAAAAAAGAACCAATTGTAACAGCTATAATAAGAATACAGATTTTGCGAAAAGAAAATGCTAATTCTTCCAGTAAATTCTCATTGTTTTTTGCAAAAAAATAGCCCACTATCAAAAACAAAATACACACTAAGTTATGAAGTGAGGCAGCAAATCGTATCAAGGAGAAAAATTCAAAACGAATGGATAACAATACAGAAATCAACAACATAGAAAACACAACTAGTGTCTTTCTAACAAAATCTTTCTCTAAATTCTCTTTACTAAAAAAACTTTTGAATTGAGAGCAGGCAGTTATCAACAATGATGGTACTTGCAATCCCAATATCCATAATATGATAGGGTACTTTGATTGATAAGTATTGACCTTATCGAAAAAATTAGAAATTATTTCCTTTGATCTCATTATAACAGTACTTCTCTAATCTCCTTTTCTAATTCATTTGAAAAAAGTCGAATATATTGTCCTTTTTCAAACATTGATTGAGTTAATTGGTGATAATTATATTCCATATCAATGGTTATCATTCTTTCTAAAGGATATTTTTTCTGGTATAAATCTAAAATAACAGATGATCCAAAGTGGACAACAGAGCCAAAAGAAAAATAATCTAACTTTTCAGCAGAATACTCTTTTGATAAATATTCCACAGAATAATTATCAATCAGTCCATTATATTTCGTAACATTTTCTCTTGGGTGAGGCTTTAGATATAATGTGTATCCTTTTTCAGAAAAAAGCTTAAAAATAGTATCTAAACGATTGGCTTCTTCACTCTCAGAGCAATGACCATCTTCTGCTAATGGACTTGTAAAAAAAAGAACATTTTTATTATTCTCTACATTTTTACCACTTTCCACAATAGGACTTAATTCAATATATTCTACTGAGCTTCTTTTGTAAGGAAGATAATCTAAAAAACGAGCATAAACTTTTGTAAACATTGAATGACTTCCCAAAACAGAAGTATAATAAATCTTTTGCCCAAAAATAAGAGGAGTAATTAAGACATATAAAAGCTTCATGAAATAATCTTTCATTGAGCTTGTTCCATAAAACCCTAAACCTTCATCAATTGCACAAACATCTTTTATGATAAAGTCTTGTAAAGAAATATTCATTAAAGATTGAGTAAAAATATCTTTTTCTGTACCTAACCAAAGTGTTAGTTCCTGCACATTATTATCTGATAGTGTTTTTTGAGCAAATTCCTTAAAGTTAGCAATCAGTTTTCGATGCTTAGGGACTTCTAAGAAAGGGTTTTTAATAATTGTGGTAAAGCGAATATCTACCCAAGGAATTTCATAACAAAGTACATCTGCCCCTAATACTCTTTGTACTTCATTTGATGAGATGATAGGAGACAAAAAACAAATTGCTTTGCTCAAATCTACTTCTCCTTGTTTGTGTAGCAGTTCTAACTGCATCAACTGAAAGGGAGTTAGTATTACAGCAATTTCTCTATACTTGTTTTCTTTCATAAGTTATCAATATCACAGTCATCAATAGATAACTAATTATAGTAGATATTGCGGGTGCATATAGCCCTAATCTGCCAATATACACAAAATTAAAAACAAAGTTAAATATAGCTCCTAAGATAGATGAACTTAATACTACATTATCCAATTTATATGCTTGTAAACTACTCTTATAGATTAAGTAAGTATTAAAAATAAAAGTAGTACCTAAGAGTAAATAAAGTATATTTTTATACTCCATAACCTCTGGCTTACCTAAGATATTTGTAAGGAAACCTATTGAAAAAACTTCAATAATTGTAAAGATGAGACAAATAAATAGTGCATCTCTTAGCATTCTTCTTTTTATGCTTTCTATCAAATTAGCATCTTCAGAAAAAATAGCTTTATATAGTTTTGGATAAAGCATCATAATTACCAAAGTATAGACCACTACATTAATCAAATTGCTAATCTGAAAATAAAAGGAGTATACACCAAGCTCTTTTTTTCCTAAATAATGATCAATCATATAGCGATCAGAAAACTCAATTACCTTTTGAGCAACTGTGGCAAACAATAACTTTACAGAAACTAAAACACCTGCTTTTATCCAAGAAAAGTTAATTATTACATTCGTATAACTACCTTTGTAATAATATAATAGATATCCAAAACCAATTATGTTAGAAACTAATGCTCCTACCAACCAATGAACTAAAATAATATCTATTGAAGGGTTCTTAATATTGTTTAACCACCATGTTAGACACAAAACAACTACCCAAGAAGCAGAACGGATAAATAAAAGAAGATTAGCAAATAAAGATTTCTCAATATTGATAAAGAAGCGATACAATTCCATTCCTAAATGCTCTAAAATAACTACTCCATAAAACAAAGCAATAAGATGAACAGGAAGAACATCAAAATAAAAAACAAGAGAAAGAACTGGAAGGAGCAACAAATAGGAACACAGGATAAATAATCCTTGGTTTACAACAATAGTAAATTGATTTTCATATTTGCGGGCTAACAATTCCCTTGTAGCATATACATAAAAATCAACACCAATAAATAGTAAAGAAAGTGTGACAGTTGTATTGACTAAAGAGTATTCTCCCAAAAAGTCAAAAGAGAAATATTTTCCAATAAAAAAGGTTAGTAAAAAACGAATACCAATCCCTCCTACTCTCAATCCCAAATTGAGGATTTTATACACAAAACTTGGTAGTTTCATTCCCATTTCACCTTCTTTTTACCCAAATAGATTCAGCAAGTTACTTAGTTTTTTTATTATTTTTGTAACCATCACAAACCTTTTCCTTATTACACAAATGATAGGATTTATTATTCAAGCGAGAACACAATCTACACGATTACCTAACAAAGTCTTACTACCTTTTTATCAAGAACAATCTTTGTTAGAGATATTGCTCAATCGTTTAAAAGAACATTTTCCACAAACTCCTATTATTTTAGCTACCTCTGACCAAGAAGCAGATAATCCAATAGAAGAACTAGGGACAAAACTTGGAGTTAATATTTTTAGAGGAAGTGAAAAAAATGTCTTAAATCGATTTATAGAGGCTGGAGAGAGATATAATTTGGAGAAAATCATTCGTATTTGTTCAGATAATCCTTTTCTGAATATTTCATTTTTAGAACAATTAGTTACAAAAGCAACAACTTCAAATAGTGATTATATCAGCTTTAAATTAAAAGATGGTACACCTACAATCAAATCACATTGGGGAATATTTGCAGAATATACAACGCTAGGTACCCTAAAAAAAGTTTTAGAACACACAAATGACTTCTTATACTTGGAGCATGTCACTAATTATATCTATGCTCATACCAATATTTTCGATGTAGATTTATTATCTTTACCATCTTATATACAAGATGAAGAAGGAATACGCTTAACCCTTGATACTCCTTCTGATTTTGAATTATATCAAAAAATTTACACAGCTTTAGGTGAAGAAAAATCTCAATCCGTTGAGATATTGCTTGACTATGTAAAAAATTCAAAAGAGGCATTAGAAATAATGTCTAATGAAATACAAAAATTCCAAAAGTAATGAAAAACACGTATGTCATTGGTGAAATTGGGCAGAATCACAATGGTTCTGTTGATATAGCCAAATTAATTATTGACGTTGTCACTCGCCCTGTTATTGACAAATTATTTGGGAATAAGCTTAAAGGAATGGATGCAGTCAAATTAACAAAAAGAGATTTGACTCAAGAATTATCTAACTCTCAAATGCAACGTCCTTATGACTCTCCAAATAGTTTTGGGGCTACATACGGAGAACATAGAGAGTTTTTGGAATTAAGTAATGAAGAGCATTTTGAGGTATATAAATATGCCAAAGCAAAAGATTTAGAATTTGTGGAAACTCTTTGTGCTATTGGTTGTTTGGATATGCTAAAATTATTCACTCCTGATAAACTAAAAGTTGCTTCAAGAGATTTAACAAACCTTCCTTTGTTAAATGCTATGGCAGAAACAAAGATCCCTATGATCTTATCTACAGGAATGGGAGGAAAAAAAGAAATTGATAATGCTCTTGAAACAATCACAAAACATCATTCTGATATATCAATTTTACACTGTTTATCAGAATACCCTTCTCAATACCAAAACATTAACTTAAATACAATTAAGTATTTGCAAGATAATTACTCAGACTACACAATTGGATATTCAGATCATTCTATTGGTATTTCTATCCCTACTGCTGCTGTAGCTATAGGGGCGGAAATTATTGAAAAACACATTACTCTAGACCGTAAAATGAAAGGTACTGATCAAGCTGGTTCTTTGGGTACTGATGGTATCAATCGTATGATGAGAGATATTCGTAACTTGAATATGGCTATGGGTAGTGAAGATATTTTTGTTTCGGAATCAGTAAAAGGTTCTCGTGTAAAACTAGAGCGTTCAATTGCCACAAACAAGGCTTTGGAGGCTGGTTCAGTCATTACAGAAAATGATTTACATATGTTGAGTCCTGGTGATGGTTTTAAATGGGCAGAAAAAGAATATTTGATTGGAAAAACAATTACACAAGACATTCCTGCCAATGAAATTATTTACCCTACTCACTTAAAATAAATAGGATTCATAATGTTACCTAAACTAGTACTGACAGATATTGATGGAGTATGGACTGATGGTGGTATGTACTATGATAAAATAGGGAATGAATGGAAAAAGTTTAATACCTCAGATAGTGCTGGGGTATTATTTTTACGACTTTTGGATATTCCTGTAGGTATCATTACTGGAGAAAACACTCCGATTGTTCAACGAAGAGCTGATAAACTTAAGATTGAACATTGTTATTTAGGTGTTAAAGATAAGGTAAAAGTAGCACAATCATTAATTAATAAACTAGGTATATCTTGGGAAGATGTTGCTTATATTGGAGATGATATTAATGATATTTTGCTTTTGCAAAAAGTAGGAATTAGTGCTACTGCTCAAAATGCTCCAAGCTATGTAAAGAAACATTCAAACTTCACAACTGAAAAAAAAGGTGGGGAAGGTGCGTTTCGAGAATTTGTAGAAACAATATTAGAGCATGAAAATATGATTGATGTTGTATTAGATAAATATTTTTCTTCTTTGGACTTCAATCAATAAATCATAATATTTGGCTGATGAAAATTGATAAAATCATACTATTTTTAATATACATAAGCCTTTTAATATTACCTTATAAAAGCATTGAGGTAGCCCCTGCTACTCTAATTCTTGCTTTTGGTCTTTCTTTTTTTTCTGACACCAAACCTTCACTCAAAAATTTCTCTACTAATGACTGTTTTTTTATTGGTCTCTTCTTACTACAATTAATTAGTGTTTTATATTCAGACAATATGAATGTAGCATGGGATAAAATTAATAGAAGAGTAGTTTTATTTCTTATACCTATTGGTGTATTATCCTTGTATTCCTCTAACAAGATAAGTTTAAAAAGAGTCCAACAAGTTTTCTTACTTAGTGCAATAGCATCTATCTTAATTGCTTTTTCACATATACTACTTAGTTATAATACATGGATTAAATACCCTAGTTCTTCCAATAGTTTTGTAAAAGGTTTTATCACCCAAGCTACATATCATAACCTAGCTAGTTATGTAGGAGGACATGCTTTGTATTATGCTAACTATCTGTCTTTTGCTACTGTTGTCGCACTACAGTTATTTTTTAATGAAGTACAGAAAAAGCAAAAAAAATATTATCTACTTTCAATCATACTATTAACCATCATTGTTTTATTACTACAAAGTGTAACAATTATGTTGGGTTTTATCATCTGTATTCTTCTCATGATATTTTCTAACATTGATTTTAATATTCCTCGAAATAAGTTAATTATCCATATTATTTCTTCCTTAACAATTACAACATTAACACACATTCTGATTCTAAAACTACGATACTACAATAACCATGAATTTGGTCTTAAAGAAGTTCTTACTTTTTACTTACCTTCCCTAGTACTTGGAGCTATTATTCCTTTGATTATTCACTTCGTGCTCAAACAACATAAAGTCATTATTATTGGACTTATTGTTTCAATTAGTTTATCTGGTGTATTTGCTTTAAAACATTATGCAGAAAAAAATCCATCTTTTCTGGATTATAAAAACAATTATAATAATGTAAATGCCAGATATGGTAAATGGAAAAGTGCCTTGTTAGTCATAAAAGACCATCCTTGGTTAGGGGTAGGTATTGGAGATAGTCATGATGAATTGATGAAAAAGTTTCATGAAATTGATTTTCCAATAGCAATTAAACTTGAATATAATGAACACAACCAATACTTTCGTTATTGGTTAGTAGGAGGTATTCCTGCTCTCTTAACTTTTCTTTCTCTTATCATTTATAATTTGTATTTAGGGTACAAAAAGAAAGATTTTACCTTAATTTGTTTAGTAATACTTTTGGCAACTTTCAGCATCACAGAATCTTGCTTTGCTCGTCAAAAAGGAGCCATATTTTTTATTACTCTTCTCTCTATTTATGGAGCAATGTATAACAAACAAAAAATTAGCACAAAAAATCAATAACAATAAAACAATTGATTTTACCTCATAAAAATTGTAATTTTAAAGTCTAAGGGATAGTTGTTTCTTCTTGTTTTGGCTAAAAAGTACAGTAAATATATTTCTTCTCTACAAATTGCTGGAGACCTTTTTTTGATTGTAGGAATTCTCATATCTATGATAATTTTCGAGCAAGAAAAAAATGTAGGAGAAATTATACATAACTACTCTTTCTGGGCTATCATCTCATTTTTCAGCTCTTCATGGACAATTTTGTCATACATTATTAATGTAAGGCATATGATTCCCACAACAAGGGTATCTCGGGTCATTGATGATCTAATAAAACTATTCTTATTTCATTTCTGCCTCTATCACACAGTCGTAGGTTTATTTGATATCAATTTATTTTCTGAGCGAGAAGCATTCATTATCTACTTTTTGATGATTACTTTCATTACATTATGGAGAATGTTTGTGATTTATGCGTTAAAAAAATACCGCAGAAGTGGTTATAATTTCACAAATGTGATCATTGTTGGAGTTGATGAAACATCAGAAGAATTAGTTAGTTTTTTTAATGAACATCCAGAACATGGATTCCGACTCAAAAGAAAGTTTAGGGTTGCTGAAATCCCTTCTATAGACAATATCAAAGAGTTTTGTTTGACCCACGAAATTGATGAGGTTTATTGTAATATTCCTCGTCTATCAACTGATATGATTAAGGATTTAATTTCATTTTGTGACAACAATCTTATTCGTATTAAGTTTTTGCCAGACTCCAAAGGGTATAGTTATAAGAAGTTATCCGTTAATTTTTATGATCTTATCCCTGTTTTATCATTACGTCCTTCACCGTTAGATATTCCACTCAATAGAATTGCAAAGCGTTTATTTGACATTGCTTTTTCACTTACTATTATCGTTTGTATTTTTCTTCCAATTACCTTTATTCTATCAATTTTAATCAAACTGGAATCAAAAGGTCCTGTATTTTTTAAGCAAAAACGAACAGGGATTGACAATCGAGATTTTTGGTGTTATAAATTCAGAAGTATGACTGTAAATGAAGACTCTGATGACAAACAAGCCACAAAAGGTGATATGCGTATTACAAAAATAGGGGCTTTTATTCGAAAGACGAGTATAGATGAATTACCACAGTTCATCAATGTATTATTTGGAGATATGTCTATTGTCGGTCCTCGCCCTCATATGTTGAAACATACTGAGGAATATTCAGCTTTGATTGATAAATTTATGGTTCGCCATTTTGTAAAACCAGGAATCACTGGTTTGTCTCAAATAATGGGATATCGTGGAGAAACCAAAGAGCTTTATAAAATGAAAAACAGAATTAAGCTCGATATTTTTTATGTTGAAAACTGGTCTTTTTGGCTAGATATTCGAATCATTGCACAAACAGTTCTTGATATCTTTAAAAAAGATGAAGAAGTGTTCTAAAAACTACCCTTTTGGGTAGTTGATTTTCACTGTACTCTGCTGTAAATTTGAAAAAAAAATTTATAATAAAAGAAGTGCTATGAAAAGAAATTATCTAATTTTCCTATTTACAATTTTAACAACTTATAGTTGGGCTGACACACTAAGTATTTTTCAAAATAACACATCATCTATTACAATTGATGGAAATTTATCAGAATGGGAAGCAATTGAAGCAACTTCGGCATTTATTCTTCATGATACAGGAAAAGACAGCAAACAACAAACAACAGCAAAAGTCACTTGGGACTCTGAAAACATCTATTTTGCTTTTGATGTAAAAGATCAAAATATTGTAGGTTCTGATCAAGAGCGTGATTCTCCATTATTTGGTTCTGATGATTTGATCGAAGTTTTCATTGACCCAGATGGAGATGGACAAAATTATTTGGAATTTGGAGTAAATGCTTATGGTAATATATATGACTATGTATTAATTTGTGTGTCTTCAAGTTGTGGTGGTTGGAAAGATAACCAAGGATTTACAGTTCAAGATATAGAAACAGCAACTACGATTGATGGTACTGTAGGAAATAGTTCTGACATTGACACTGGTTTCACAGTTGAGGTAAAAGTTCCTTTTTCTTCTTTGACAAGTATCACAAATGGTAACTTTTCTACTCCAGATGAAGGAGATTCATGGAGAGTAAATTTATTTAGAGTAGATTATACTCCAAATGCTGCAATTGAATACCAAAGCTGGACAGCTCACAATAGTTTTGGTTATCATCAACCTAGCAAGTTTGGTTATTTTAATTTCTCTACTAAAGTAACAGAAATTCAAGAAGAAGTACAAAACACACAATTGTGGTCTATTGAAAATAATATGCTAACAAGCTTTTCAGCAGAGACAATAATTCAAGTTATCAATACACAAGGACAAGTAATAGATATTACTTCTGATAATGGTAATTATGATCTTACAGTTCTTAACAAAGGTATTTATTTCATTCACTCTCAAAATGGAGAGGTATATACTACTGAAAAAATATTAATTGATTAATACTTTTTATTCAAAAAGTTGAAAAGGGTAATTTCCATGATGGAAGTTACCCTTTTTGATTTTATTAAAAATTAGCATTTTGTGGAGTTCTTGGAAAAGGAATGACATCTCTAATATTGGTCATGCCTGTGACAAACAAAACAAGCCTTTCAAATCCCAACCCAAAACCAGCATGAGGAGCCGTTCCAAATCTTCGAGTATCCAAGTACCAATCTAGCTCTTCTGAAGGAATTCCAACTTCTTCCATTCTAACTAATAAAGTATCCAAATTTGCCTCTCTCTCAGAACCTCCAATAATTTCACCAATTCCTGGAAAGAGAACATCCATTGCTCCCACTGTTTTTCCATCATCATTAAGCTTCATATAGAATGCCTTAATATCCTTAGGATAATCAGTAATAATTACTGGTTTTTTGTATTTCTTTTCAACCAAATAACGCTCATGTTCTGATTGTAAATCAATTCCCCACTCTACAGGATATTCAAATTTTCCTTTTTTGTGAGGTTTAGAATTCAATAACTCTTTTACAGCCTCTGTATAAGTAATTCGAATAAAATCATTTTCTACTACGAAACGAAGTCTTTCCAGCAATGACATTTCACTTCTTTGAGCCTGTGGCAATGACTTTTGTTCATTTACTTCTCTTTCCTCTAAGAACAATAAATCATCTTGACAATTGGTCAGTGTTTCATTAATCACAAACTTAATAAAGCTCTCTGCCAAGTTCATATTATCTTCTAAGTCATTAAAAGCAACTTCTGGCTCTATCATCCAAAATTCTGCTAAATGACGAGAAGTATTAGAGTTCTCTGCTCTAAAAGTAGGACCAAATGTATAAACTTGTCCCAAAGACATTGCTCCTAGTTCTCCTTCTAATTGTCCTGATACCGTTAGATGAACAGGTTTTCCAAAGAAGTCATCTTCATAAGCAATTCCATTTTCATTGTGAGGAATATTATTAAGATCAAAATTTGTGATATGAAACATTTCTCCTGCTCCTTCACAATCAGAACCAGTAATAATTGGTGAATGAAAATAATAAAACCCTTGTTCATGAAAGAACTTATGAACAGCATATGCCAATTGATGGCGAACTCTCATGATTGCACCAAAAGTATTTGTTCTAAGTCTCAAGTGAGCTTTTTCTCTCAAAAATTCTAATGAGTGTTTCTTTGGTTGTATAGGATATGAATCAGCATCAGCCAATCCTAAAATTGTAATCTCTTCAGCTACTAGCTCAAACTTCTGTCCTCCTCCCTGCGAAGCTTCCAAAATACCATCCACAGACAAAGCAGCTCCAGTAGTTATTTGTTTCAATAAATCTTCACCAAATTTTTCTACTTCTATTACTGCTTGCAAACTATGTAATGTAGAACCATCATTCAAGGCAACAAAAGCAACATTTTTACTTCCTCTTTTCGTTCTTACCCAACCCTTTACAGTTACTTTAGCACCAGTTTCTACTGTACTCAAAAGTTCTTTTATTCTCTTTCTCATTGTGCTGTTTCTTATGATTCATGTATTACTCCTACTTACTAAATTAGATATTTCTTGGTCTTTTTTTTAATTTTAGGCAAGTTTATTGCGTAACCCGAAAAAAGTACAGCCGTTATACAATAAACAACATTCTGTAGAATGAGAATGAAACTTTAAAACACCTTGCTATGCAAAAATCAAGTTTAATTCAAAATCTTTCGCTTTCACAAAAGCTATCTCCTCAGCAGATTCAATTTATCAAATTGCTTCAAGTGCCTACTATGGAATTAGAGGCTCGTATTGAAGAAGAATTAGAAGTAAACCCTGCTCTAGAAGAAGGTGCGGATATGGAAGAAGATAACCATGTACAAGAGGATTCTTTTGAGGGAGAAGACAAAGAAAGAGAAAAAGAAGAAGACATCAATTTAGATGATTACCTTAAACATGATGATGTAGCAGGTTATAAGATGCAAGGTGATGGTGCTTCTTCAGATGAAGAAGATAAAGACTTACCCATTGTTAGTGGCACATCTTTGCATGATACATTGATTTCTCAAGTAGGATTTTTACGCTTAAATGCACACAAAGAACTAATTGCAAAACAATTGGTAGGAAGCATAGAAAGTGATGGATACATCCGTAGAAAACTTGATGCAATTGTAAATGATCTAGCTTTTGGACAAAATGTGGAAACTGATTTGGATGAAGTAGAGGAGATTTTATACAAAATCCATTCTTTTGAACCTGCTGGTATCGGAGCAAGAGACTTACAAGAATGCTTAGTACTTCAATTGGATCGAAAAGATGATCTAGATGAAGAAGTAATTGTAGCTCGTAAGGTAATCTCAGATTGTTTTGAAGAGTTCACAAAGAAGCATTATAGCAAAATCATAAAAAAACTAGGTATTGATGAGGATATGCTCAAAAATGCCATTACAATTATCACAAAACTCAACCCCAAACCAGGGAGTGCTGCCAATACAAGCATTAACAGGGTACAATATGTAGTACCTGATTTTATTCTTTCTACAGAAAATGATAAAATACATGTGGCTCTAAATGCTCGAAATGCTCCAGAACTTAGAGTAAGTCGTTCTTATTCTGATATGTTTGACACTTATGCAAAAAGTGACAAAAAGGATAAGAAAATGAAAGAAACGGTAAGTTTTGTAAAGCAAAAATTAGATGCTGCCAAATGGTTCATTGATGCCATTAAACAAAGGCAACAAACATTGCTTAGAACAATGAATGCCATTGTTCAACATCAATATGATTTTTTTCTTGATGGTGATGAAAGTATGCTAAAACCCATGATCTTAAAGGATATTGCTGAAGAAATTGAGATGGATATTTCTACTATTTCAAGGGTGGCAAACAGCAAAAGTGTACAAACTGAATTTGGAACATATCCTCTTAAATACTTTTTCTCTGAAAGCTTAACAACAGAATCTGGTGAAGACGTTAGTAGTCGAGAAGTCAAGCATGCTTTGAAACAAGTCATTGCTGAAGAAAGCAAACAAAAACCATTATCTGACGATAAAATTGTAAAAGAACTCAAAGAAAAAGGATATACAATTGCTCGTAGAACAGTCGCTAAATATCGTGAACAACTAGGGATTCCAGTGGCACGTTTGCGTAAAGAACTTTAAATTTATGAAAAAGCAATTAGCACAGGGAATTTCGGTTCTCTTGCACCCATTACTTATACCAAGTTATTTGTTTGGGATGTTACTTCTATTTTTTCCTCTTTTGTTAGGAAGCATCCATACACAAATGATGTTTATGGGAATCATTATCATTGCTACATTCATCATTCCTACATGGTTAGTACTATTTTTGAGATATACCAAAGTTATCAGTTCTATCTATTTACAAGACAGAAAAGAACGAACCCTTCCCTTTTTGGGGGCAGTAACTATCTATATCTTGACAACAATTCTCATCTACAGAATCCCTACTGACAGTTATAATACAATTCCACAACTTATGTTATTAATGACATTTTCATTATGTCTTACTGCATTTATTACTTTATTTTGGAAGATTAGTGCACATATGGTTGGTTTTTCAGGTATTGTGGGTGTTTTGATGCGAATTGCTTTTCACTCCTATTCCACTCACTTAATGCTGATCTTATTCGTTGCTATTTTATTAGCTGGAATTCTTATGAGTGCTCGTTTATACTTAAATGCACATACACCCAAACAAGTATATATAGGATTCTTAATTGGCTTTAGTATTTCATTTACTGCTAACTTTTGGATTCTAACTTAACTTCTTACTATGAATGAATCTCTCTTTCAAGATCGAATTGATACTTTTGAAAATCAAGAAAAACAACTAAAGTATAAGAGTTTTCAGTTATCCATCTTTCGCATAATTATTTTTTTGATAGGAAGTATCATCACCTACCTATTATTCCCTTCATTTTGGGCAATATGTCCCTTGATACTATTTGTAGTTCTTTTCATCATTATTATCCAACAACATAATAAGGTTAAAACAAAAAAACTTTACTTTAAAACACTTGGTCAAGTAAATAAAGATGAACTAAACCGTACACAGTTTACTTTTGATTATTTGGAGACAGGAGAAGAGTTTAAGGATAATAAACATCCATACAGTGGTGATTTGGATTTATTTGGTAAAAAATCTCTGTTTCAGCTGATTAATAGAACAGGTACTTTTATTGGAAAAAAGGAATTAGCTTCATGGTTACAAAATCATCACTCATCTAATGAGATTCTTTCCATGCAAAAAGCAATAGAAGAAATGGAGGCAGAAATAGATTGGAGGCAAGATTTTGAGACTTATGGGAAAATGTACCCAACAGAACAAGGAGAAATACAGGCACTCAGAAAATGGGTACAAGAAGAACCTATCCAAATAAATAAGTGGACAAATATCACAAAATATATACTTCCTATCCTTACTGTTGTTAGCATAGTTTTAGCAATCGTCTCGGCAATCTCTTATATCATTCCCATCACTTTTATATTTATTAATTTCTCTCTATTGGCACAATACAGAAAAAAAATAGAAGAAATTAGGCATACAGCACCCAATCAAGTAAAAGCATTAAAAACCTATCTTTACATCTTTCAAATGATTGAAGAAAAAAAGCTAAATAATGAGCTTTTGAAAGAATGGCAGAATGATTTGTTTGAGCAAAAAGCTTCTAACAATATTCAAAAATTATTTAACTATTTTCATTCATTAGATATTAGCAGTAGCCCTGTCTGGGCAATTATTGGTAATGGAGTATTCATGTGGGACATTCATTATTTTGTTCTCTTAAACAAATGGAAAAAAAGAAATGCTCCTTTTGTGGATAACTGGCTAAATTGCTTGGCAAAATTTGATATGATAAATAGCCTAGCTGGATATAATTACATTAATGATAATGCCACTGTCCCAACTCTCAACAATGAAATTCAAGGAATAAAAGCTAAAAACATCAAACACCCTCTTCTCAAAGATTGTAAAAAGAACCCTACATCAATCTATGGAATTGGTAAGGTTCACATTATCACAGGATCTAATATGTCTGGGAAAAGTACCTATTTACGTACAGTAGGAACAAATCTGTTGCTTGCCCAACTAGGACTAAAGGTTTCTGCTGAGTCTTTTGAATTTTCAAACCTGAGGATTTTTTCAAGTATGCGTACACAAGATTCTTTGCAAGAAAACACATCTGCTTTCTATGCTGAACTTTTGCGTTTGAAGCAGTTAATTGAATTAACAAAAGAGCATCAAAATGTATTCTTCTTATTAGACGAAATCCTAAAAGGAACCAATTCCAAAGACCGCTACAAAGGAGCAAAAGGCTTAATTAAACAATTGTCAAAATTAAATGCAATTGGTTTTATTTCTACACACGATTTAGCCCTTAGTGAATTAATACAAATATCTCCCAAAATTGAAAACTATAGCTTTAATAGCACAATTGAAGACAAAGAAATAATCTTTGATTATCAGCTCACAGAAGGAGTATGCAATAGTTTTAATGCAAGTCAGTTAATGAAAAACATTGGGATAGAACTTGACTAAATAAGGAAGTTCTTTTAGAAAATTATATCTTTGTGATAAGCATTTAGCAATAGAAAATATGGAAAATCTTATTCTAACATACCAAGAAGTACAGCAAAAAATCAAGCGTATTGCTCATGAGATTTATGAAAAAAATTATCATGAAGAAGAAATTGTTTTTGCAGGAATCTATGAAAGAGGCTATCAATTAGCTCAACTTTTGGAAAAAGAAGTAGATAATATTGCCAAAAACATCAATACTTCACTTGTTAAAATTTCATTGGATAAGTATGCTCCATTACAAAGTGAAATTGAGTTAGATGTAGACATCAAGACCTTAGAAAATAAAATCATCATATTAGTTGATGATGTTTTAAATACAGGTCGTACACTTGCTTATAGTCTCAAACCGTTTTTAAACTGTGAAATCAAGCAATTGCATACAGCTATTTTGGTAGATAGAAATCACCCTCAATTTCCTATTTCAGCTGATTTTGTAGGATATTCTCTATCTACAACTATCCAAGAACATATCCTTGTTGATCTAAGTGAAGACAAGGGAGGAGTTTATTTAAAATAAGCTTTTTTTTACATAATTTTAAAAATGTCTGACAACAGACTTTTCTCATAACTGGTATTTTGTAATTTGAAATCATAATTATAAAATACCAATTATGAAGTATATCAGCATTTTAACACTTTTTAGTTGTCTGTTCCTATACAGCTGTATAGGAGTTGATGAGGTAGACTTATCCTCTCCAGCTAATCAAAAAATTGAGTTAGATACTACACTTACTCAAAATGCCCAATGGTCTCTAAATGAAAAAAGAGCTTTAAATTCTACTTACTATAATGTATATGGTCAAGCAGAAGATGCAAAAGTTGTATGGGTAAGTACAGATCCAAGTGTATTATTAATTGAAAATGATACTGCTCGTGCTGTTGGTAGTGGTACTGCTAGTATTTATGCTACCAAAGGAACTTTAGAAAGTGATCGACAAGAAATTACTGTTGTTGAAGGAGATATTATTATCTCAATCGAAAAAGCAGTGCTTTTTGTAGGAAAATCTGAAACAGTCAGTATTGAGATTGAAAATCCATTTCTTTCTAAAGATGATGTGATATGGACAAGTAATAAAGAAGAAGTTGTAACAATTGACGAAAACGGTGTAATTACAACTAAAAGTGATGGAGTCGCTCTTATTTTTGCATCAATCAACGATGTAAGCAGTAATTCTATTGAAATTACAGTTGTCGATGGTGACATTATTATCTCAACTTCAAAAACAGAGATTTTTATTGATGCATCTGAAACAGCTAATATTAGTACTGAAAGCTCAAATATTAATACTGATAATGCTGTGTGGACAAGTAGTAATGAAGATGTAGCTACTGTTGATGAAAATGGAGTAATTACTGCCAAAGCAATAGGAACAACTACAATCTCTGCCACAGTTGAAGAGATTACAAGTAACTCCATTGAAATTACAGTAACGAAAGGAAATATTACAATTTCATCTTCAGACACAGAATTTTTGGTCGGAAAAAATGCAACATTCAACATTAGTGCTGACAACCCAAACCTTTCTACAGATAATGCTACATGGACAAGTAGCAATGAAGATGTAGCAACTATTGATGAAAATGGAGTAATTACAACTAAAGGAGTTGGAACAACTACAATATCTGCAACAGTTGAAGATCTTACAAGTAACTCTATTGAAATTACAGTAACAGAGCTTCCTAGTAGAACTGCTACTTTTACAACTACAACTTCATATACAACAGAGGGAGATGTTGTGTTACAACAATTAGAAGATGGTAGACTTCAACTGGTATTTCAAGAAAATGCAAATATTTCAAATGGACCAAGTTTATATTTAATGCTTGCCAATAAAACCAACCCTCCCTTTAGCATTGATAAAGATGGAGAATCTGTAGCTGTTAATGCAACAAGTGCACAACTTCATCCAAATCGTTTAACAAGCTCGATTAAAGGAGTGACAACTTTTGATGTTCCAGAAGGGATTGAAATTGATGATTATAAATATGTAGTATTCTACTGTACATTCGGACCTGTATTTGGTAGTGCTGAACTAAAATAAAAAGAAATTATGAAAAAGTTATTTATTGCAATTTGTGGTTTCATCATCGGTGCTAATGCCTTTGCTGGTGGTGGATGGATCCAAGGGAAAGGAAAAGGATACTTTCAGGTTGGAGAACAGTTTTTAGTCAGTAATCAATTATTTAATGATGATGGAGAAATAGAAGAATTCCGTACAATTGGTAACTATACAACAAGCTTTTATGGAGAATTAGGTCTTGGTAAAAACTGGGAAGTAAGTACTTATATTCCTTTATTTGTTCGTAACACATTAAATGAACAAGTAGAAGTTACTACAAGAGAAGTTATCAATGAAGGACAGGCTGTCAACTATATTGGTGATCCTACATTAACAATTAAATATGGTTTGATCCAAAACAAGCCATTTGTATTAAATTTAGGATTGACACTTGATTTTCCATTAGGAACATTAGATGATGAAAACAACTTACCAATGCCTACTGGTGATGGTGAATTCAATCAAATCTTACAATTGAATGGAGGATATGGACGTGGAAACTTCTATGGAACTTTTGGATTAGGGTTCAACAATAGAACAGGAGGATTCTCTGATGATATTCGTTTCAATGCAGAATTAGGTTATAGATGGAAAAAATTCATTTTCTCTGTTAAGTTATTCTCAGTAAATGCTTTGGATAATGGAGATGAAGATAATTTAGGAACAGCTTCTGGTTTATTCTCAAACAATATTTCTTATTTGTCATTTGGACCACAAGTAGCATTTTATGCAACAGAAAAAGTGGGTATACTTGCTAATATGCTCACAGGAGCAGGAGGTAGAAATGTATTAGCTGCACCTTCTTTTGCAGTAGGTATATTTTATGACTTAAAATAACAATCGATTTCATCATAGCTAGACTAGGTTTTTGATTTTTCCCCTCTTATGGTTTCACAATCATAGAGGGGATTTTTATTTTTTGGACTTTTTCATTTTTTCAAAAAAAATACTCATTAATTTTTCTTTATACCACACCCTTATTTATATTTAAACTAAATTAAATACAAAAAAATATGAGATATCCAGCATTCATTTTTATTCTTTTATTAGGATTCACTTTTTCATGCAAACCAAAATACTCTTTGATGTTTCATACATCAGCAAACAATACTTTTAAACAAGTCAATACTTTAAATAAAAAAGTTGACACAAAATTTATTACCCAAAAGTTAAGTACTGATTCCTATTCAAAAAAACTAAGAGCAAGAGAAATTTTAAAAATTAGGAAGGTAATAAAAGAGATACAAAATATTCAAGCAATAACTCAAACAGATTCATCAAAAGTCAAAAAAAATAGGGCTAAACGTGCAAATGATAAAGTAGAAAATACATTAAAAAAAGTTTTCAAGAGAGAAAAAAACAAAACAGAGAAACAAGATAAGGAAGAAAAAAATGGAGAGAAGAAGAAAACACCTACTTGGCAATGGTATACAGCTCTTATATTTTGCTTGCTTATTCCTCCATTAGGTCTATTTATAGTAGATTCTAAAATGACAAAGGGATTTCTTAGAACATTTTTTATGTATGCAAGCTCATACATTCTTTTACCTTTTCTTTTTATTGCAGGCATTTATGCAGCCTTTGCAGGAAGTGTCTATATTCTAGTTTTCATTGCTTTATTATTACTAATACTTGCTTTGATCTTGGGTAGTATGATTTACTCAATTTACTATTTATCAAAGCATTATACCTACAAGGATTCTTGAAACAATTAAATTCTTATCAAACTCCTTTTCTGCTAAATTACGAGCATTTTGTTGGTATTGAGTCAGAAGAGGAGTATTCTCTAAAAATGGACTAATTTTTTTGATAAAATCCTGTGAGTTTTCCACATAAAAACCACACTGATTCTCTTCAACTAATTCTCGTAACCACCCTTTTGTATTCACAATTGTAAGTTTTCCACTAGCAAGAGAATCAAAAAACTTATTTGGGCTATTGGTTTCTAGCACAGGAAATTGAGCAAAAGAAGTATGTGTTGCATCTGATTGATTAAGAATATTACGAATGTATTCTTTGTTACCTGTATCTAGAAACTTAACATTTGAAAGCTTGTTAGATTTTTGAATCAACTCTTCTTTTTCTGAACCTTCTCCTACAATCCAAAATTCAATATTTAATTCCTTTTCTTGGCTAACTTTTGCCATTTCAACCAATGAAAAAACATCATTTGCCTTCCCTAGTGTCCCAAGATAAGAAATGATAAAGGGTTCTGTACTTTCTCTTTCCACTCTTCGAAAAAAAGAACAATCACTCATATTGGGAGCCAAAATCACTTTGGAAGAAGAGACATATTGTTCAATATATTCTTTGCTTCCTTTGGAAAGGCTAATAACTTTTTGAGCCTCCTTATAAAGCTTTTGCTCAAATGAAAACAATACTTTTTGTAATAGTTTACTCTGAATAACCCCTAATTGAATGGGAGCTAGTGGCCAAAGATCACGTACTTCAAATACAAAAGGAATTTTCTTCCATCTTTTTAATAGTAACGCTAATAAACCAATACTTAGTGGTGTAGAAGTGGCATAGCACAAATTGATATTAGAAATTTTAAGAGATTGTCTATACGCAAGTAGCAAAAAGCGAAAAAAAGCCCAAATTCGCTGTCTTGAACTTAGTCGATTTTCATAAAAAACAGGAAGATAATAAATATCAATTCCTTCAATATTCTGGTATTTCTTATGAGGTTGATTGTGACTGGTGATGAGACTTACCTTGTGTCCTTTTTGAACCATTACCTTGGCAATATGAAAAGAACGAATTGCACCTCCCTCTTCTGGGGTTTTAAAATATTGATGTAAATAAAGAATGTGCATTACTTACAATCCTTCAATACTTCATCTACCTTCTCCTTTGAAAAAGTTCCTAAATTATTTCCCCAAGCATTCCCAATATAAGTCATTAGGTCTGCAATGTCTTGAGAACCTAGTTCCTTAAAACCAAGCATTGTAATCTCATAATCTTGATCATTGACCATGATTTTACCTTTTAATCCATGTTTGGTAATACAGATTGCTCTGTCTGGATTATCCAAAAAATAATCGGATTGGGCAAGAGGAGGGTACAATCGACCCTGCCCTTTTCCATCTGCTTTATGACAATTAATACAGTTTACTTTGTACAAATGCTTTCCTGCCAAATAACTACGCATCTCAAAAGCTTTCTTCTTGGTTGATTCAGTATTTTGTCCACAAGAAATCAATAAAAAAGTAAGTAAACTGCTAATTATCAAATTTTTCATCTCAGTCAGATATTATTCTTCTAATAGTGTTTTTAAATCATCAATCAATTGATCAACACTTTCTTCATCTGTTCCTTCGTAGTACTTTCCTCTAATGTTTCCACTTTTATCTACCAAAATAAAACGACCACTATGATCAATTCCTCCTGGAGCATCCTTATTCTTCTCTACTGGAATGAAATAGCCACCTTGACCTGCCATTTTGTAAATATCCTCTTCACTACCTCTCACAAAAAACCAACTTTTGGTATCTGCTCCCAATCTTTCTGCATAAGACTTTAAGACTTCCTTAGAATCATTATCTGGATCTAAGGAATGTGATAAGAAATAAATATTTGGATTGCCTTCAAATTCTTTTTGTACCCTTGCCATCTGATTTTGCATTACTGGACAAATACCTGGACAAGATGTAAAGAAGAAATCAGCAACATATATTTTTCCTTTTAATGTTTCATTGGTAATTGTTTGACCGTCCCAGTTTTCAAAACTAAATGCTGGAATAGTATAATGCTTACCTGTACCTGTTTCTCGCAAGTCGATATAAGGAAGTGTTTTTGTTTCACAAGAAACCAATAAACTCACAAGAGCTAAAGCGAATATTATTTTTTTCATCAGATAAATAAGAGTTTGTTATAGAACTTTAACCCAAAGATAATACACAAAGAGCAAACTCCTTGATATTCCATTTGACATTTTTTAAATTCCCATACTATGAAAATCATTGAAGTAACAAGTTCTCAACACATACAAGAGTTTCTAGCACTCCCAATAACACTATATAGAGAAGATAAACATTGGATTCGTCCATTAGATAAGGATATTGAGTTTGTTTTTGATTCTCAAAAAAATAAATACTTCAAGCATGGAGAGTGTACACGATGGATTCTACAAAATAATGAAGGAAATACCATAGGACGTGTAGCAGCTTTTATAGATAATAAAATAAAAGAACATACTGATTCTTTTGGACAAGAGCTTAAAATTGGTGGAATGGGTTTCTTTGAATGTATTAAGAATGAACAAGCAGCAGTTCTACTTTTTGACACTTGTAAAAAGTGGCTCACAGAAAGAAAAATTAATACAATGGATGGACCTATTAATTTTGGAACAAGAGATAACTGGTGGGGATTACTGATAGAGGGTTTTGATCGGGATCCAAATTATCAAATGCCTTATACAAAGGCATATTATCAAGCATTTTTTGAAAATTATGGCTTTCAGACCTATTTCAAACAATTGACTTTTGCTCGTGAAGTGAATGAACCTTTGGATGAAAAATACCGCATAAAAGCTAATCGCATTGTTCAGGATAAAAACTATACTTTCGAATGTCTAGACTTAAAACAACTAGATAAATACACAGAAGATTTTAGAACAATCTACAACAAAGCTTGGGTAAAGCATAAGGGAGTAAATGAAATGAGTTTGGCACAAGCCCAAAGCATCATGAAAAAAATGAAGCCGATTGTTGATCCACAAATTGTATATTTTGCTTACTACGATAAAAAACCTATTGGCTTTTTTCTAAATCTCCCAGAAGTGAATCAATTCTTTAAGCACCTCAATGGAAAATTGAATCTATGGGGAAAAATTAAATTCAAATATATGCAATTGATGGGAATCAATAAAAAAATGGTGGGCAGAGGTTTCGGAATTGTACCAGAACATCAAGGAAAAGGGCTAGAAGCTGCCATTGTAATGTTTGGTCGTTCTTATGTTCAAGATAAGATTAGAGGAAGGTATTTGGATTATGAGATGAACTGGATTGGTGATTTTAATCCTAAAATGATTCACATTGCAGAATCAATTGGAAAGGTAGCAAAGATTCATATCACTTACCGAAAAATGCTAGATGAGGACTTACAATTTGAAAGGTGTCCAGAGATTTTGTAATCAATAAAATCACGCTAAGGTATTTGAGCTTAGCGTGATTTTTAATTTTTAGGCAAACTCCCAAGCAGAGCGATAAGCACCTATTTCTGAACAATAATCTACTAACTGATTATAAAACGAATCATTAGCTAATGTGGCACTATCTCCTACAATGACCAGTTTCTTTTTGGCTCTAGTCATAGCAACATTCATTCTACGATAATCTTTCAAGAAACCAATTTCTCCTCCTTCATTACTACGAACAAGAGAAATATAGATAATATCTCGCTCTTGTCCTTGGAAAGAATCAATTGTATTGACTGTACCCACCTCTATTATTTCTTTGAGGTATTCAACTTGTGCTTTGTAAGGAGAGATAATACCCAAAGAATATTCATCAATTGGAGAACTTTCTGCCAATTGAGCCAAATGTTTTTGAATAATACTCCCTTCTTCTGGATTGTGTAAACTAGTAGAGTTTTCCACTTGTTTTTCATCAAAGCTACAACCCACTGTATCAATAAACTCAACAGCCAATTCATGATTGGTTAATAATTGGCTTTTGACAGTTTCATGAGCTTTTAATTCATTATCATAAAATTGTTGATTAGAAAAATTCATAATCAATTCATTCATACGATACTGAGTATCCAACAAAGAAACCTCTTCAATATTCTTGATTCCTTGCTCCATCAAGCTAATTTCTAAGCCTTTTTTTTGAGCTTCTTGTGATTTGATGGTTGGAGGAAGTTGATAAGGGTCACCAGCCAATATTACACGTTTTCCCTTCAAGATAGGAATCCAAGA
Source organism: Cytophagales bacterium (assembly GCA_024232295.1). Taxonomy (GTDB): domain Bacteria; phylum Bacteroidota; class Bacteroidia; order Cytophagales; family JAAEPT01; genus JAAEPT01. The sequence goes on from JAAEPT010000033.1 coordinate 104,301, forward strand.
AGCAGGTTCAGGAGCTTGCCCTGCCTCATCAATTACTACAGTATCAAACGTCTGGTTTTGTAAATAACGATGATTTGCACCGACCAAAGTTGTCGTAATTATCTGAGCCTTTTCAATTAAACTTTCAATGATATAATCCTCTATTCCTATTCCATATTGAGCCACTTGTTTTGCTTCCTTATAAACCAATCTACGTTGCTCTCTTTCTTCCTTTCCAAAATTTCGTTTGTATTGCCCTGCCATTTTTCGCAGTTCTTGAGCATCTTTTCTGGCTTTTTTCACTTCCTTAAAACGAGGGTGAAGACTAATTTTTTGTTCTAATGTATGTTCAACAATTTTTTCATCAATACGAGAAAGATTACCAATTCTTAATACATCTAACCCCTTAGTAGCCAATTTTTCAGTTAATAAATCAACAGCAGCATTACTTGGAGCAGTCACTAATATTGTTCCTTCATGCTTTGCTAGTTGATGAATGGCTTCAACTAAAGTAGTTGTTTTTCCTGTTCCAGGAGGACCATGTACAATACTTACATCTTCTGTATTAATGATATTTTGAACTGCCTTGTTTTGAGATTCATTGAGTAAGGGAAGTTCAAAAGAATATTCTTTTCTAAAATAAGGAGAGTTAATTCCCAAAAACACCTTTGCCAACTCCAAGGCACGTTTATTTTCTTTATTAATCAACTGTGCTAGAGCCTTATTCATTTCATTGAATGTACGTTCATCAAAAAATAAACGAACACCTATCTTTCCTTTTCTCACCCAATCAGGCAAATCATTAATCAGAAAATTAATTTTCATTTCATGACGATTCACATAATGAACAGTACCTTGAATCTCCTCTGTACTTTCATCTTGCATAGAAAAGAAACTAATGACATTTCCTCCACTAAACTGATGAGGAGTTTCTGCATTTCTTTCCACAATCAGATAAGGATAATCCCCCAAACCATACCCTTGCTCTTTGATATTAAGTGGATACCAGCAAATCCCTTTTTCCTTTTGCTGATTGATGGAAGTATTTTGAATATAATCTTGATATTGCTGAAAATCAGCTTCTTTTTCGATTTTAAGAAGTTCAGCAAGTTGTAAAAAATGTTCTTCTGTTGTCATGAATTTGGATTTTGGGCAGAGATAAATGAAATTGAGATATCAAATTATAAAAAATATCAGAATGGACTTTAATGTAAATGAAATAAATCGCCTAATTAAAGAAAGAAGGTCAGTATATCCTCAAATGTTTAATGGAGAGGTGATTGATAAAGAAATTGTAGAGCAGATTTTAGAAAACGCAAATTGGGCACCTACACACCGTATTACAGAGCCTTGGCGTTTTACTGTATTTAGTGGAAAAGGATTAGAGAAATTGGCTACTTTTCAAGCAGAATTATACAAAGAATTGTCAGGAGAAAACTTTGATCAAAAGAAATATGATAAGTTGAAATTGAAGCCTACACAATGCTCTCATGTTATTTCTATTGGAGTAAGTCCAAGCGATAAAGTACCAGAAGTAGAAGATATTGAAGCTGTGGCATGTGCTGTTCAAAATATGTATTTGACTGCTAGAGCTTATGGAATTGGTGCTTATTGGGGAAGTGGCGGAGTAACTTATAAAAAGGAGGCAAATTCATTCTTTGGTTTAAGGGAAAATGATACTTTGCTCGGTTTCTTTTTTATGGGGTATCCAAAAGTAGATTTTCCAAAAGGAAACAGAAAGCCAATTACTGATAAGGTAACTTGGGTTGAAGAATAAGAAATCTTAAAAGCTTCATTTATTTAAGTGAAGCTTTTTTCTTTTTAGAATACGAAGAAAAGTGTATAACAAATAAAAGCTACCACAAAGGGAATTGATGAAATTAAAAAAAATTGCTTTTTCGTTATTTTTCGCTTTTGTGCAAAGTAAGTTATCACCAATATAATCAATGTCAAGATTATACTAATTGCTACAATTGCCAAGAATAATATACTCAATACAGGTACTACGGGCATGTGTAATAATGTCATTATACTTCTTTTTTCATCAAATATTGCTAAAAATCATTTCATGAGAAAACAATAATTAGTTTTTATAAAATTATCAATTGAATATCAATCACTTAAACACAAAACACTGGATATAATCTCTATTTTATCAGTTAATACTTAAAACTTATTTCATTTATCTATGAATTACTTTCAATAGTCGAAAGAATATAATAGGGTTCCATCCTACTTACTAAATTTAAGTATGGATATTATAGATATTAACCAATTGCTAGAGTCTTTAAGGGTGAGTCCTTCCCCCTTTAAATACAATCTATATATGACTCTTATGATGAATGGAGTTTCTGAGGCAAATCCTTTTGCAAAAGACAGCTCTTTTTTATCTGTGTTAACTAGACATTACAAAGCATTGGGAGATACTGTTAACTATACAAAGTTCTCTCGATTAGAAGCAGGATTATCTGTTTAAAAATATTAAAAAACCTCACAAATTGACTTGTGAGGTTTTTTCTTTTTACTCTTCTTGAGGCAGTACATTAGGAATGAACTCTAGTGCCCCAATATCTGGTAAATCATCTCTCGAATTACCTTTTAAGTCTTGCTCCAAAACTTTTGTTTCCAAAATATTTACAGCCAAAGAAAGTGAATCTAGTGAATAATTAAGTAAAGAAGGAGCAACAAACATAGGATCTTCATTTAATGTATTTTGATTATCTAATCCTTCTTGTTCTGTCCTAATAAAATTATTAAGAAAATAAGATTCTGTTTCTTCCACAGAAAGTTCTTCTCGTGAAGTTCCCCATACAATAGAATTGATGAGAGTTAACTTCCCACCATTGGTTTCAATTGCTTCTTGTTTAGTTCCACTTCCTAAGTGAGCAAAAGTACAATGTGTAAAGTGATAATTTCCTCCCTCGTCCACATCTAATAAGTGATTGAGAGAATTGCTAAACAAACAATTTTCTGCTACTAGATCAAATGTCTTCCCTTCAATAGAATTATTTAACATTTGAGAGATTTGTACATTTTTTAGTTGAATTTCAAAAACAGAATCAGCTATATTTTCAGCAAAAGATAAACCATAAAAAGCATTCTGAATGTGTGCATAAGTTATTGAATTATTTTTGGTTGTTTCTCCAAACTCAATTCCTCTCCAATACCCTAAGGCATCATCCTTGAAAACACTAAGGTCATTATCATTAAAAAAACGAACTAAACTATCTGCACTTCCTTCTACATTTAGTGTCCCATTCACTACTAATTTTGCACCATAATTAAACAAAATATGACAACCTTCTTTGATATTAAGGCTACAACCTTCTTTTACAACTAAGGAGTCTGTTATCACATAAGCTTTATCATTTTCCCAGATTGTCTCACAATCTTCCAATTCTCCACTTTTCAGAAAATGTGCATCTCTACCCCATGCTTCAAGTTTGATATCCTGAATATTGGTATTTGTTTCAAAAACAATAGAATCGCGAATTAGATAAGGAATATTTTGACTGTTGGGATCTAGCGTAACATTAACAATAAGTAATAAACTATCTTTTCCTAGAAGTAGAATATCACTTTGGCTTTTTGTTTTTTTACCATTTACAATGAGCTGATAAGGTGAAGAAGTATTTAAATTAATAGATGAAATCTTAACAGCATTATCATCATCATTATAAACTCTTATTTTTTTGGAGATACTACCAACAGTTGTCAACAATGTATCAAATGTAAGCGTATCTTGTGAAAAACGTAGTTTAACACTAGTATCATCATTTATTATCTCATCTTCTCGTGTACAAGCAAATAATCCAAGAATAAGAAGAACAGCGACAAGGGCTTTGTTCATAAAAGAAGAATTTTATTTTTAACTCTTTGTTTTGAACGAAAAGAAAAAGTCTTTTCGTATGCTTACATTACTCTTGATTCTACTTTCTTCACAATAAAAATCGAAATAATTGTACATACAATTGCAATGTATCCTACATAATCAAAATCTATCAATTTCTGGTCGGTATCAATTTGTACAATATATCCTGCTACAATAGAAGCAATACCTGTGGCAAGAGATTGTGCTGCAGCACTCATACTCATAAAACCTCCTCTATTTTGAGGTTCTGGTACAGAAGAAATCATTGCATTGACAGGTACCATACGACCATTCATAAAGGTAAAGAAAGAGGATGTAACCAATAAGGCTGCAAAAACACTTTGTGGAGTACTGTGTGTAATTGCAAAAAGAGGGAAAATAGAAATAACTGCTAAGAAATAAAATGTATTTCTTCTACCAACTCTGTCAGAAAGCCTTCCAATAAGAGGGGTGAAAATCACAGATACTATACCTCCAAGAAAGTAAATAAGTGGAACTGCCCTTGCTGAGAAATCCATATTATATCTCATATAAGTAGCAATAAAAGGCACAATACTAAACTTACCAATGACAATAAACATCATGAATAATAAAGCATTTCGCTGAGGACGTTTTTGAAATGCATTCTTAATCATTTGAATAGAATGCTGACGTTGATTGTATTGTAAATGGGCATTTACTGGAGGAATGAATGCTAATACAGTTAAGAAAAAGAAACAACTAAGTGTTGTCACCAATAAAAATGGTGTTTGCCAATCTAAGGCTCCTGCCAAGAAACGTCCCAAAGGTACTCCTACTGCCACTGCCAAAGCAAAAGATGACATGACAATACCCATCGCACTTCCTCTGCGTTCTTTTGGTGTAAGATCACTCACAATTGATAAGACCAAAGCACTAATTACACCACCAAATAGACCTGTGAAAGAGCGTGAAAATAATAATGCATAAAAATTATGTTCATGATTGTCAAAGGTAGGTAAATATGCTGATAAATAACAACCAACAATGAATAAACCATAAGCGATAAGCAATGAAGATTTTCGTTCATATTTATCCAAAATAAATACTCCCAAAATCGATGAAACAAAAGAACTTAATGGGTAGGCAGCTGCCAACCAACTAAATTCTTGTGTACTAATTTGAAACTCATCAATTATCAAATCACTCATTGGTACCAAAACCATAAGGTATAGCATGTGCGTGAATTGCACAGATGCCATGACAAAGAGAAGTAAACGTTCATTTTTCATAATGCACAATATTAGTTATTATCGACTAAAACTCTGTATATAAATGACAAGAAAAAAGGGATAAGTTCCAATAACCTATCCCTTTTTTTACAATTAAAATATCTTTTTGTTTAATAAATCTCTACAACATAACTAAAATGTGAGTTATTTCTGTTTCTCATATGTGGCATTGGTCTATCTAACTTTAGTTGTGGAGAAGTAGCAACAATCCTATAAACCTGTCCACAAACAGGTGGTTTTTTAGGATCAAAGTTTATTCCTTGAGATGAACTAACTTGCTGAGGGAAGAAATAAATCTTTTGTCCTACTCTTGGTCGAACTACATTAGTCCTTCCATTTCTATCTTTTACGGAACGAATAAAAATTTGATCTGTATAACGAACCATTGCTCTTGCAATTTGTCCCCCTCTTTTTGGACTGAAAGCATTTACATTGTCACTATGTGGATATCTAACACCAGTATTTGAAGACGAACCACTAGCTCCTTCTACTTCTAATATCCAAGTTGTTTTATCATACGCTCTTTTCTGCACGATAGTAGCTCCTTCATAAGTTCCTAAAGTACCAAATAACATTCCTGTTTGTTTATTCCTGAAAGTATATCCACGACCATCTTTACTCTTTTGAGCGTACCAAAGAGCATCTATACCTGGATTACCTACCATTTTCATAAGAGCATTATTATTACGTTGACCATGAGCACTTAAATAATACTTTGTTTTTTTATTTTGAATACGATAATACCCACTCCCCATATTGATAAACTTCCAATGTGCGTCTTCTCTGTTTTGTTTAGTAATTGACATTACATCACCATGATTTCTTCTTCCATTAGCAGCAATATATTTTTTTGAAATAGAAGACTTCATTCTATACCAAGTATTTGGTTGTATGTTAGCACTAGAAGAAGAGCTATTATTATTTGATGAGTTATTATAAGTAGTAGTTGTATTAGTGTTATTTGTTGTACTGTTATTACCAACAAGCCTCCATAGACAGCGACTATTGTAGCTAGATTGGATCACTGATGTTCTATCAGAACTAGAAGCTGTAGCCAAATACATTTTAGAAATTTTATTTTGAATAGTGATACATCGTACACCTCCATTTGTTACATCTCTAATTTTCCACAAAGCCCCACTTCCAGGAGTATTTGTTTGTTTTATTTTTGCACCATTGCTTCTGTTACCAAAATTAGCCAAGTACATTTTGGAGTTTTTATTTTGAATACGAACAAAACCTCCCCCCATATTAATAAACTTCCAAAGTCCGCCTTGCCCTACTTTTCTTTTGGCATTCATGATAGCACCTTTGTTCTTTTGTCCGTTATTGGCAATAGAAAGATTATTATTCTTATTGGTTAATTTGTACCATGTATTCACCCTAAACTGTGCTTGTGTAGCAAAAATCAAGCTTAGGGAAAATAAAATTGTTAATAAGTGTTTCATTTGTTTAATATTTAGTTAATGGTATGTTTTATTCTTTAGTGTTTACAATGACTGGTGTAAATTGGGTTTTAGAACCAAAATATTTATCAGCAATTATGCTTCTATTTTTGAATGTTAAAAACTGTTTATCAATATTTTGAAGGCTCATTTTTTCTTCATCATTTTTATACAGCTTCCATTTTGTTGTTTCACTAGGCTCATCTACCAATGTAAAATCTTTATTTAGGTATTTGTTTGAAGCCTTATTCTGAATATAATAGTATTGCTTGTCAACAAGAGTAAATACCCAATGTTTACTCTCTTTATTAGAAGAATTTGCTCCTGCATGATAAATCATTACTCTTGGTTTTGCTTTTACAATTGCTTTTGTGTTATCTGTATTTGCTATAAGATGAGCTTTGAGAAAACTATTATATAATTCGTATGATGTATTTTCTTTTATTTCAACTTCTCCTACTTTGATAGGTTTCCAAGCAGCTGCCCATTTAGTAAGTATAATAGAAGCATTTTTTGTTTTGTCTTTTATACCTAAGTACATCTTGAGTTGTTTATTCAAAAAAATAAGTGATTTATACTCTTTAGTAATTTCCCAAAGAGAATAATTTGTAGGCTGTTTTACTTGAATAATAGTTGAATCTTTTGTGCTCGATAAAAAAAGCTTAGAATCTTTATTTTGGACATGATAATAACCATTTCCTTTATCAATAAACTGCCAAAGAATAATGTCTTTATTATTCTGCACCTCTTTTTCATATTTCCCATTTAGATAAAGTGGTGTTTTATTCTCTTTGCCATTATTAGTACAAAGTACCTTGTTACAAGCCCCAATCTTTAGTAATTTGTACCACTCTCCTTTTTCAATGAGTTTATTTTGAGAAAAAGCACTAAGTGTGCTACAAAGAATAAAAAAGGTAATTATCTGTTTCATTATTTTCAATTTTTGTAAAATTCTTCATTAAATGTAATGAAGTTCTGCTTGTCAATGACAATGCCAAAACAAAAAATCAAGATTTTTTTTCTGAACAAACTCATATCATTCTCTGTTTAACCCTTAGTCAAAAAGACTAATTAAAAATTTTAAAATAAATTAGATTTAATTAATTTTAGAATAATACATATTGTTAAACTTTTAAAAACAATTAAAAATGGCATTTGAATTACCTCAATTACCGTATGCAAGTGATGCATTAGAACCACATTTTGATAAAATGACGATGGAAATCCATCATGGAAAGCACCACAATGCTTATACAACTAACTTAAATGGTGCTATCGAAGGTACTGAGTTAGAAGGTAAGTCTATCGAAGACATTTTAGCTGTAGCTGGAGCAACTAGCCCTGCTGTAAGAAACAATGGAGGAGGGTTCTATAACCACTCTTTGTTCTGGAACATCTTAGCTCCTAATGCTGGAGGAGAGCCTACTGGTGAGTTAGCTGAGGCTATCAACAGTGCTTTTGGTTCTTTAGAAGAGTTCAAAGCGGAGTTTTCTAAAGCTGCTGCTACTAGATTTGGTTCTGGTTGGGCATGGTTAATCGTAAAAGCTGATGGTTCTTTAGCGGTTACTTCTTCTCCAAACCAAGATAACCCTTTGATGGATATTGCTGAAGTAAAAGGTACTCCAATCGCTGGATTAGATGTGTGGGAGCACGCTTATTACTTAAACTACCAAAACAGAAGACCTGATTATATTTCTGCTTTCTGGAATGTAATTAACTGGGAAGCTGTAGCTGCAAACTATGCTGCTGCTAAGTAAGAAGTAATTCTTCATAAAATGAAAAAGGCTATCTGTTTGATCAGATAGCCTTTTTGTTTTGAATTATTTTATGGCTTTCAATATTTTTTTATTAGAAAGTCTCTTGGTATAATCTGAATTATGGTGAGCAAACTTAATTTTTCCTTTTTCATTGATATAAAATACAGAAGGAACTGGTAAAGTCATTTGTCCTTGTTTGAAAGCAACTCCAAAACCTTTCATTACATCAAAATTAACATCTCCATAAATTTCATAAGATAGATTGTGTTTGATATAAGTATTCTCTAAACGTTTTTGACTATCTGGACTAATTGCTATAATCTGAACTCCTTTTGCCTTTAGTGGTTCTACAATATCACGAAGATTAGCTAAATGTCGATTACAAAATGGACACCATCCTCCTCTGTAAAAAATCACTAATGTTTTTTTGTCTTTAATCAATTCACCAAACTGTACCTTCTCTCCTTGAATACTCAATAACTCACCAGTAGTTGGTGCTTTTTTATTTTTCTTGAGTGGTGCTATCTCCATAGGGTTTTTGGCAATTTCTTGACCAACAACCAAACAAGCAATGAATAAAAATGCTAATGAACTTATTTTGATAAATTTACTCATACAATTCTATTTTAATTTTTTTTGTAAGTATAGGGTTAAAAAACAAAAAAGGTTGTCTTGGATAAGACAACCTTTTCAATAATATACTTAAATAAGTTTTACCTTATACAAATAAGTTAATTGCTCCTAATAAGAAGAATACTACCCATACAACTAATAAAATAGGTAATAATATTACTAAAGAGTACTTCACAATATATTCAAAGAATGAAGGCATCTTAATACCTACTTGCTCTGCAATTGATTTTACCATGAAGTTTGGTGCATTACCAATATATGTCATTGCTCCAAAGAATACAGAAGCAACAGAGATTGCAGTCAAACGAACAATAGACTCTGTGTCTTTAAAGATTCCAGCTCCAGCAGCATAATCTTTTACATCAGACATATTTGCAATAGAACCACCATCAGCAGAAATTGCAGCTGTTAAGAAGTTCACATAAGTTGGTGCGTTATCCAATACTCCAGATAAAGCTCCTGTTCCCCAATATAAAGAGTGTAATCCAATCATTTCACGACCTTCTGGGCTTGATGCAAATGCAGCTACTAACTGTAATGCAGGCATCATTGTAAAGAAGATACCAATAAAGATAAATGCAACTTCTTTGATTGGTTCAAATTCAAATTCGTTTCCTTTCAATGCCTCTTTATCTGCAAAGTAGTAAGATAAACAAGCAACAACTAACATCAATGTCTCACGAATGAAAGAGAATTTCAATTCTTGTCCGTGAATAGTAGCTTTGATACCTGGTACCCAATCAAATACATTAGGGTCGATAAATACTGCTGCAATTACAATAGCAATCCAAACAAAGTTCTTTGCTCCTTGAATTGTAATTTTACCAGAGTACTCAGTTTCTTCTTCAGTAGATTCAGTGTTTTTGCTGTCAAAAATATAGAATACAACAGCTAAAATAGCAATAGCAAATATCCATGGAACAAAGTTATGAGTCAATGTCCATGCGAAAGGCACACCTTTCAAGAATCCTAAGAACAATGGAGGATCACCAATTGGTGTTAAAGAACCACCAACGTTAGATACCATAAAGATGAAGAACATAATGTGGTAAGGCTTCACACGTCCTTTGTTCAAACGAATGAATGGACGAATTAATAACATAGAAGCTCCTGTAGTACCAATTAAATTTGATAAAACAGCTCCAATAATCAACAAAACAACGTTTGTCATTGGCTTTCCTTTCTTATCTACATTGATAAGAATACCTCCAGAAGCCATAAATAAACCTGCTAATAAGGCAATAAACTGAATATATTCTGCTAATGAGTGAATTACACTACCTGAATCACCTCGATATAAGTAATACCCAATTACTAAAGAAGCTAAAACGACAGCTACTACTGGGTAGTAGTGGTGCCAGAAATGCTCAAAAAACAATGGTCCTGTGGCAATCATTAATAACAACACAACAAACGGGATTACAGACCAACCTGCTGGTAAATGTCCATGATGGTCATCTCCATGAGCGTCTCCATGTCCTGCTACATGTGTATCAACATGTGCTGTTGAATCTTGGTGTGTAGAGTCTACACTTACCTCTGTTGAAGGTACTTCATTATGCTCTTCAGTATGCTCGCCTTCTGCAAATGCTAAACCACTGAAAAGAAATAATGAAAGAAAGATAGTAAATAACTTTTTCATCTCATTAAAATTGTTTCTAGCTTACAAAGATAAAATTTCAAATGAATTGGCATTCAAAAAAAAAGCATTTTTTGAGAAGGTGAATACAAAGAAGTTGGTTTTGGAAAAAAACTTCTGTTTTTAGTGATAAAATAACCGCAAATGAAGAAACATTAAATTATTCTGATTATATTTATTTATAATTAATCTAAATAAATATTAAGAAGATTTTTATTTTATGAAAACAACTAGCATAATTCCATATTTTAGAGTTTTACTAATCTTTATTCTATTTGCGTATAGCTTATTTTGTGTTGTAAAAACTAAAATAAATAACGACAAAGTACCTCACATAACTTACAACAGTAAAAAAATTATATTAAATAATTATAGGCAAACACTAAATTCTTCAAACATAAAAAAACTTCCATAAACTCATTATTAATAAATCTACGGAAGTCATTTAACTGTTTTAATAGCATTGCCAAAGATGATCATCATCAAAAACATACATTATCCCACAATCTCCCAAATTGATATTTACAAAACGTTCATCAAACTGCATAATGAAAAAACCCATACCATTTCCTTCATCTTCTTGTAGCCAAGTTGCACCACCTCCTACATAGTTCTTTGTAAATAGACATTCACTAATTTGTTCAATTAAATCCAGTGCTTTTACAGAATATTCTGCATCAGGGTCATCTTCTGCTTCATCTCTAAGCTCATCTAAATTTTCTACAAAACCTTCCTCAAATAAATCAAAAGGAACTTCAACTTCGTGTCCTTGCCATGTTTTAGAAATATCAAATATTGAACTATGTTCAAAAGTATATGGACAATCTATCCATTCCCCTTTTAAAATATCTTCTTCTGTCAATAAAACATCTATCAAAGTAGTAAGATCTTCACTTTTTTCATCCACAAAGTAAACAATTGCCCTATACTCTGATAAATCTTCATGATTTTCTCGCTTATCAAATTTCTGTAAATCAATTGTGTAAGCATGAGTCAAAAGTTCTCCTTCTTCATTTTTCGGCCAATTTTTTTCTTGGATTCCTAATGGCAAACCTCCTACTCTATTAACATCAGTATTTGTATGGGCTTCTTCTTTGGTCGTGATTGTATAAATTGTAGTTGTTTCAATGTCAGGGTTAATATCCAACAGTTTCTTAACCAACACAGATAATTCCCTATTAGGGTTGATTTCTTTTTCTTGATACCCTTTCTTGATTTTTGAAGCAACTTGCTTTGAAATGTGTTTTTCTACTTCTTCAAGTGTTTCCCAATCAATTTCTTTTTTACTTTTTTGACCTTGTGTTCCTATTTTCCCATAAGTTGTTATTATCAGGTCTTCATCTCTATCAAAAGTAATTTCCCAAAATTTATGAGATTTTTCATCTTGATACTCTAGATAATGTATCATAAGTTTTTTTGTTTTAAAAGTTGAATTTTATACTCTCTTCTTGATAAAAGGTTGAAAGTAAAATTGTAATTAAAGTTTTACAGTTTAGTAATTAGCCTCTAGCCAAAATCTGCGTTCTATGCATATCCAACTTAATGAAAATAAAAATCATAATGGTAAATGCCCAAAGTGATGAACCTCCATAACTAAAGAATGGAAGAGGAATGCCAATTACTGGTAAAAGTCCGATTACCATTCCTATATTAATCATAAAGTGGAAAAAGAGAATGGAAAAAACAGAATAACCATATATTTTGGCAAATCGTGAACGTTGTCTATTAGTTAATAAAAGTAGACGAATCAACAAAATCATAAACAAGGTAATAACTGTGATACTTCCTACCCAACCATGTTCTTCACCAATGGTACAAAAAATAAAATCGGTATGTTGTTCTGGTACATAATCCCCCTTTGTAAAGGTTCCTTGTTGATAGCCTGTTCCCCACAAACCACCAGAACCAATAGCTGTCTTTGATTGAATCACATTCCAACCCACTCCTTTTGGATCTGATTCAGGGTTAATCATTACCTCAATACGTTTCTTTTGGTGAGGTTGTAAAATATCATTTAGGATATAATCTGTACTCAATGGAATTGAACTCAAAACAAGAGCTATACATAAAGTGGATACTACTAAAGTACTTTTATCCCTAAGAAGGAAAAAGACTAACATAGTAATAACAACAGTTACTTCTCCTGCAATAAGGTATAGTACATTAAGCTCAATGTACTGACTAAATGCAAGAGCACCAACCCATAAAGCTGTGGCTAAACTCCAAACCCATAATTCTGACTTTACTTTTTTGATAAAAAAGAATAAAAACAATTGACAAAAGCCAATGATTCCTAAGATTAAATAAACTGGATTTACCAATAAACTAGAAACAAAAATACCAGCCAATACAATGCCTACTAATGGAATGACAAAGCTTAGTCCATCTAGAAATAAAACCACAATAAAACAAGCAAAAACTAGTGCAGAACCTGTATCCTTTTGCACACCCAAAATAAGAATAGGAACAAAAAAGATAATTCCTAATACCTTCATTGTATCCTTATTAAGTCCATAACGAAACTTTGTGGTAGAGTCAATAAACTTAGCAATGCTTAGTGCCACAGCTAATTTAGCAAATTCAGCTGGCTGAAATCGCATAAACTTTAAGTCAATCCAAGCTCTATTACCACCTACACTCACTCCCAAAGGACTTAATACCAATACAATGGCAACTAATATTACGATATAGAAGAGATATGGAACCTTGAAAAAAAAGTTAAAGTCAATTACTAGAATAGAAGAGATGGTAATGACAGAAAAACAAATCCAAGTAAATTGCTTTCCAGGTTGATACTGAAAATCAAACATACTTTGATCTAACTCTGGAGTATAAATCGCAGAATAAATATTTAACCAACCCATAATTGCTAAGGTTAGAAAAAGGATAATTGTTAACCAATCAATATTTTTCCAAATCGAATTCTCTCTTCTCACAACTTCTAAGTGTTATTTTTTTATCAGATCTCCTTCTAATATGTACTTTTCTAAATAGGGGCGACTGATGGAATCATTCAAATGCTTTTCGATCATCAAACTAGCAATTGGTGCAGCCCAAGTACCACCATACCCAGCATTTTCAACATAAACAGCTATGGCTATTTTAGGATCGTCTTTTGGTGCAAAAGCAATAAATACAGAATGATCTTCTCCATGAGGATTTTGAGCTGTACCTGTTTTTCCACAAATTCTAATATCCTTGTGGTATGCTCTTCTTGCTGTTCCTGCTTTAATCACATCTTCCATAGCGTCATGTACCAACTGAAAATGTGAAGAATCTACAGTTGTATATTGTTTCTCCATAAATCGCTTCAACTTCACTGTTGAATCTCCAATTGATTTGATGGTATGAGGAATATAATAATGACCTTTATTAGCAATAATAGCTGCTAAATTTGCCATTTGAATGGGAACAACTAATAATTCTCCTTGTCCAATAGCATTTGAATAAATAGTGGATACTTTCCAGCGATTTTCACCATACCATTTATTATAAAATGAAGTTTTTCTAACTGCTCCACCTTTTTCATGAGAAATATCAGATCCTAATTTTTGTCCTAATCCAAAAGAAAGTACATGTTTTCTCCATTTCTCGTACCCTAAACGAGTATCAATAAATTGATTTTTAGCATCCAACTTCTGATTCAAGATCTTCTTAAATGCTTTATAGTAATAAGGGTTACAAGAATGTTGGATAGACTGATGCAGGTTTAATGGAGAAGGGTGACCATGACATCCTACTAAACTACGATCACAAGTAAAATATGTGTTAGGTTTCAACACTCCTTCTTGCATTCCGATAAGAGCTTGTACCAATTTGAAAATAGATCCAGGAGGATAACTTGCTCTTGTTGCCCGATCATACAATGGTTTCAGACTATCCTTCTGTAAAACATTATAGTTTTTAGAAAAATTTTCACCAGCTAATAAATTAGGATTATATGAAGGACTTGTTACAATAGATAAAATCTCTCCTGTACTTGGTTCTAAGGCGACAATACTACCAATTTTATTCACCATCAATTGTTCTCCATATTGTTGCAAACTGAGATTAATAGTAGATTGTAAATTATATCCTGCTACAGCCAAAGTATCAGCACGACCATCCGCAAATCGCCCTTTTTCAATACCATGAACATCTCTTAGAATATAATTGACTCCTCTTATCCCTCTCAATTCTCGTTCATAGGTTCTCTCAAGTCCTTTTTTACCAATATAATCTCCTCTTTTGTAGTAGCGTTCTGTAGTATCACTTTTTGCTTTTTCTCGTGCATTAATTTCGGCAATATACCCCAATGTATTGGCTAAACTACCATGAGGATATTCACGCACTAGCTTAGGAACAAATTCAAATCCTTCATAATCAAAAATATCTTGAACTTTAGCATATCGTTCTTTTGACATTTGTTTGATGAGAGGATGAGGAACACGATACCTAAATAGTTTTTTTGCCTTGGCTGTTTCTTTCAAAAGATGTTCTTTATCAATCCCTAATAATTCACAGAACCGAGCTGTATCAGGAATTTTTGCTTTCTTCAAAACCATTTGCAAATCATATACTGTAGTATTATAGACCAATAATTTACCATATCGATCATAGATAATACCACGATAAGGATACACATCTTTTTTGATGGTAGTAACCTTAGTTGCCTTGATTTTGTATTCAGTAGACTTTACTTGTAAAAAAAATAAGCGAGTAAGAAAAATAGAACTTACTAGTACAAGAAGAATAATGACAATTGAAATTCGGGTTCTTTCGTTCATCGTCTTTGTGTATTTGTAGCCAACAAATATTGAAAGATGATAATGGTCACAAGTGTATAAAGAGCACTAAAGAATGCTTTCACAATAGAGCTAAATATAAACTGACTACTTGAGGTATCAATAAAAAATAAAATTAAATGATGCAAAAAGAGTAAACTTCCTGCATATATGAAAAACCATTGAATTCCTGTCTCTTGGATAGAAATTCTACTTACTCCTTCAAAACTATGCTTACCAGATAACAGTTGAATAACATAAGGTCTCACAAAAGCCAAAGCCACACAAGCAGCAGCATTAATGCCTATAGAATCATAAAATATATCAATGAATAACCCTGTTCCAAAACCAATAAACAATTCCACAGTACGTGAAGTATTAACTGGTAAAAGAATCAAAAAGGCTACATAGATATAACAAAAAGCAGTATTATACAATGGCAATTTATTCATTACCAAAATATGTATTGCAGCATACAAAACGAAGTTGATGACTTGAGAAAGAACGCCTTTATTTTCCATTTCGCTGAGCTTCTAAGTTAAGTTGTTCTTCTTTTTTATTTTTTTTCACCACATAAACAAAGTACAAAGTTTTAAAATCTGTACTTAATGTGACATCAATATTATAATGAGATTTATCAGATTCTAGCATAGCTTTCTTTACTTCTCCTATTTTTATGCCTTCTGGAAATACACTATTATAACCAGAAGTAGTAATTAGTTCTCTATCTCTGATCTTAAGATGTCTCTCTACTCCATCAAGTTTTGCAGTATGTACATCATAAGGAACCCAATGAGTAGTACTTAAATTTCCTCTCAACTTTGAAGAAATCTTTGTATCCAAATGTAAAAGAGATTGCACAGTTGCAAAACTGCCAGATACAGCAATTACTTTCCCTACTACACCATCAGCACAAATAACTCCCATATCAACATCAATTCCATCATTTGAACCTTTATTCAAAGTCAAATAATTTCTTTCATGTAACACACTGTTGTTGATAACTTTTGCAGGAATGTACTGAAAACTCAAAGAGGTATCTGTTAAAAACTTATCTAATGGATGTTTTGAGCTGGCAGTAGAATCTAATGTACTAACTTGATGTGTCAATTCTTGACTTTGTAAATACAAAGCATCATTAATTTTTTGCAAAGAGTCTAATTTATTCTGAAGTAAACTATAATCTTGAGCAATTTGCTCATTCTTACTTTTCAAGATAAAATAATCCTCAATATTACCAGTGATACTAAAAATGGTTCCCACCAATCGATTGGATGAGTTTAGGAAAGCGACACTCTGGTATTTGTTGTACTGAACAATAAGCAATAAGCATATTAATTCCAATACAACAAATATCAAAAATGTTTTAAATTTATATAATAAAAGAAAAAGTTTCTGCATGAGCGTTTTATGTCATTAAAACGGCCTTGAAATGTTCTATATCTTTGATAACACTACCTGTTCCACGTACAACCGCACGCAAAGGATCTTCTGCTACATTTACTCTTAACTTCGTTTTGGCAGACAGACGAACATCCAATCCTCTTAATAATGCACCTCCACCTGCTAAGTGAATACCATTATCATAAATATCAGCAGAAAGTTCTGGAGGAGTAATTTCTAAAGCTTGTAATACAGCCTCCTCAATCTTAGAGATTGACTTGTCCAATGCAAAAGCAATTTCTGTATAATTTACCTTGATAACTTTAGGAATACCTGTCATCAAATCTCTACCTCTGATCTCAAAGTCATCTGGAGCAATGCTCTCATCTAACTCTGTAAGAGCAGAACCAACTTCTATTTTAATTTTTTCTGCAGAACGCTCTCCAATTAATAAATTGTGTTGCCTTCTCATATAATCTAAGATATCTTTTGTGAAGACATCTCCTGCTACACGAATTGATTGTTCACATACAATACCAGACAAAGCAATAACTGCAATCTCAGTAGTACCACCACCAATGTCTACAATCATAGATCCCATAGGTAGCTCAATATCAACTCCCAAACCGATAGCGGCTGCAATTGGCTCATGAACCATGTATACTTCTTTGGCACCAGCATGCTCAGCAGAGTCACGTACAGCTCTCTTTTCTACTTCTGTAATACCAGAAGGAATACAGATTACCATTCTATGAGACGGAGATAAAAATTTAGGCTTATTCTCAATCATTTTGATGAGCTCCTTAATCATTAACTCTGCAGCTTGGAAATCTGCAATTACTCCATCTTTTAGAGGACGTACTGTTTTTATATTTTCGTGTGTTCTTTCGTGCATCTGCATCGCCTTTCTACCTACAGCCAAAACTTTATTATTTAGTTTGTCCATAGCAATGATAGAAGGCTCATCTACCACAATTTTATCTTTATTGATAATCAGGGTATTAGCGGTTCCTAAGTCGATTGCGATGTCACTCGTGAAGAGATCGAATAAACCCATTTCTTTTATTATGAAAAATTGTTAGAAATATTTCTATAAAAATAGCGAAAAATAAAATAAATCTTGCACATAAAACGCATTTAGTTTTGATAAAATTTTCTTAGTGCTTTTAAGTATATAAAACATTCAACACAAAACAAAAAAAGGCTGTAACTTTTCAGAAACAGCCTTTTTTTATTTTTAATGATTTATTTTATACCAGTTACTTTTACTTTTAAGTCTTTGATGGAAACATCTTTTTTAACTTTTTTCACAAAAAAGGAAATTGAATGTCCTTCTTTAAAGTTATTCCCTTCATTAGGAATAGAACGTGTAATATTATAAATATTGGATTGATTTATCTTGTCTTTTCCTCTGAGGTATTTGTCATTTTGTAGATGATAATAATCAATATATTTACCCTCTTTATTATATACATTTATACCAATAATAGGATTATCATCTGTCTTAGAATAAGACATCTCTACAGAAAGATCAAAATCAATACTATTATAATCTTTATTTAAAAATATCTTTTTTCCCCACCATTCACCTTTTGTTTTAAGATCTATCTTCTCAAGAAGCATATCATTGTAAACAATAGATTTTTTCTGCTTTTTTACAACAATCTCTCCTTCTATTCCTTTTACATTAATTTTTAAATTTTCAACAGAAATCTCTTTTTTAACATCTGCTATGAAAAAAGAAATTTGATGACCTTTCTTAAAAATGATTCCTTTATTAGGAACTGATCGAGTAATCTTATACAAATTAGGACTATTTACCTTGTCTTTATCTTCAAGATAGTTATCATTTTGTAGAGCATAATAATCAAGATATTTACCATTATTATCATATATTCTCACACCCACCAAAGGATTTTTATTAGTGTCTGCATAGGATATTTGAAGAGAAAGATCAAAAATCATTGTACTGTAATCACTTTCTAATGTAAGTTTTTCACTTTCCCACTCATTCCCCTTACTTAGTTCCTTCTCATCAATCAGTTTGTTATCATAAATATCTTTCACATTATGATTATGTAACACAATGTTGAGAGGAGCTACCAAATTATTTGAGCAAATGTATGAATTCAGTTGTTGGTAATTTTTCAGGCGTTTTTCAATTTCTTCCTTTATGACAGGATCATCATGTATTTCAATATTTTGTGCATAATTAAACTTATACAACTGCTTGTCAATGGAATAGAAATAATTCCCATATACACAAGCATCAATATTTTTATTGTTCTGCATAAATGGAATAAACTTTTTATTCGGTTTATCATTCATTTCTAAGCCATATCCCATCCAAGTAAAAGCATCTGGAGCTTTAATTACTTTACGTTGTTTTAATAAGTTGATTAGAGAAGGAGGAATATCATGATGACTAACTACAGCCTCAAAGCTATCACTCTTCTTGAGTAATGGACTATGTATGATTAATGGAACATTGTATACATCACTTGCTGTTCTGGCTCCCAACTCATGCATTACATGATCTCCTGTAATCACAAAAATAGTATTGTCGTACAAACCTCTTTTTTTGTACTCCTGAATCAAATTTTTAATACATTCATCACCATACAATACAGAAATAAAAGGATCTGGATATTTCAGGATCATTTTACGTTTTTCTTCATCTTCTATTCCCTCTAATTGTTTCTTGATATAATTTAGATACTTCTCTCTATTAGGAATCTTAAAAGGACTATGTGTTGATAGTGTCAAATAAAGATTAAACATTGGAGATGTATTGACAGAATCAATTACATCTAAACTTCTTTGCATCATTGGTTCATCAGCATACCCCCAAGAAAAACCTTTTGAATTAGCTTTAATTTTTTTGTACTTCTTAGGATAAAAATCACTTATATAATCAATATCTTCTTTTTTGAGTAATCTTGCCATTCCATGAAAATTTGTCCAACCTCCATAAAAAAATGAACTATAATAATCGTTTTCCTTTAACAAAGATGTTACAGAAACATGGTCTGGGATTATTTTTAATTCATTAAAACCTATCTTCCCATAAGGCAATGAGCCTAATGTAGATGGTAATACACAAAATGTACGCTCAGAAGTTGAAAAACAATTTCTCCAATAAAGGCTTTCATTTTTTAGAGAATCTAGAAAAGGGGCAGGACGAAAAGGATCTATTTCCTTGTTGAAAAAACGTTCACCTAAACTTTCTACAATAATATAAACAACATTTGGTTTTTGAGTGAATTCCTTAAAGTAAGGATCTAATGGGTTGTATGTGTTTTTTTGTAATAAAGGATAAGCACGAATATTTGATTTCTCAAAAACTGGAATATTATTACTTCCACTAGCCTTTTCATAAAACTTATCAGTCTGTCTAAAAGAAATGAATTGATCTACTACTCTGTTTGGAGCGATTTGACTTTGCTCAGATTCATTATCGAAAAAATAACGAGCACACTGTTTTATGTAATAATTTGGCTTATTTGTAATAATGGACTTATTTATAGCATTGACTGTTTTTTTCTCATGCTTATAAACCATAGGTTTAACAACTAGCCCTCCAAGAATAAAAATTGAGGGGATTAACCAAATAGGAATTGATTTCTTCTGTAAAAAACGAGGAAGGAAAAAGAAAATAACAAAGGGAACAATCATTATGAATAGCTCCATAAACCCTATTTTCTGAGAAGATCTAATAATTACAATGATTTCTTCGAAAGAATAAGTAAACATTGATTGATCCATTGGGACCAATGCTGTTAGGAAAAAAGAAAGTGTAGAAAAATTAATAATAATGTAAACAACACCTAGTACATATAGTATGCTTTTGTAAACTACCTTATTCCACACAAATAATAACCCAATTCCATACAATACTAAGGCAACAATTGAAAAACCTCCAAGATCAGATAAAAAACCAATAAGTTCTACTCCTAAACTATCATCAGATATAGGTTTTATCCACACCATCTGAATCAACTCCACTAATCTAAGTAAAAGTGTAATTGCTAGTAATGAAAGTGTAAGGGAAGAAGAGAACTTAACAAAATCAAGAAATTTCGTTTGAAGGGATTTATTATCTGCCATTTTTAATTAGAATTAAGTAAAAAGTACTAAAAAGGCTGTCTCTTCTGGAAACAGCCTTTTATTATTTTGTAAGAATATATCTTAATGTAAGAAGTGACGAACTCCAGTTGTTACCATTGCCATTCCGTTTTCATCACAGAAGTCAATTGATTTTTGGTCATTGATAGATCCACCAGGCTGGATAACAGCCATAACTCCTTCGTTATATGCTAATTCAACACAATCAGGGAATGGGAAAAAAGCATCAGAAGCCATCACAGCATTTGATAAGTCAAATCCGAAGTGCTTTGCTTTGTCAACAGCTTGCTTTAAAGCATCTACTCTTGATGTCTGCCCTACTCCACTTGCAAATAATTGGTTATCATTTGCAAAAATAATTGTGTTAGACTTTGTTTGTTTACAAATCTTGTTAGCAAATAATAAAGCTTTGATTTGAGCCTCTGTAGGAGCAACTTTTGTTACTACTTTTAAATCAGCTTCAGTTTCAATAGCTAAATCCTTGTCTTGAACAATTACTCCATTCAACAATGTTTTGACTTGAGAAGAAGGAAGAGCTACCTCTTTTCTTACTAATAAGATTCTGTTTTTCTTTCCTTTCAATAATTCCAAAGCATCTGCATCATAAGAAGGTGCAATTACTACTTCGCAGAATAATTTGTGTAATTCCTCAGCAGTAGCAATATCTACAGGCTTTGTAAATACGATAACTCCACCAAAAGCAGAAACAGGATCACCTGCCAAAGCTTTTAAGTAAGCATCTTTTGTATTGTCAGCAGTAGCCATACCACAAGCATTGTTGTGCTTTAAGATCGCTACAGCATTGTCATTCTTAAACTCGTCAATTAAGTTGATAGCATAGTTAATATCAACCAAGTTGTTGTAAGAAAGCTCTTTTCCGTTCAATTTATCGAACATTGCATCTAAGTCACCATAGAAAGCACCTTTTTGGTGTGGGTTCTCTCCATAACGCAATGTTTTTGACTCTTGGATAGATACCTTTAATGAAGTATCCTCTTCCTCTCCTTCTGCAAAATAATTAAAAATTGCAGTATCATAGTGAGAAGAAACATCGAATGCTTGCTTAGCAAACCACTTTCTATCTGATAATTCAGTTTCACCACCTTTTGCAGCTAATAAATCATAAAGAGGTTGGTATTCTCTTTTAGAGGCAACAATTGTTACATCTTTGAAGTTTTTGGCAGCAGCACGAATCAATGAAATACCACCAATATCAATCTTCTCGATAATATCTGACTCAGATGCTCCAGAAGCTACTGTATCTTCAAAAGGGTATAAATCAACAATTACTAAATCAATATTTGGAATTCCATACTCCTCGATTGTTTCTTGATCAGACTCATTATCACGTCTGTTTAAGATACCACCAAAGATTTTTGGGTGCAAAGTTTTCACACGACCACCTAAGATAGAAGGATAGTTTGTTAAATCTTCCACAGCCTCAACGTCTACTCC
Source organism: Cytophagales bacterium (assembly GCA_024232295.1). GTDB lineage: Bacteria > Bacteroidota > Bacteroidia > Cytophagales > JAAEPT01 > JAAEPT01. The sequence goes on from JAAEPT010000033.1 coordinate 126,601, forward strand.
TAAACTCTCAATGAACGTCTGTGTACCACCTGTAGAATAGATAGTTACTCCTTGCTCATTCAAAAGTTTAACAATACCGTCTAGGTTATCTTTGTTAAATACTGAAATTAATGCTGACTTAATCTTTTTTGCTTGCATAAGACAATATGAAATTTGAATTAAACGACAAAGTTACAAACGTTTTTTCAAAAAAGTGTTGGTCTTATGTGATTTTGTGTAAACACTTGTCGACATTTTTCATGCAATTTTGTAATATCAAAGAAAAACACAAAGAACTATGAAAGTCATTATCACAGGAGCAACAGGAATGGTAGGTAAAGGGGTATTATTAGAATCTCTTAATAATTCAAAAATTACAGAGGTATTACTCATTAATCGTAACCCAATTGATATTCAAAATCCAAAAATTAAAGAAATTATTCATAAAGACTTTATGGATGTCTCTTCTATTCAAGATCAATTGAAAGGATATGATGCTTGTTTTTTCTGTCTTGGGGTTTCGGCTTTTAGAATGTCAGAAGAGCAATACACAAAATTAACTTATGATTTAACACTAGGTTTTGCCAATACATTGGTTGCTATTAATCCTAACATGACCTTCTGTTATGTTTCTGGACAAGGCACAGATAGTTCTGAAAAAGGTTCAAGTATGTGGGCTAGGGTAAAAGGAAAGACAGAAAACGACTTATTAAAACTGGGCTTTGATCATACTTTCATGTATAGACCTGGAGGAATTAAGCCACCAAAAGGTGTAAAATCAAAAACACCACTTTACAATGTTTTCTTACCACTAGTGAATATTTTGTATCCAGTTTTTAAAGCATTATCACCAAATTCCATTACTACATCAGAGGAAATTGGAAGGTCAATGATTAATGTATCAAAAAATGGTAGTTCTTATACTCATTTGACGGCTAAAGAAATTAATCAAACAGCTACTCAAAACTAAAAATCATGAAGCATTTTAAATCAATAGAATCAGTAACAAAAGAGGTTGGAATGCCAGCTCCTGCTCATCCAATGATTATGGCAATTTCTTTTAATGACTTAGAAGGAATAGAAATGCAACCCTGTAATCTTGCTGTAAATGAAGCTTTTAGTACAGATTGCTATACCATTGCATTAAAAGAAGTGCAAGAAGGAGAACTAAAATATGGTCGTACAAAGTATGACTTTTCGAATGGTGCAATGATGTTTACTTCTCCAAGACAAGTGCTGGAATGGTCTGGTGGATCAATTGCTTCAAAAGGCTTTTTCTTAGCATTTCATGAAGATTTTGTTAGAGGTACTGACTTAGGAAATAACATCAAAAAATATGGTTTCTTTTCTTATTCTGCGAATGAGGCTTTGCATTTATCTGCAAGAGAAGAGCAAACAATTAATGCTTTGGTCAAAAGTATTCAAGAAGAAACATATAACAATCAAGATGAGTTTAGCAGAGAAATCATGGTTTCTCACTTAGAAACACTGCTGAAATATTCTGACCGATTCTACAAACGTCAATTTTTGCATCGAAAAGAATTTTCAAGTGATTTATCTTCACAAGTAGATGATATTTTAAGAAGACATTTTGAGCAGAATACATTGAGAGAAGGAGGAGTACCTTCTATTGAATTATTAGCAGAAGAATTAAATGTAACCGCTCGCTATTTGAGTGATTCACTAAAAGTAGAAACTGGAAAAACAGCACTAGAATACATTCATTTATACTTAATTGACGAGGCTAAAAACTTATTATTACAGCCAAATGTATCTGTAGCTGATACAGCTTACGAATTGGGATTTGAATACCCACATTATTTTTCTAGATTGTTCAAAAAGAAAGTAGGAATGAGTCCAAGTGCTTATCAAAAACAATATGCAGTAAACTAAAAAAGAAATGAAGATTATTTTAAAGATATTAAAAGTAACGGGAATAATTATCGTAGGAATTATTGCCCTAGTTGTAATTGGAGGTACCTTATTCATAAACCTTAGTCCTCAATTTGGAGGAAGTGCAACACAAGAGCAAAAAGAGGCTTATGCCAAATCTGGACATTATGATGATAAAGAAGAAATTTTCATAAATGCTGTTCCTACTGCTGTGGGAGGTTTCAGTTGGGACTTATTAGTTGACTTTATCAAAGGAAATCCAGAAGGTACTCCTGACCATAATTTGGTTCCAGAAAAAGTAGATTCACTAAGCTTAGTAACCAAAGATATTGAGTTCACAAAAGTTACATGGTTTGGACATTCAGCTTTCTTACTACAGATGGATGGAAAGAATATATTACTTGACCCAATGTTGGGAGAAAGCCCCTCTCCTTCACCATTATTGGGAACAAAGCGTTATGCAAAAGAATTACCTATTGAAATTGAAAAACTACCTGTAATTGATGCCATTATCTTCTCTCATGATCATTACGATCATTTAGATTATGAATCTGTAAAAAAATTAATGCCAAAAGTTAAGAAGTACTATGTACCATTAGGATTAGGAAATCATCTGACTTCATGGGGAATAGAAAAAGAAAAAGTAAAAGAAATGAATTGGTGGGAAGAAACAGATTTTGAAGGCATTCAACTGGTCTTGACTCCTTCTCGTCACTTCTCTGGTAGAGGTATTTCTGATCGATATGCTACACTATGGGGGTCTTGGGTAATTAATGGAAAGAAAGACAAAGTTTACTTTAGTGGAGATGGTGGTTATGCTGGACACTTCAAAGAAATTGGAGAAAAGTATGGTCCTTTTGATTTGGCTTTGTTGGAATGTGGACAATACAATGAAAAATGGAGTGAGATTCACATGATGCCAGAACAAACAATTCAAGCTGGGTTGGATCTACAAGCAAAACGTGTAATGCCTATTCATTGGGGAGCATTTACATTGGCCCTTCATTCTTGGAAAGACCCTATTGAAAGAGCTTCTAAAAAGGCTGAAGAGGTAAATTTACCATTGACTACACCAAAAGTAGGAGAAACATTTTTGGTAAATCATGGTGAATATCCTACTGAAAAGTGGTGGAAAAATGAATAATCACTTCCATAAATAGAAAATGTAAAGCCGTTTCGTGAAACGGCTTTATTTGTTTTGTAAACATTGTATCCTTTCCAAAATGATATCTACCCAATTTTTATCTAATGGATCAATTATGATTGTTTTGAATCCATATTTTTCTCCTTCTAACTCAACACCTTTCAAATCATCAATATGAATATCAATCCCAAATAATTTTGGGTTTTTAGAAGCATAGCATTGATGCTTTCTAAGTCTTTTTACACTAATTGGTTGATTAATAATGTTATTCACCCAAATACCATGACCTAAAAATGTAGTTCTAATTTGAGACTTTGAACGATAAGAAGTTGTATAAATCCATACTTCATAATTTTCCTTTTTAAGAACCGTAAACAACTCTTTGGTTCCTTTTCTTAATTTTTCGCCATCAATTAATTGAGAAAATATGGACTGTTTTTCCGTTTCAAAACTTTCTATTGAAGAAATCAAAGTATCATCTAAATCAAAACTGATTATTTTCATATTTGGTAATTATTAATTTAATGGTTTTTGTTTACTTTTCTTATCTAGGTTAGATTATCTAATAGTATTGAAACTAAACTGTATTTATTAATGAAGCTCTCTCTTTTTATAAGCCTATTAATCTCAACTTTTTGGGCAGTGGCTCAGAATTATGATTCACATTCAATAATTGTACAAAAGACAAACAACTCCGAAAAAAAATCACGCAGGAGCCAAGAATTCTTATCTACTCTTGAAGGGGCTAGTACAAGATTATTAAATCCAGGATCGAAGAACAAACGAACTTCTGAGCATAAAGAAACGATACTTATTTCATTTGATGAAGAGCAGAACATTGAACAATTGATTGCTGAATTAAAAGCAAGTGGTCTATTTGATATAGTAGAACCTAATTTCATCGGTCACGGAGAGTCAACTATACCTAATGATCCCATTTTTTCTTCAAGACAATATTACCATGTAAATAATGGATCATTCAATGATGTGAATGGACATCCTGCCAAAGTAGGTGCAGATATGGATACTGATTTGGCTTGGGATATTACTACAGGAAGTGATCAAGTAGTATTAGGTGTTTTTGATTCTGGTTTAAGGCTAGATCACAAAGAATTTGAAGGTAGATTATGGGTTAATAAAGGGGAAATACCTGGAAATGGAATTGATGATGATAACAATGGATATGTAGATGATATCAATGGTTGGGATTTTGTAAATAATGATAATGATCCTACAGATGATCATGCACATGGAACAAATGTAACTGGAATTGCTGCCTCTACTGGAAATAATGGTTTTGGAATGGCTGGAATGGATTGGAATTGTAAGATTATGACTCTCAAAGTTCTTGATGCTGATAATTCAGGTAGATATTCTGATTGGATTGAATCTCTTTATTATGCTGCGGATAATGGGCTTCATATTGGAAATATGTCATTATCTGGAAGTAGTTTTTCTCAATCCTTCCAAGATGCTGTTGATTATGCCTATAATGCAGGGGCATTAATTGTTGTAGCTATGGGTAATAACGATTATGCAAATGTTCGTTATCCTGCTGGTTTTGAAAACAGTATGGCGATTGGAGCAACAAATCCTGATGATCTTAGAGTAACAAAGGCTACTTCATCATGGGGAAGTAATTATGGTTCACACATTGATTGTGTAGCACCTGGTAATAGAGTTTATAGTACACGATACAATAGTGCTACCTCTTTCACTTGGTGGATGGGTGGAACTTCACAAGCGACTCCTCAAGTAGCAGGACTTGCTTGTTTGATGAAAGGACTTGACTTGTCCCTTACTCCTGATGAAATAAGAAATTTGATTAATTCTACAGCAGAAGATCAAGTGGGTGATCCAACAGAAGATATTGAAGGTTTTGATAACTATTATGGACATGGGCGAATCAATGCTTATAATGCTTTACTAGAGTTATTACCAAAAGACAATTATAATCTTGCATTGAATAGCATTGATTTTACCAATGAATTATGTGGATTGCAAGGAAGTCCAAAAGTAAGAGTAACAAACAAAGGAATAGAAGATTTAACAGAAATTAAACTAGATATTTTATTAGATGATATTTACTTATCAAGCAAAACTTTTCCTGTCAATTTATCTTCAAATACTTCTGAAGTACTTGATCTTGGTGTCATTAATTTTTCAGAGGGTGAAGTTGAGCTAAAGGTTACTGTCAATACATTAAATTCAAATGAGGATGAAGATCCAAGTGATGATGAACTGATACAAAGCATAAATGTCATTGATAGAACTCCTTATGAATTTTTTATTGATTTAGAGTCAATGAATAATGCACTTACTTTTTCTTTTACAACTCCCTTTAAAACAATAGAAAGTGCTGAAATCAACTATTCTGAGACAGCAGAAGAAAGAATCTATAACATGTGTCTAGCAGATGATTGCTATGAAATTTCAGTCAATAATCCATTTGGAGATGGTTGTGAAATTGAAGAATGGAAATCTGCTGTTGACTATTGTGGAGGAGATCAAGTAAGTCTTAATGGAAAACTATATGAAGCAAAATGGTGTGGAATAGGAAATGACCCATCAACTGCCGAAGAATGGGGACAATGGTTAAATCTGGGAGCATGTGAAAGTGCAATTGATACAGATGTTTTTGGTTTAAGATCAACATCTGAATTAGTATTCGAAACTTCTGTTACAGAGTTTTCTGCTCCATTTAATGAAGAATATTGTTTAGGTAGTATTACTTCCATTGAAGAAATTAAAAATGATTCTCCACAAACAGCTTTCATTGTTTCTACACAAGATGTATTAGACCTTCCAGAGGAAGTGGACTTTGGATATATTTATTCTATTGAAGGTAAGTTAATCAAAAAGGTTAAAGGAAATTATATTTCATTTACAGAAATGCGTCCAGGTTTATACTTACTAAATACAAATGGAGTGATGCGCAAAATACTTGTTCAATAACTAACTATTTGACTTGTACACATACAAAATAGCCACTAAAATTTGGTTGTTATTGAAAATGTATGATAATTAAAAGATTGACAGTGAAAGTATTATCTTATATTTATGTGCGAGATAAGTATAAAAATAAGCTGTTATCACTGCCAAAGTGTTAAAATAGTAAAAAATGGGATAAAAAAGACAGGAGCTCAAAACTATTTATGTAAAAGTTGTGGAAAACAATTCCAATATG